>CAZYJQ010000289.1:0-1015 GCA_964647835.1 uncultured Desulfovibrio sp. | reverse complement strand
ACGACAAACCGGGTGCCAACATAAGCGTAACTCCATAATAAAATGGTTACGGCGCTATATAAATGGCATCGCATTGACGTTCGCATTTTTCCCTCGGCTGTCTTTATTTACCTACCCGTACGCTTATGTGAGGAATTAGGCAATGGGTATGTTTGGCGTTAAATAGTATTACGAAGTAGAGGAAGGTAAGATATTCAGGAAGAAAATGTAGAGTGAGTCCACATCTTCAAACCAGCTTTAGGATATATAGGGTAATCATCCTATTTTGAGTAGGGCTTTCAAGGAGAGATTACGTCTCTAGTTTGAAGCATTTCTTCCCCCAAAGTATACAGACTGTTGGTGACAGGAAGGCGCCTATCCAAAAGATAGCGTGGAGTGTTTTTCTGAGTCGGAAAAGGCTGCATATAGAAGTAGTCACTTTTACCTTGATTGCGAAAAGATATTTTCAAATTGGCGCTTTACTCACTTCAAAGGCAATAGCTTAGTTGGCAAGAGTGCAACAGAGAAGACCCAGTTGAAATGGGTTGTGGCAGACTTAAGTTTGGAGAAAACAATCCTCGTCGGGGTGGCCAAGGGAAACCTCTAAGCCCTGCCTGTTGGGGGTTACCTAGTTGGTGACCATTTTTAGAAATATTTTAAAAAAAGGTTCCGGTGAAAGAATAATAGTTCCCACCAATAGTTAGTCAATGATGTTAATAAAAGAGCATGAAAAAAGGACTCTTTGCTTTCAAAGAGTCCTTGTATTTAACTTGGTTGCGGGAGGCGGATTTGAACCACCGACCTTCGGGTTATGAGGCGTATGGGAAGACGGCTCGTCGGGTTTTGTGTCCGATGAAGAGTTGTTGTCATACTATTACTAGGGGTTGAGGAAAAAACTATTATAATAGTTTGATTGCCCTGCGAATTTTTTAGGTAATTCAGTATGCCCAAATTGCTCTAGTAGAGTTGGCGTAGGGTGCAATAGCGAGCGGCCTAAACCAAAGCTATGGGCTGGTAGTTCGGCACCGATAGCTTC
>CAZYJQ010000288.1:0-1025 GCA_964647835.1 uncultured Desulfovibrio sp. | reverse complement strand
TGGCAGCGCGGCTCCATTCTTCTTCAATAGTATAATACTTCATAATTGACGCACCGATAAATAGAGGGGAATAGGGGCTATAGGGGAATATTGTGTTGCAACATAAGCGAAAAGAATATCCTTAAACTTGGCATTAGGCAAGTAGTGGGTTAGACTCTTTAAAGGGAACAATTTGAAAAGAAAACATAAAAATCATTGGCAAAATGGTTGCTTTTTTGTGTTCTTGCGAAGTATATTGAGCCCCAGAAAAATGACCTGATGGCTTTATTTCTCAGGTTCTAACGAGGAGTTATTATGCGTGTTTTTTGTAAAATACTGTTGACCGTTTTGTGTCTCACCTTTGCTACTCCCGCCTTGGCGGCCTTTAAGACTGATAACCCTCAAGCTGTTCATGACACTTTGCGTAAAGCAGAAGACGCCATGCGAGCCAAAGAGTTCTCCAAGGCAAAAACCATTATTACCGATCTTGTGAAGCAAGAAGAACCTATTTCTATGTATATTATGGGTTTTTTGGCAGCATCGGGCAGCGGACAAAAACAGGACTTTAAAGAAGCTGAAAAGTGGTGGATAAAGGCCTCTGAGGCTGGTCTTCCCAATGCCCAGTTCAACCTTGGCATGCTCTATTATTCGGGCGCCATGGGCAACACGGATATGAAAAAAGCCAGAGATCAGTGGGTTAAAGCCGCTGGCGTGGGACATCCCGACGCGCAGTTTGGTTTGGGCCTGCTTCAAATGACCGGACAGGGTGGGGCCAAAGAAACCGCCAATGCCATTAAAAACTTTCAGGCTGCGGCAGACCGTGGACATCCCCAGGCTTTAATGGCCATGGGTAAAGCCTATGCCACGGGCGAAGGTGTTAAAAAAGATACCAAAAAAGCTAAAGAATGGTTTGAAAAAGCGAAAAAGGCCGGTGTGCCCGTTCCTGATGATGTTATGAAGGACCTCGGTAAATAGGCAGCTAACTCGCCTGATAATAACCGGATAAGTAGCTTTTTACACTCTTGGTTATGATAAAACGTCCGGTG
>CAZYJQ010000287.1:0-1026 GCA_964647835.1 uncultured Desulfovibrio sp. | reverse complement strand
TCAGGGTTATCGCCGCCACTAACAAGAATATAGGCGACCTTGTTGACGAGCACCATTTTCGCAGCGACCTGTATTATCGCATCAGCACCTTTCACCTCTCTATCCCTCCTTTGCGGGAACGGGGCGAGGATGTGTTGTTGTTAACGGATTATTTTATCAAACGCCACGCAGCCCAACTGGGGCGAGACCTGCCCCCCCTTGGCATCCCAGCAAGTACCATGCTTAAAGAATACGCATGGCCGGGAAACATCCGTCAGCTTGAAGGCGCTGTTGAGCGAGCCATCTATCTGGCTGAGGGAAAAACCCTCTGCCCTGAGCATTTCGGTCTTGACCACGAACCCCCTCTAGCGCACCTCACCCTTCCCAAAGAGCGCAACGAACCGCCCCTCAGCCTAGCGGCAAGGGAAAAGGAAGCTATCGCGCAAGCCTTGGAATACTGCCAAAACAATATTCAGCAGACCTCCAAGATACTGGGCATTAGCAGACCCACCCTTTATAGAAAAATGGAAATGTATGAACTAGCCCCCCCTACGCAAAAAAGCCCCGTGTAAACGGGGCTTTTTGTATCAAAACACCTGCGAGGAAAAAGAAGCTTTACTGCAAGGTACCTTTAAAGGCTTCCGCCAAGGAGTTCGCATCAACAGTTACAAGGGTCTTCCCTCCCTGCTGAACGACCACCTCTAGGCCTGCTTCAACAGCGCCAACGTGAGCGGCTGTAAAGCCCAATTCATGGGCGAACAACCTTTCAAAGGCTTGAACCTTATCGGGGGCGACGGTCACCAGCAGGCGGCTGGCGGATTCTGAATACAGAATCTCCCAGGGATTTAAGGCTCCGTCAGCGAGAACCTTATCCAAATCAACCGTAGCTCCAAGACGTCCAGCCAAGGCCATTTCAGCCAAAGCCACTGCCAAACCACCGTCAGACAAATCGTGACAAGCAGAAACAAGGCCTTGTTTCATGGCTTCGTGCAAGACAGCGTAACGCTCCTTGGCAGAGAGCAAATCAACCTGTGGCACAGCCCCGCC
>CAZYJQ010000286.1:0-1030 GCA_964647835.1 uncultured Desulfovibrio sp. | reverse complement strand
AAAAAGAGCCGCACCCAAGCCCAATTATTTCGACTTAGATGCGGCATACAATTCGCCATTGCATAAGGCGCAGAACTATTTTTTATTTTTTTTAGCGCAGTCAGAACATATACCATACAGATACATACGGTGCGATGTCAGTGAGAAACCATGCTTAGCCGCGAGTTTTTCTTGAAGTTTTTCAATGGTTTCGTCAACGACTTCAAGATTTTTATCACAACTCATGCAGATGAGATGATCGTGGTGTTCCCCTTCGGCAGGCTCATAGCTCGCCATGCCACCCCCAAAATGGAATTCTTTGGCAAGGCCAGCGTCGCAGAGCAGGCGCAAGGTACGGTATACCGTTGCCTGCCCGACCTTGGGGTCAACAGCGCGCACAAGGGCATATAAATCTTCGGTGGTAACGTGGTCAGTGGTTGCTAAAAAAGTTTCCACTATAAGACGACGTTGGGGCGTATTTTTTAAGCCTCTGCTATTCAAAAAAGAATAAAAGTCTTGCATCGTTCTTTGTAACATCTATCTACCTCATTTCACTTGTAACAATAGATTCCACCTTAGAGCCAACTAGGGCCAGAGCAAGGGACTCACAGCCCCCTCCATCAAGCCGCAGAACCATAGAACACATCGTCACTTTCATCCTCGTCCGATAATCTGAGAGGCTCATGGCCAAAAAACCAGCCAGAGCATTAAAAAATAACGAGTCAAAATACCGCAAAACGAGCCTATTGATTAATTCATCGGGCTGGCGCAGTGTTTATCTCGTTTTATTAAAGCAACGACTAGCTCGCTCGGCTATTCCAAAGGAACGCCGATAGTTGTCTCAATTGATAATGCATGCACCCATAAGCAGGTCTAAGAAAGACTTTCCTGTCTTGATGATTGTCATTATCGTTATGATGATACGCTCAACCCCCGCGCTTTTCAAGAATTAATTATTTGATGGAGTTATTTTATCATTTCAACTTGCCTTTATCCTGTATATTTGCTAGGTAGTTTCTCTTGCGGAGAGGTGTCCGAGTTGGCCGAAGGA
>CAZYJQ010000285.1:0-1033 GCA_964647835.1 uncultured Desulfovibrio sp. | reverse complement strand
CACAACTATCCCTTTGTGGGGAGGGACTTTAACGCCACCAGCGCGGGCATTCATGTGGACGGCATTGCCAAAAATGAAGAGATTTATAATATTTTTGATACCAAACGTCTTTTAGGGCGTCCTGTCCCCATTATTATTACGGATAAGTCAGGGCGAGCGGGCGTGGCTTTTTGGATTAATAATAACTTAAAGCTGAAGGGTGATAAGGAAATCAGCAAAGGTCACCCTGCCGTTGGCGAAATATATAAAGCTATTTTGCGTGAGTACGAGGGGGGACGAACGACTTCTTTTTCCAATGAGGAGATGACCTTCTTGGCAAAGCGCTACATGCCTGAACTGTATCCTTCGGAGCTGCAGCGTATGCGGGCCGTGGCGGGAAAACTCTCGGCTGCTATTATTTCCAACTTGGCTCGAAATTGCCGCATTGTCGGTACCGGAGTGGAACATTACCCTTGGATGGAAGAATCCCTCCGAAACTACCCCTTTATTCAGTATATGTCTTTGGTGGACACCACGGGTAAGTTACTGGCTTCGGCGGTTCTTGACCCGAAATATAAAGCGAAATACGAGAGCTTACCGCTGGGATTTGATTTCTCAGAACGCGAGTGGTTCCAAGTGCCTGTTGAAACAGGTAAGCTTCATATAATGGATATTTACCAGTCGCATTTTACGGATAAACTTATCATTTCTGTGTCGGTTCCTGTCTTTGACGATGAAGATGCCATCTCGGGGATTTTAGCCATCGATATGCAGTTTGAAGAGCTGTTGCGGCGAGCCGATATCTTAGAAGAGGACGTCGAGAAAACGGTTTAGTCTCCGTAGAAATACTGCTGTTTGCTCACATGACTTTACGGCTTTGGCTCTTGTTATATCAAGGGCCAAAGCCGTTTGTTTTTGGGGGGGGCGGAGAGAACTACGAATGCTACTCGCGAAAAGCGCCATAACAAAAGGCACTCCCATCAAGTCGATGGAAGTGCCATCAGGTATCTGGTGGAGCTGAGGGGAGTTGAACCCCTGGCCTCTTGGATGCGAA
>CAZYJQ010000284.1:0-1038 GCA_964647835.1 uncultured Desulfovibrio sp. | reverse complement strand
GGCCATGTATGCCCACAATGGGGGCAAAAATACCATTGATACTGTTGGCGGTGTGCTCCTTGAAACTGATGGGAGTTCTTCTGGTGTTATGCGCGTTAGGTTTGGCGAGAACAGCATTACAAATGTAGCCGGAGACGTTACCTTGCTTGGTACAGGGGCCTCCACAAAGGGTATGTATATAAGTAGCGCCAATGCAAGTAATACCATTGAGAATGTGACGGGTACCCTAAGGATTGCCACTGCTGGAACCGCAATGCATACCAACAATAGTGGTAGTAGCCTTAACGGCGATAACATAATCCGTAATGTGGGCAAAGATGTCATTTTTGAGACAGAGGCTTGGGGTATGGCTACATACAATCGTGGTGTTAATATTATTGACAAAGTGAAGGGGGCGGTACGTATTACCGCAGATACCACAGAAACAGGTGACCTGCGGGCCGCCGCCGCCCATGGTATGCATGTTCATGGTTCGTATGGTGGAGAACCAACGCATAACGATATCACCAATGTGGCCGGGGCTGTCTCCCTCACGGTAAAAGGGCGGGGGAATGTCTCTGGTATGAGTGGCGTCAGTCAAGGAAGTGGCAGCTATAACTTGATAGAAAATGTGGGGTCTGTGCATATAGATGCCCAGGAAACTTTTTTAGATTACAATAGGAATACAGAAGTCGCGGGTATGAAATCTAACGCAACCTATAACTTTATTAATGACACCGGTGCCGTTACTATGGATATTTCCAGCATCATGGATCATAGCGCATCGGTCAAAAAACACATAGGGTACGGGCTCAAAGCAGACGTACGTTACGCTAGCGACAAGGCTGGTAACTATATCCAGGGTGTTGATTCGGTGCGTATTGAGATAGACCCTGATAATTTCACTGAAGTTTATGGGATGTATTCTTATTACTCTAGCGCAATAAACGAAATCAACAACAGCGGGTATTACGTAAACCTCCAAGGCGAAAAAGCCTATAACCCGGCTTTCGATAAAGCCCTTACGGTTACCATCATTGTGCCTAAGGGTGCTTACGC
>CAZYJQ010000283.1:0-1042 GCA_964647835.1 uncultured Desulfovibrio sp. | reverse complement strand
CTATTATAAACGAGCTTTGGAGCTTTCGGAAAAAGACGAAAACCTGCATTATAATCTGGCTCGGGCCTATCTGGAGCTCAAGCAGATAGAATCGTGCGTGAGCACCTTGCTGGTTGCCTTAAAAATTAACCCGCAGCACGAGGTTTCAACAAAATTTCTAATGTGGATGGTTCAAAAGAAACTCATCCCCGATAATCAACAGCAAAACGTGCTCCAAGTATTGCGGGCTGTTCAGCAGGCCAAAACCGGAACAAGCCAGGCTGGAGTAAACCCGGCAGGGCCGAATCAGGCAGGAACAGGTCAGGCTAGGGCACGTCAGGAGCAAGCTGGGCAACAGACTGATCAAGTGGCGCCAGCTGGTTCGGGCGAAGAGGTTGGAGCGCAGCTGGGCGAAGCAACGGCAAAAACAGCTGGCGGACAACCAGACCCTATTGGCGAAGCCCCCCAGAAATAAGCGGCGATTACTGTGACCTCCCAGAAGTCCGTTCCTGTGAAGTGACCTAGCCAGCCCCCTAGGCGGTTAGCCAAAGTACTCTTGCCCAAGGGGCAGATAAAGGGCCATGTTCATAAAGCGGTAAAGAGCCCACAGCACACCAAGGGTTTTCTTGCTAGCGGAGACAAATGATGAGCGAATCACAGCCAAAATTGGTATATACTTCTGTACAGGCATCGGAGCCAGCGTGCGGGTCAGCTCAAGGGCTGTCCGGTGCGGCCGGGGTTCATGCTCTGGGTGGATCGTCGTCAGATAAGGCAGGGGTATCGTCTGACAAAAAGGGGTCGCAAGAAAACCTTGGCGCGCAAATGCTCATGCGTCAAAAAGAACAGGAAGTCGTTGATTTTTTACATGAGCTTTCCCTTAATCCTCCTGAATTACCCTATGAGCCTACCCTTATCCCTCTTTTGTATTCCGTTACCAAGGCAGGCTCTCCCTCGTCCATCGCTGACGTAACAAGGGTTATTGAACGTAGTCCCAAACTAGCCGCTAAAATTCTTCAGGTAGCTAACGCCGCCGCCTATAGACAAATGGAGCCTGTTACTTCCC
>CAZYJQ010000282.1:0-1053 GCA_964647835.1 uncultured Desulfovibrio sp. | reverse complement strand
AGGGCGACAGTTACCGTGACAATGGTAATGACGCTCCCTTCCAAAAGCCAGGGCATGGCTCCCATGACGGTTTGGGAAGAAAGAAAAAAAGCTGAAAGTGAATTCAGCACGGCATCGATGTGAAACAAAGAGTCTGTCATGTGGTGTATACAGCACGCCTCCTGCCCCCAATGGGAGCAGGAAGCGATCTGCTTATAAGTTATAATTAATCGTTAAGATATTTGGCTTGCAGCTCTTCCCAATAAGGGTCGGCTTTCAGCAGTTTGTGCCCTTCGTTCAGAAGTTCGCGCAGTTTCACGTCTTCGTTACGGGTAGCAATGCCAAACTCATCGGGCTCAGCAAATTCGCCTGCGACCTTAATGGGCTTTTTAGCTTTTTTCATGGCAACGTCAGCAGGGGCCTGATCGATGGCGGCGGCGTCAATGCGACCGTTAATCAAGTCTTCAATGGCGAGGGGAGGAGAATCATAAAAACGCAAGGTGTAATTCCAGCCCTGTTTTTCTTTTTCTTGCTTCAAAAATTCGGCTTCGTTGGTGCCGCTTTGAACGCCAAGGGTTTTCCCACCGCTTAAAATTTCTTCTTTGGTCAGCTTGCTGTCAGACTGAACAAGCAGATACTTTTTAATGGACCAGTAGGGGTCGGCAAAGGTCACAACAGCCTTGCGCTCAGGAGAAATACTCATGCCGGAGCAAACCATATCAATTTTTTTAGCCATCAGGCTGGGGATAATACCATCCCACTCCATGGGGCGGTGCTCAACGGTAAAGCCCATTTTGTCGGCAATCCAGTTCAATGCGTCAACGTCAAACCCTGAAGGGGTTCCTTTTTCGTCAACAAAGGCAAAGGGAGGATAGTTGGGGTCAATGCCGTTGATGTATTTATCCGCGGCAACGGCCTGTCCGCCAAAGGCAACAGCGACCAAAACAGCACAACACGCCAAAAAGCTTCTTACATTCATATTCACGCCTCACTGTATGTAAAGTTGACATAATAAATAAATCTGCCAGCCAGAGTTGCAAAATAGCAGAAGGAACACCGAGGCGCAAGAGAAAG
>CAZYJQ010000281.1:0-1059 GCA_964647835.1 uncultured Desulfovibrio sp. | reverse complement strand
ACTGGATTGTGAGCATGTCCGCCATCGGGACAGTTGTCGCATACGCGGTGACTTGCTTTGCAACCTTACGCTTCTTGAACTCCAGCTTGACTGAGGACAACTGCCCCAAGGCTAAGCTTATTGCCATCATTGGCGCTATGGCTTCCTTAACCTGTCTTGGGCTGTTAACCATTCCCGGGTCTCCCGCGGCTATTCAGTGGGAATCTTGGGTTGCCCTGATTGTTTGGGTTGTATTAGGCGCTATATTCTATGGTGTGAAGGTAAGAGAGTTGCACTCGTTGTCTTGTGAAGAATTGTCCTTCAGAATTTTAGGTGATAAAGACGCCCCTATATTCTATAAAAAGACTTGCGACTAGTATGCAAAAACACTAAGCAGCTATTCTGCTTGAAAAACTCGGAATTTCCTTAGGGATTTTCCGAGTTTTTGTTTTGGGGATGGAGAGAGGAAAAGTGGGAAAGAGTCGCTAGCCTTCAAATGAGGGCTTATAAGTTGTTATTCTACACGAGAATTTGAAGTCAAGGCTTGAAAGAAGCGTTTGAGGTATGAGCGTACTGAAAAAGCCTGTAAACAGAAATTTTTTCTTACGCTTGTAAGGCAGAAGAGCATCCCCCTTTGGTGGGGAAAATAGTTCATGGCGATGCCGTCTTTGCTTTAAAACAAGGGGGTTTTAGCTTTTTAAGGCTGTTAATTGTTGTAAGAGCATGACTGGACAAATGACGGACGGGGGACAATCTGGACATGAACTGAACAACAGAAAAGGCATACCTTGAAGGTACGCGGGGTATGAGCTGAACATGCGAGGAACATGCGCTGAGTGCTCGTGTCTCAGGAGAAATTGTCGAGCTATCAGCTGATGTATTAGCTGGCGTATGCTAGGTTTTGTTTGAGTTCTATTGCCACCTATCATATTGGACTGATGAGCTAGTCGTATCCACAGGGCTGGGTGGTTTATCGCTGCATGAACATGATGTGGGAGAGATGCAAGATATCTTTGGAAGAGGCAGGTGGAAGGGTCGATAAACCAATCAAATACCCCCGGAAGGGAGGGAAGGTCTTCC
>CAZYJQ010000280.1:0-1071 GCA_964647835.1 uncultured Desulfovibrio sp. | reverse complement strand
GATACCTTATTATTAGATATTTCTGCAAAGCCGCCTGAGATAAAGACATATTTTGTCACGCCATCCGCTTTATAATAAAGCCCCCCAACGGCCAAGGCTGAGAGGAACGGAATGTGCCCAGCTAATACACCGAACTCACCCTCTACGCCGGGAACACCGACATAGTCCGCTTCACAACCAATAACCACAGCATCGGGGGTTACCACTTCAAGTTGAAGAGATGCCATGTTTTCTCCTTACCTTATGGCGCAAAACGCCGGATTGACAGGAGCAACACAAAGGTTGCCCGCCCTGCCCCTTCACAGGGACAGGGCTTGCTTTGCAAAACTAATCAGCCTGACGGGCCTTAAACTTAGCTTCGGCCATGCTGATATCGCCAACCATGTAGAAGTCGGCTTCAGACATATGGTCATAGTCACCATTAATAATAGCTTTAAAAGCCTTAATGGTGTCCTCAAGCTTTACATACTCGCCAGGGGTTCCCGTAAAGACCTCGGCAACGTGGAAAGGCTGTGAAAGGAAACGCTGAATTCTTCTAGCGCGACCAACAACCAGCTTATCCTCGTCAGAGAGTTCGTCCATACCAAGAATGGCAATGATGTCCTGTAGGTCTTTATACTTCTGCAACACCTGCTGAACTTCACGAGCCACGAAGTAGTGTTCTTCACCAACGATTTGAGGGTCAAGAATACGCGAGGTGGAGTCGAGGGGGTCAACAGCAGGGTAAATCCCCAGTTCCGCAATCTGACGAGAGAGAACAAGCGTTCCGTCCAAGTGCGAGAAAGTGGTGGCAGGGGCGGGGTCAGTCAAGTCATCAGCAGGGACGTAAACGGCCTGTACCGAAGTGATGGACCCTTTTTGGGTTGAAGTAATACGTTCTTGCAGGGCGCCAAGGTCAGTACCCAGCGTTGGCTGATAACCAACAGCCGAGGGCATCCGTCCCAAAAGGGCGGAAACCTCAGAACCAGCCTGAGTAAAGCGGAATATATTGTCAATAAAGAGCAATACGTCCTGGTTTTCTTCATCTCTAAAGTACTCTGCGCAGGTCAAAGCGGTCAGAGCAACACGGGC
>CAZYJQ010000279.1:0-1084 GCA_964647835.1 uncultured Desulfovibrio sp. | reverse complement strand
GCCGGGCCCAGAGCTGGAACACGATATTAACGTGTGGATGGAAGCCGCTGTATAAATAGGGGAAAAGGCAGAAGAGAACGATGGGAGAGAAGGACTGAAGGGCTTCGCCCCTCAAGCTCCCGACTTAGGGCACCATGCCCTAGGAATCCCATGTTTCCCATGTTTCCCATGTCATGAGAAATTTAATATACGAGAGAACTATGAATATTTACGATATTATCATGAAGCCCCTCGAGGCAGGTCTCTTGGGCAAGATTCGTTCAGAAATTATCCCCCTCGCCCACGGACATGTGCTGGAAACCGCCATGGGTACCGGCGCCAACCTGCCCTATTACGATCCTGAAAAAATCATCAGCTTTACAGGAAGCGGCAAAGAAGTTTCCGCAGAAGGAGAAACAAAAGGCAAAAACCTCTTCCGCGACAGTTTCCATATGATACCTGCCGATATGGAAGCCCTCCCCCTGCCCAATGCTCACTTTGATTCGGTGGTCTCCACCCTTGTTCTCTGCACCGCTAATATCCACAAGTCTCTGGCTGAAATACAACGAGTTCTTAAACCCGGCGGGCTCTTCATCTTTATTGAACATATAAAACCCAAAGGAAACTTGGGGACCCTCGCCGATACCGTTAATAAGTTTTGGCCCAAGCTCGCCCAAGGTTGCAACCTCAACCGCCACACCGACGAAATCATTAAATCCAGCGGGTTCACCAACCTCAATATCCACTACAAAGGCGCAGGTATCTTCTGCTATGGTCTAGCGGTAAAAGCCTAAGCTGTACCCGCATTTCACTTTCTCTCGCTTTCTCGCCCCCTTTTTTGATGCTTTTAAGCTTAACCCCCTTAGGTTGTTGTTCAGCTTTCCCCGGGCCGTGGGACATCCCGCCTTTTTTCCTTCATGACACTGCCGTGCCTGTCATTTCCCCTAAAATAGTTCAGGGCGATTTTTCGATAACATAGACATTATCCAAAAATCGCCCTGCTAAAAGAACCGAGAGAGAGGGAGTATCTTAGCGAATACCGTCCGCCAAAATAGCTTCTAAGGTTTGCGCGAAGTGCTCAATTTGCTCTTGTGTAACAATGAGG
>CAZYJQ010000278.1:0-1092 GCA_964647835.1 uncultured Desulfovibrio sp. | reverse complement strand
CCCCCGGCTACGCCGGGGGATAATTATTAGAGCTTGAGTAAATCAAAACAATGCTTCTTAAGCAGAGAATCCTTGAACTAAAACACCCTGATTCGGTGAAGCGGGGTGCTTGTGTTATGAGCCTTGAATAACTTTGATTGTTGTGAGGTGGTAAATCAGCCTCTTTCATTGTGGTGTAGGGGAAGATTATCTTTTCACCCTCATGTTCACATATATCTGCGCTTGTGACAGGACTCGTTTTATTGAGGAACATGGCTGCTAGGCTGGCTGTAAGAGTTGGCTTGGTTCCCTTGCTTAACGGTTTTTTGCCAGTCGACCGTTGTCAGACTGCGTCGTTTGGATAGCCCTTGCCGATTTGCTTATCTAGCATGTGTACCCTTCCTGGCACTTGCCATTCGTAACACTTTTCCTCTTGTTTTATTGGATTACCCCCATCATATCCCATTGTCTTTTACTGGATTGTCTGTAACTAAGCGGTCTGTATCTAAATGCCGATTTTTTCTTTACTTCAATCGGGCTGCTTTATCAGGCTCAGCTCATCCTCTTTGTCTTATTTCCTTTGCCTTATCACTAGGGCATCTGACCCGGTGAAACCGTAATTCTTGTTGTTTCTATGAAGAAATTTAAATGATAATAGCCCAATGAGAACAGCCTGACGAGAATAGCCCGATGGGAACTGGTCTCATCGGGCTTGTTAGGGGTAAGGTCGTTAGGGGTGAACCCTTATTTAGAGTTTCTTCTCTATCTTGGCCCAAGTGTCGCGTAGGGTCGCCGTACGGTTAAAGACAGGCTTTTCAGGTGTTGAACTTTTATCTGGGGTAAAATATCCCAAACGTTCAAATTGCACGACTTCCCCTTGGGGGGTGGCAACAGTACTTTCGTCCGTATAACCTGTGACTGTTTTCAAAGAGTCGGGGTTAATGCAGTCGAGGAAGTTCCCAAATTCTTCAGGGTTGTCTTGGGTAAAGAGATGGTCGTAAAGACGTACTTCAATGGGCGTTGACTTTGTCGCGCTCACCCAGTGCAGGGTTCCTTTTACTCGGCGGTTATCAGGAGTACCCCCGCCACGGCTTTCAGGGTCGTAAGTGCAAC
>CAZYJQ010000277.1:0-1094 GCA_964647835.1 uncultured Desulfovibrio sp. | reverse complement strand
GTCCAGAACCCCTCGCCATCAGAGCTGGTATCTTCAAGATTCCAACCGGAAACATCCACTTTGTCAAGGTCAGCATCGCCAGTAATTTTTATTCCTGTGACTTTTTCCATGTTTTTAAGGAGGCCGTCGAGGCTGAACTCATTGGCTTGGCCCTGCACGCCACCTGCACCGCTAAAGTCAAGGAGGGCACCACTTTCGCCATCATAACCGCTTAGTAAATCAGACAAATTGAAGTTGTCCGTATCCACGGTATCCAGAAAAAAGGTATCTTCAAGGCTCCATGTAAAATCATCAATCTCGTTAAAGCCCGGAACATTTTTTTCAAAGTACTGGGTGAGCTTATCAAGGTCGTCCTGATTAATACCGTTAATATGAAGTTGCTCAACACCTGCGCCTTGGAGGGCGCCACCTTTTAGCCAGGCGCCATACTGCTCAATGAATTCTTGATAACTTCCGGCTGTTAAGACAAGGATATCATGGTCATTGCCATCAGCGTCCGTTCCCATATTTACATTGAGAGCATCAGCGGAATCAATCTTACCGTTAAGGTAAACGATGTCATTGCCTTCGCCAGTCTCAATAATGTTTGCTCCCTTACCGTTCACAGTGCCCAAGCTACCCACCTTGATATTGCCGTTAATAGAAACAATATCATCTCCGGCACCGGTGCTGATCATATTTAATCCGTCGCCATTGATCCCGTCGCGACCGGAGTTAACAGTCAAATCACCGTTAATGGTAACAATATCGTTACCGTCGCCCGTGGTGATACTATTGGTACCCCGAGAAGTATAGATATCCCCTTCAATGGTTATACGATCGGAGGTGCCTTCTGTACTGTGACCAATAATCTTGTTCTCAGACTTAATGCCCGTTGAATACAGGGCATAGGCGTCAAAGATATTGCTATTGCCCGAGGTCGTCGCCGTGATACTTACCGTCAGAGCATGGCCTTCGGTTGCTTCGATGGTATTGCTGCCAACGCTGCCGTTACCAGTGGATTTGGCATACATTCCATAAGCGTTGGTGCTTTTCCCGCCAATCACTTCAACACTCACATCATTAGCTTCAATGATGTTATATGCCTCACCGCC
>CAZYJQ010000276.1:0-1095 GCA_964647835.1 uncultured Desulfovibrio sp. | reverse complement strand
TCTTGTATCCGCGGTTCTTCCGGCATCCCCATTAATTTTTTTGAAATAACCCCATAAGACCACGCCCGTTTGAACTGAACCCAATCGCCAAGTCCAGCTGATAGCTGCAAGGTATTTTCTAAAACGCTATCAAATTCTTGTTGTCCAGACCAACAGAGACTATTTAACAACTCTGCGTAGGCTTGTAAGGCAGCAGGGTATTTCTTCTCTCGATAGAGCATTATGGCATCACATAACGCTAAAACAGGGCTAACCGCTATATCGTATTGCTGAATATGCTCATTAAAAAACTTATTACATACCTTTAAATATTTTCTGCATTTATCATGACCCGCGCCTCCCTGCATAAAGGTATGAAGTTGCGTAATCATCTCCACCCATTTACTGACCTGCGGGTGACTTTCTATAAAGTCTTGACTGGTGACATGAAGCGAAGTGCGAAGCTTGTCCAAAAGTTGATTCACAAACCCCTCCTCTTCCTGTGGAAGAGCTTGAAAAGCTTGCTTAGCATAAGGTTTTGAGTTCTGAGCAACAACAACAAGAAGCAAACAGGCTAAGTGCCTGTCTGAGAATTTCCGCCCTGCAATATTCGCTTGTTGTAACGCTTGGTACGATATTTTCCCAATGCTCTCGCCTGCCATCCAATTTTGCATGGTTCGTTCATTGACCTGAAGGGCGTCACCAACAGCCATTTTTATCTGTTTTTCAGAAACCTTAAGCTCAGTAGCCATCAATTTAACCCACCCTTCAAAAGGGCGATCCACCCCTAGAAAAGTGGCTGTCGATGTTCCGTTGTCACTGAGTGCATCATCATTGAATACATGTGCAGCAAAGGGCGCAAAGTATTCTGTGAAGAACAACTTTTTAGATGTTGGTAAAATAATAGATGGAAAAGCACCTTGATAAATAGAAGCTATAGAAGAAAAGAGAATGAGTTCTAGTTTTTCTTCAAGAACCTTAGCTGTTTCTTCTCCACATATATCTCTAAGGGGCTTTCTTAGGCAATTTTCCAAAACAAGTCGCCTGACACTCACTAAGTCTATGTTCCCAGTATTTTTCGCATAGTTTTCTAAGTTTTTCCGGTCAGAAGGGTGA
>CAZYJQ010000275.1:0-1126 GCA_964647835.1 uncultured Desulfovibrio sp. | reverse complement strand
TCCGCCAACTAGAATCCTACGAAGCCCCGATAAGCCTTAAAAGCAAGTCGGGGCTTAGTTTTTATGTTTGTGTGTAATCCTAGGTTGTCTCGTTTGGTTTATGGGCATATCAACAAATTGTTGGTCCTTTTGTTGGTAGTTGCAGTTTGACTTCTGAGCTTAAAAAAGAAATACCAACAATGAAGTTATCAGGTACCGCAGTCCGTAATATCAAGCCTGCCACCAGGGTTCAAAAGCTATCCGATGGGGGAGGGCTTTATTTGTTTGGTGGGTCAAAGGGGATTAAATAGCGGACTCCGTTACCTGCAAGGCGGTGCGGAGGAAAATAGGCGACTGGTGTGTCCTAAGTATGGCGGCACCTTCGCCAATGACAAAGATGCAGTCACCTCGGAACAGGGTTTTATTTATCGGAAGGACTAGGAAGAACCCTTCAAAACCCGCACCCGCAAAGTAATATTAAGGACTTTGATTAGGGTTAGCCCAGCTGACCCATATTGTCGCTTGGCTCTGGGCCTGTTAAGCTAATTTCACGGAAAGTTCGATTGAGTTGTATGAAGCTCATTCTTTTTTGGCTCCTCATCTGTATGGTAATGAGTTATCTATTTTGTATATTGCGGGGAATGAGGCAAGCCAATGAACGCATCTGCAAAATTGTTTCGTAACGCTTTCGTGTAATTCGTTCGCGTTGTCATTATGATAGCCCCATTGTCTATTAACCATAAACAAGGAGCTATAAAATGAGTAATCAGGACAAAGCAAAAAATGGCGGTTCTTCGGGTAATCAACGTACTTCTATGACAAAGGATGACTCCGCAAGGATTAGCAGTGCTACAGCAAAGGCGAATGATGGTAAAATTCCCGCGGGAAGCTTTGCGTCGCGCGCTGACAGTGCTGCTCAAAAAAATGATAATAAGTAAATAAGTTAATTGCGCAGGGGTTAGGAACTTTGAGTATCCTAAACCCTGAACAGTAGCTAGTGAGGATATACTATATGGTTTCGTTACGCATCGCTCCAACAGAAGGTGAGATACTGCATTTTTTTTGTAAGCAAAGCTGTATTTTACCAACCCTTCACCCTTCTGACCGGAAAAACTTAGAAAACTATGCGAAAAATACTGGGAACATA
>CAZYJQ010000274.1:0-1129 GCA_964647835.1 uncultured Desulfovibrio sp. | reverse complement strand
ACAACGCGTGGTTTATTATCTAAAAAAGCCATGAGTTTTCCCGGGTTGATGGTGTAAAGGGGAGGATACCGCAAGGGTACGCCATGAGCTTACGCTGTTTAGGTAGGACTTGTAAAACTCCAAAGGCTTCCTGCTTTGAGCCTCGCAACAGTGAAGCTAAAGGGTTTATTCAATGGCGCCAAAGCGTCTGGAACGTCCTTGAAAATCCAGAAGAGCCTTGTGGAGCTCCTCTGGTGAAAAATCGGGCCAGTAGGTGTCGGTAAAATAAAATTCGCTATAGGCCGATTGAAAAAGCAGAAAATTACTGAGTCGGTGTTCCCCACTGGTGCGAATAATGAGGTCGGGATCGGGCATACCTGCGGTATAAAGGTGGTCTTGAATGGTCTCGCTGGTGATGGCGTCGGCTGGGATATTGTTTTCAAGGCAAAGGCGGCAGGCTCTGGCTATTTCCTCGCGGCTTGAGTAGTTCAGAGCCAGATGAACAGTCATCCCCGTGCAGTTGCGTGTTCTATAAAGGGCGAGTTCAAGGGCCTTGCGGGTGGCAAGGGGCAGAGCGCTAATGTCACCCAGAATGTGAAGTTTGACGTTGTTTTTTTCCAGACGAGGCAACTCAGAGTGAATATACTCGGCAAGCAGTGAAAAAAGGTAGGCCACTTCGGCGGCGGGGCGTTTCCAGTTCTCGGCCGAAAAAGTATAGAGCGTGAGGTGGGCGATGTTGTAGTCTACACAGGCTTCGATGATGGCGCGGGCAGATTTTGTTCCTGCGCTGTGCCCTTCGCTTCGCGAAAGACCGTGCTTTTGAGCCCAGCGTCCGTTACCATCCATAATAATGGCGAGATGAGAGAGAGAAGGAAGAGCAGGAGAAGAGTTTTTCATAGGTGTTGTGGGCCTCGCTGTATAATACGGTAAACTTGCGAGGGATATTACGCTGTCTGACGGAGAGGGTCAAGAAAAGGGGACTCAAGCAAAGCTGATTAAGGGCTTGCAATTGTCGTCATAAAGATGTAAGAAAGTCTGTTCGTGAATCAATTTATAAAAAACACATTAAAGGCGAATTGTCTGGGGTGCTAAAGAGACGGCTCTTTGGTTGAAAGACAAAGCCTTGATGGAAGTAAAACCCGGAGATTAT
>CAZYJQ010000273.1:0-1170 GCA_964647835.1 uncultured Desulfovibrio sp. | reverse complement strand
CCTCAGCGCCGTTGCATAAAGAGGTGTCGAGCACCAAATAAAGGGATAAATCAAAGGTTTTGGACATAGCTATCTCTTTTGATTGTGAGCGTTATCGCGTTATATCAGCTTCTTGACCGCCCTAGACAAGGAAACCGAGCCAGGAACCTTTAGGTAAAAGCCAGCGAGCGTATATATGATTCGGACTGACTGCTCAATGGCGCAGGGTCATGCGCAGGTTTGCTTTGGTAGTGTTGCTTAAGGTTTATGGCGTCACGGGGCGCAAAGCCAGTCGGTGTTGTATGCCTTGGCGAATGTCAAGGGAATGACACCCTTAGATATCTTCGCCAATGGTTGAAAGGGCGTCGAGCAAGGCCACTGCGAAAGAGCCCATCCCTTGAGCGTTGGCGGCGTATTCACCTGCCTTTTTCATCATAAAGCAGGCCGTTGCCACGGCTTCCAAATGGTTGCCTTCATGGGTGCTGCCAATGAAGGCGGCGACCATGGCTGAAAGGGAGCACCCCGTGCCTGTTACTCGTGTGAGGCGCAGGTCTCCCCCGGGCACGGCGTAGGTGACTTCACCGTTGGTAACATAATCAATCTCGCCCGTTACGGCGACGACGGTCTGGTGCTCGCGTGCGAGTTCTACGGCGGCAGGCAAGGCGGTCAGGGAAGAGTCATAACTATCAGCCCCTTGAGCCGAGGCTTCTTTGCCCGAAAGGAAAAGAATTTCCGAGGGGTTACCTCGTATGGCTGTGGGCTTAAAGGGGAGGAGCGAGCGCACAAGTTCGGTGCGAAAGTTGAGAATGCCAATGGCCACTGGGTCAAGAACCCATGGGAGGCCAACGGCATTGGCGTTTTTGGCGGCAAAAAACATAGACTGTGCTGAATGTTTTTCAATGGTTCCAACGTTGATTAAAAGAGCGTTGGCAACGCGCGAAAAGTCTTCAATTTCTTCAATGGCGGGAATCATCGCGGGACTGGCGTGGATAGCAAGGAGCACGTTCGCCGTAAAGTTTTGGACAACACCATTGGTAAGGCAATGGACTAAAGGGCGTTGAGTCTGGAGATGCCTAATATGAGGGGCGGCGTCGTGAACGGTAAAAGGGGTGGGGGAAATCATTGGTTTCGTCCTTATATAATGTAGGGGCTTTACAACGGCACATATTTGGTTAAAAGGGCAAGCAGGAT
>CAZYJQ010000272.1:0-1170 GCA_964647835.1 uncultured Desulfovibrio sp. | reverse complement strand
CGGGTGAACAGAAGATTATTAAACAGCTTATCGACCGTGTTCACATTGCCGGGCCAGGTTTTTTTCGTAAAGAAGAAGAAATGCCCAAACAACGCGAATGCGCTCAAAAACTTTTAACTTGGGCCAGTAAAACCCTTGAAGAAGTAGATATTCTTATTCTGGATGAAGCTCTTTACGCCCTCTCCTACGGCATTATCAGCCAAGAAGAACTCCAAAGGCTCATAAGCAAGGCGAGAACACTTAATAAAGACCTCATCCTTTCAGGGCGCGGGTTGACAAACTGGCTTAAAGAAGAGGCCGATTTAATTTCAGAGATACAGCCTGTCAAACATCCTTTTGAGCAAGGAATCGCCGCCAAAGCAGGGATTGATTTTTAAAAATCATAGGCCACCCCTAAATAGACGCTACGTCCGGGCATGGCGTCATCGGTGTTGGTGGTATAGTATTTATTAAACATATTTTTAACGCCGAGCTTAAGGCTGAACTCACCGCCCTCGTCAAAGCCATAGACCCGTTGGCTCAAGGAGAAATCCACAACGCTCGCCCCCCCTGCCGTATAAGTCTGCGATTGCTTTCCTGAACGAGAATTCGGGCGGCTGTCATAATACGTTATATCCAAACTCGACTGTAATCCCCAATCAGGATGATTGAATTTAAGCCCCCAAGAAAAAGTGTTGCGCGCCACATCTGTCAAAGGGTAACCATTTCCGTCTTCAAACTTTGTTAAATGCGTCAGGTTGGCGTAGGGCTCCAAGGTATAGGGTTGTTCAAAAAACTCCCCAACATCAAAGGCGAGCGCCAGTTCAACCCCATTAACATACGCCTTCTCAAGGTTCTTATGGTGCCGCTCCTTTCGAGAGTCTGGGCTAAGGGCAATTATTTTGTCCTTATAGTTTGTCCGAAAGTAGGTGAAACTCCCAGTCAATCCGCTATGCGCCATATCAAAGCCCGCATCCCAGCTACGGCTTTTTTCAGGCTTGAGGTCAGGATTGCCAATGAACAAACTCTCCCCACCATAGGTATACACACCGCCAAGTTGTCGTGGCGTGGGCATTTTAAAGGCGTGTCCATAGCTGCTCCGCAACTTTAAAAAATCCAAAGGGCTATAAGCAACGCCCAAAGACGGCACAAAACTGTGAACGCGGGATGTTTTCTTTAAACGCCTCTCTC
>CAZYJQ010000271.1:0-1185 GCA_964647835.1 uncultured Desulfovibrio sp. | reverse complement strand
TTGCTCCTCTTCCTCTTTTTGTGGGTATTGATCAGGAGGGCGGGCGTGTGGCGCGGTTGAAAGAATCTCATGGCATGCCAGAACTTGCCTCGCCAAAATTCCTTGGAAGCGGGCCTGTGGAGGTATCTTTTGAAGCTTATTCAGGGGCGGCAAAAACTCTCGCAGAAGTTGGGATAAATGTGAATTTCGCACCGTCTGTGGATGTAGACATCGACCCTCTTGCCCCTGCCATTGGCAAGCTTGGCAGGGCTTATTCCGCAGAACCTGAAGTTGTGACTCAGCACGCCGAAGCCTTTGCCACGGCTCTGGAAAGTCATGGTCTGATGGCGGCTTTTAAGCATTTTCCGGGGCACGGGAGCGCTGCCAACGACACCCATCTAGGGCTGGCTGATGTTACTGAAACATGGGAGGGGCAAGAGCTTGAACCTTACCGCAATTTACTACCTAAACATCCTCAGGCCATGGTTATGGTTGGGCATGTTTTCCACAAGATATTTGATGAAACCTATCCCGCCTCACTCTCAAAAAATATTATTACGGAAGTTTTACGTAAGGAGCTGGGCTGGGAGGGCCTCGTCATAACGGATGACTTGGATATGCAGGCTATTTCAAATTACTATAGTGTAAAAGAATGCGCAGGGTTGGCCCTTAACGCGGGTGTGGATATTTTGCTTTTTGGCAATAATTTACAGTATGACCCTGAATTATTTGAGAAGTTGTTTCAGGGGGTGATGGACTTGGTCGAAGAGGGTGAGGTTTCAGAAGAGCGAATCGACGAGGCTTGCGGGCGGGTTTTGCGCGCTAAATACAGTCTTTATCCAAGTAAGTTATAGCCAAGACAGCTTTATTATCGAGATTTTATTGTGAATTTTCACAGCCAAAGAAGGATGGCATATGGCCAAAGTGTCGATATTACCGATATTACCGAGATTGCCGATAGTAGGCAGAGCCCCCTTGGGAACAGGTCACCTCATGGCCTTTGCGGTTCCCTTCAGGTTCCTCTGGCACTGGAAGTGTCTGGTTAAACCCGGTCAGTTACGCTCGGTTGGCTGAATCGGGCTGGCTAAATTCGGTCGGTTAAACCCGGTCAGAGTATTGAGCTTCAAGAAACTCTTCCAAGACCGTGTCCATTTCAGCCCGGTACTCTGTTATGGTAAAAGGCGTATGGCACTTGGGGCAATAAAG
>CAZYJQ010000270.1:0-1199 GCA_964647835.1 uncultured Desulfovibrio sp. | reverse complement strand
GCGCCTGATTAAGCACATGATTTTAACAGACGAAAAAGGAAATTATTTTTTATCAGCGTTGTCAGCTTTGCCTTTAGGCTGTTCGGCAGGAGCTTTGGGGGAAGCCAAGCTTGTGATGTAACCACGACCGACGGTAACGACGCTATTGCCAAGGTCGAGGGAAACGGTGTTGTCGTCAAGGTCAACAATGCGTCCAAAAAGGCCACCAGCGGTAATAACTTTGTCGCCACGCTTGAGCTGAGACAGCATGAGCTTATGTTGTTTGGTTCTTTTTTGCTGAGGGCGGATAAGCAAAAAATAGAAAATAACAAACATTAAAATAAGGGGAGCAAGACCGCCAAGGGCCCCCATAGCGCCGCCATCTCCTTGAGGAGCCGCGCCCATTGCGTATGCAGCAGTTGACCAGAACATGAGACCTCCTAAAAATCAGGCAAATCAAAGTTGCCCGTGGTATGAAATAATCTGTGGTTTTCTTAGCATAAGAATACCTATTGTACAATATCAACCCCCTGTTTCTACATGGACAAAGCTAAAGTAGCAAACATTTTTTTCATCCCTGGTTTTTTTGAAAGAAAATGGGCTCTTTTTCTCGCTCCTTTTCCTTGGGGGGAAGCCTTTAAAAATCCTAAATGTGTTGCCATTCCTCTGCATTTATTCTAGATTGTTGGAATATCTTTGTTATCTTATGACGCAAGGTTGTCTCGCGGGCCGTCGCCGCACAGGGATGCATCAATGAAGAATATTACCGGATCTCGCTTACTTAAAGATTTCATCTCAGTGGTAGAGGGTGGAATATCCGCCAATGGCAAAGATTTTATCGCTCCATCCTTTGCTTGCCGCCCTTTTACGGGCATCACCGCTGAGCGAGACACGGTGCTCAGTTCCTTCAAGGGTGAAATCGGCGTTGAAGGCATTGATGAGTTTAAAAATGCCCTCAATGATTTAGTAACCGACCGTTTGCATAAACTTATTATTGATTTAAGCGCCATTTCCTTGAGTCGAACGGCTTTGGGCACCTTAGTCAATTTCGCCGCCAGTATTTATGGTCGCAATAAAAAACTCTACTTGTACGCCCCATCCCCGCAGGTGCGCTCTTCCCTGGCAGAACTTGAGTTGGCCTCCTTGTTTAGTGTGCTTGAAACCCAAGAAGAAATCCTTATCGCAATCTTTATCTAGTGATGCCGCCATGTACTATCTTC
>CAZYJQ010000269.1:0-1203 GCA_964647835.1 uncultured Desulfovibrio sp. | reverse complement strand
GAGCAAGCGGTCACAAGCACAACAGTGCCTTCGCACTGAATCCAAACGGCGCCATCGGCCTGATTAGCCAAACGCCCCGTCTCAAAGATAATTTCTTTTCCGCCCACCTGGGCAAGAACGCGGGTGCATTCAAAAGTATTCATAGAATCTCCAATCGAAGGGGATTCCGCCAAAAAAGCGCAGATAGTTTCTTGCGCTCTTTTCCCGGACCCCCCTTCACAGCTTTCTCGGCAAAAAATCTTTGCCGGGTATAGGGTAGTAAAAACAAGCGGTCAGCACCACGCATCGTGGAGGAGACTTAGCTGTGTTTTATTTGGTCAAATAGAACCTTGTCTCTTTGACGGAAAATATAGGGGCAGTATACTCTTTTTACGGCATAAAACAAGCAAAGGGGGTGGAACACCCCCTTTGTATACCTTGCTAAATGCTCAACACACCGCGGTGTATCATACAAAAAAAGCGATACTGGTGCATTTTGAACTATTATTTACGCAAGCCGAGCTTTTCAACGATATCTCTGTAACGCTGAACATCGGTCTTCTTCAGATAGTTCAAGAGATTTCGTCTTTGACCAACAAGCTTCAGCAAACCCTGACGGGAGTGGAAGTCTTTTTTGTGGGTCTGAAAGTGACCGGTCAGCTCAAGAATACGAGCGGTCAAAAGCGCGATTTGCACTTCTGGGGAACCCGTATCATTTTCGTGCTTGCCATATTGAACAATAACTTCTTTCTTTTTCGCGGTATCCATAACCACAGCACTATCCTCCAGCGGCAGTATTCCTGCCTTCTAGCAAAGTTACCCTTGCTTATTCCACAGCCCCCGAACAATAGCCCAAACCTCTTCGCCCTGCGAAACTGCCGTTTCAGCAAGGGCGACGGGAGTGCCGTCGTCTAGTTCAAGCAAAACAGACTCCCCCGTGGTGAAAGAACTGACTTTATCAGTCTTTCGAAAGGGAACGGGATTGCCGTTTTTCGCTCTTTCCGCTTCGGCCTTAGTAAGCACCACACGAATCCATGTGGGCAAGGCCTCGGCAATGGAACAAAGCTTTTGCTTGAATAGTTCCGGGTTTTCCTCAAGCTCGTCCAAATGAACGGCTTTTTCCAACCCGAAGGGGTAGCTGTGCTCCCGGATAAGAATTTCAAGCGCTGCTCCGCACCCTAGGCGTTTCCCCAAGCTGTGGGCCAGGGAACGTATATAGGTGCC
>CAZYJQ010000268.1:0-1205 GCA_964647835.1 uncultured Desulfovibrio sp. | reverse complement strand
AAGTGTTGCAAAACAAGAACTGTCTCACTTTGAGACAGCCTGTACCCCAACAAGTATTTATAGCTGGATGGAACAAGCTCTTGCCTGTAGAGCGGTAAAGAAAATGCACAATGGGGCTCCAAGGAGGAGTCATTCGAAACAGGCAATAGTTTCAAACAGTAGACACGAAGACGAGGTAAAAAACGAAGCGGCGAGAAGATAAAAGCAGAGACGAAAGGCTACTGTAAAGAAAAACTGAAATCGAGGGGAGTGCCTCAATGCTGGTTTGCGAAATTGGTTATGCATGCTTCAGACTTCTTGAGACAAGAAACCATGCCTAGGTGTGACCTGCCAACCCTTGCCATAAGTACTAACAAAAAAAGGATGCCTACATAGCGATACTACCCTTTAGCGGCGTCAATCACGGTAAACACAAACAACAGCGCCCACACCACCACGGTTAAAACAATCGTTACACCCACCGTGCATACAACAAGATGGAAGAGTTGTCTTGGCAAAGGCAGGCCGGGGTTACCTTTGACCCTGCGCCTTATGTGCAAAATAAAAATAATGATAAGACTCAGGTAAAAACCCGGCACCGTCATATTTAGCAGTGTTTTAAAAAAGCTCGCTACTTCCATACTATCTTACTCTCAAGTTATATTTTTTATATCACCTAGTCATATAACCCTTAAGAAACCGAGTAAAGAAAAAGTCATTGAGTCTGTTCATGACAAAAAGCATGCCTTTGCCCGACAATCTATTTTGCCACTATGTAGTTTTCCGACATAACCTCGTTCCTTAATGGGCAATACAGAAAATAATCAAAAACCCAGGTCAAAGCTAAGCCATTGCCAATCTCATGACAAACCAGCGGCTAAAAATACACAAGGCCCCTTTTTATCGGGGCCTTATTACAAATATTAAGATATTTGGAGGATGAACAACAGTCAAGACAAAGGGAGTCAAAAGTATGACTATCCCAAACCTACCGCCCTTAACATGTCTTTACCCAAAAAAACATAGATAGCTCAATCCGCTTTCTGGACCAATCCTTCTTCTGATCACCCTTAGCCGCGGGTAGCGCTTACCCTGCGAGCATCAGGCGTTTCCTGAATATCTGTGGTCTGCAAAAGGGTTAAGGCATCGCGCATTTCATGCTGGAGGCGGTTTTGCACAGCGCTTCTGACCGTACTGGTAGAAGATGAAAACTGTCGCGCCCGAAT
>CAZYJQ010000267.1:0-1206 GCA_964647835.1 uncultured Desulfovibrio sp. | reverse complement strand
AAAAAAGCATCACTGACGTAAATGACCCCGACCACAGATATGGCTCCCCATTAGGCAGGCAAAGTAAGAAAGCCCCCCACGAGGTTAAAACTTCAAAACCTCATGGGGGGTGTTTTTTGTGAGGACGCTGGTTTCAGCCTTAGACCGAATAACTTAAACCCGTATAAAATTTTACGTCATGGGACTGGGAAAGACCATTAAACTTGGCAGTAAGAGACGAAAAGTCCATGGCGCCGGAGTTTAAGGTTTCATCAAACATCGCTTCGATGGCGCTCGATACAATTTCGGCCTTTGACATTTGCGTCCCAGGCCAAACTGCTGTTTGCTGGGCACGCTTAAGGTTACCCAAGGCTTGAATGTAGCCAAATTCATCACATCGTGAAGGGTTTTCTTTCAAGTATTCCAGAACCAATTCTTTTGTTCTGGGATCATCACAGGCCACGCTTACTTCGCCTTGAGCATTCATGGCGATGGTAAATTCTTGATCTTCATCAACGCCCCGCTTGGACATTTCC
This sequence comes from uncultured Desulfovibrio sp., assembly GCA_964647835.1. Classification (GTDB taxonomy): domain Bacteria; phylum Desulfobacterota; class Desulfovibrionia; order Desulfovibrionales; family Desulfovibrionaceae; genus Frigididesulfovibrio. The sequence goes on along the minus strand of CAZYJQ010000267.1, from coordinate 691 downwards.
ATCTTTACGTCAACGGTAAACTTAAGCTCGAGGTAGTTTTGATATTCATAGATTTTATCAAAGGTAACGGCCCCATCGACTTTACCTTGCATTTCGCTCAGCGCGCGGTTGAGGGCCGCTTTGCCAATATCCGAAGAAATTCCTCCGCTGGCGTAAGAATTAGCGGTGCCTAGTCGTTTTGCCCGAAGCTCCAGCTGTTTTTGAGCCGCATCGGCAAGATCTGTTTGGCTTAGCAAACCCTCAGAAGCGGTTTGAGATGTTTGTTTGTCAACGAAAGGGTTTTGCTCGTATGGGTTAACGCCAGCCTGGGTGTATCCAAGGGAATTGATAGTGCTCATAAAAACCTCGTCTATGCAATATGGTCAAAATTTCCTAGCGAGGTCTTTAAAGCATATTTCATGCCACGCCTAGTCTTGAGCGCCATTCGCCCTCGGGCTTAGGGTCGCCTGAGAGAACGTTGGCAGCTATGGGCAAAAGATAATTCTACTTGTTAATTATGCTTGAGAGTCGTGTTTATGGATTGCCTTTATGAGCGCCTTTCTCTCTTGATGTGGGAGGGGAGTAGTCTGATGCCGAGTATTAATGTTGACTAAGGCTTCCGTATGGAGTTTGTAAAACTTCCAGGATGTTTTGTGGCCTTGACTTAAGCGCCCAAAGGAATCTCGCGGTGCATGGCGCCCAGTATTCCTTG
>CAZYJQ010000266.1:0-1234 GCA_964647835.1 uncultured Desulfovibrio sp. | reverse complement strand
TGCATCATGGTTTGGAATCGGTTAAAACCAAGGGAGCGCGCGGCTTCGATTTGCCCTTTATTAACAGCGCAAATACCCGCCCTGAATATCTCCCCTATGTAGGCGCCGAAACAAAAACCCAAGCCAATGACAGCCGCCACAAATTCGCTGATATCAAGATACCAGCTCAGGGCATAGAAAATGAAAAAGAGTTGCACCAGTAAGGGAATACCTCGAATAACCTCTACATAGGTTGAGGCAATGAGATTGATAACTCTATTTTCAGAAAGGCGACCGAGCCCGGCGATAAAGCCGATGGGCAGCGCCACAAGGATAGAACAAATAGTCACCTGAAAGGTGGTCACTATACCCGCGGGCATTTTGTTGAGCAAGGTGCCGGTAACATCGGGATAGGTCAGTACCATATAAGCCAAAAGGCCTATGGCTCCCACAAGACTGATGGACCAGGCCGTAACCAGGCGCGTTTCACGATAATCGGGGATGGACGCCCCTTCCCCAACATTTATGCCCATTGGCGATTCTTCTGACATGACAACACTCGGATATATAAATTACAGTAAAAATTGCCCAACTACACCATCGTAATTGGGCAATTTAAGATGACAATTTCAGGCTAGTTGCTTTCTGCTTGCTCTCTGCCTTCGTTGGTTATGGGCTTACCGCCAATCCATTTGGCGCGAAGCTCTTCATCGATGCCTTTTTCTTTGATTTTGGCAATACCAGTGTTCAAGAGAGTAAGAAGCTCGGTGTTGCCTTTGGCAATGGCAAAGGCGTATTGTTCGGGTTCATCCGCAGGGATAACAAAGGCCACTTTCAGTTTGTCGGCAAAACGGGGGTTACCAAGAACGAAATCATAGGCGATGGGGTCATCGCAAATTACCGCGTCCATACGTCCCAGCATAAGAGCTTCAACAGCCAAACCGACTTCTTCGCGAGCCTCGGCTTTGATGTTGGCATAGCTTTTCATGAGCATCAGGTGCCCAGTCGTACCAATCTGCGCGCCAACACGCTTACCGTCCATTTCAGACATATCTTTAATGTCGAGAGACTTGGGAACAATAAGAGCTTGCTGAACAGTGAAATACGGGTCGCTGAAATCAAGAAACTTTTTGCGTTCTTCAGTAACAGTAACGGAAGAAGCGATAATATCGTAGCGTTTGGCGCCAACACCGGCGAAAATACCGTCCCAACCAACGTTTTTAAATTCAACTTCAAAACCGGCCTCTTTGGCAAC
>CAZYJQ010000265.1:0-1253 GCA_964647835.1 uncultured Desulfovibrio sp. | reverse complement strand
TTTATTTGCTTGGCACAGGTAATCCCTGTTTCGCTCATGGCCATTATAACTATTCTGCGCATGGAATAATCCTTATATGAGGTGAGAGGTTTCGTATAGTTTCTTGACCTTCTTGCAAAGGCAGAGTATCTTTATAAACTAATGCAAACCGTTTTATTGGAGGACACCGTTATGGGCCCATTTGGCTGGCAGGAAATTCTTTTAATACTTGTTGTGGTTCTTGTTCTGTTCGGTTCCAAAAAGCTTCCTGAAATAGGAAGTGGTCTGGGCCGCGCCATCAGTAACTTTCGTAAAGCCACGCAAGAGCCTGATGAAATTGACATTACTCCTAAAAGCTCCAAGAAAAAATCTTCTGATGAAGATGAAGAATAAAACCTGTTCATTGTGAACAGAGAAAACGCATACCTGACAGTATGCGTTTTTTTTTGATTTTATTCAATGGTATTCATAGTATAAACTTTTTTCAGGGGACGCCTTCTTTGAAAGCTACCCGCCAATACGCTTCGCTCTTTAGAACCTTTTCGGCCGATTGTAATCTCCAAAGGGAAGCTGGTAAAGGGGAAGGTAGTGTAACCCTCTTCAATAGAAGATGTTTGAGAGACAGTTGCTTGGGATATACTCAATGATTCAAGGTTGCAAAAATCTGCCTTGAAGGCGGTCTTGTGGTTACAAGTCAGCCACGCTCTCCTTCCTTTTTTCCAAAAACCTCTCCTATCCGCCCAAAAAAATGCACTGGGCTATTTTTCTCATGATGCAAGAGGAAGCTCATGCTTTGATTATGCCGGGAAGGGGCTAATCACTCGCTCGCGTCAGTTTTTGCATGGCCTCTTCAATGTGCTCTGTCCAGATAACAATAAATTTTTTGTATTCTGCCGTACCTTTGAGAACAGGCTTACACTCGTACCCAGCTTTTTCTAGCTGGCTTTTCCATGATTGGGAGGTTTTGCCCGCCATATCGTGTAAAGCGTGATGACCTATGACCGATAAAAGGGGCAACAGCCAGATACGTTTGGGAGTGCCAGCAGGGGTATCCTCAACTTGGGCATCCTCAGCTGAAGGCGCTAAGTTTGGCAAGGAATCCTCTAGGGGCATTGAGGACGGTAGTATTGGCGAAGATTGCACAGGCGGCAGGGTGGGGGGGAAGTCGGGCTGTATGGGGGGGTAATTTTTCTTGAGGCGTTTGATGATGGTGTCAATAGTCAGTCTTCCTTCAAGGGTACCAATCAAGACAAGGGGGTCTTTTTCCGCGATAG
>CAZYJQ010000264.1:0-1272 GCA_964647835.1 uncultured Desulfovibrio sp. | reverse complement strand
ATTCTTTATCATTGACAAGACCCCTTCTCTGCGTGTACTAGAAACGGTTTGGATATATAAACAGAGACAGCACCAACGAACTATGAACACACAATGGCTACGCCTGCAAAGCATCCCCCCCGAGGGACTCGTAAAGCGCTATGACTCAAAAGAGCTCTGGGCTTCTATTTTTGATGAGTTTACCATTACGTGTTCCGTTGTAGATGAGCTGGTGGCAACGGTAGAAATTCTCCCTCAAAGCGATGGCATTTTATTCAAAGGCTCTTTAAACGGAACCGTCGCCATGCCTTGTGACCGTTGCACTGAAGAAGGCCACTTTGTCCTTAACGAAAAATTTTCTGGCTTTGAGGTCTATCCTGATGAAGACCCATCAGGGGCAGAGAGCGCCGAAGACGCGCTTTTGGCCGAATCCGACGAAGCCGTTATCCGTCCAGCTGTAAAAGGCAACGGGCTGGAAATAAATCCTTTGGCCTACGCCTGGCAAGAGCTTTCACTAGCTCTCCCGGTGAAGCCATTATGTCGTTCCAACTGTAAGGGGCTGTGCCCCGCTTGCGGATGCAACTACAACACAGATACCTGTGACTGTGAACAAGATCAGGGTGATCCAAGACTTGCCGATTTGCGCAACCTCAGGATATCCCGCTAATTTATCTATATCGTGCTATAAGCACATCAGGAAGGAGACTGTCATGGCAGTACAACAAAGTAAAAAATCCAAATCCAGAAAAGGCATGCGTCGCTCCCATCATAAAGTGGCGACCCCCCCTGTAGTCATTTGCGAATGTGGCAACGCCCGTCTGCCCCATTGCTCTTGCCCTTCTTGTGGCACATACAGAGGACGCAATTTCTCGGCCAAAACCGCTGAATAACCGTTCATGTCCGAACAATCCCCTGTCATCGCCATTGATGTTATGGGGGGCGATTTCGGTCCCTCGGTCGTTGTCCACGGGGCCCTTAAAGCAGCCCTAGAGGATGACTTCTCCGTTATTTTAGTCGGCGACAAAGAAACGGTTAAAAACGAGGTTGCTAAGTCCCCCTTCGCATCGGCGAAACATGACATTGCCCATGCCTCTGAAATAGCCCTCATGGGCGAAAAGCCCTCAGATATCTTGCGACGCAAGAAAGACGCTTCCATTCAGGTAGCCTGTCGGCTGGTCAGAGACGGCTATGCCGACGGACTCGTAAGCCCCGGACACTCCGGCGCTTCCGTGGCTTGTGGCATGTTTATCTTGGGGAGAATTTCAGGTGTTGAGCGCCCTGCCCTCGCCTCCA
>CAZYJQ010000263.1:0-1275 GCA_964647835.1 uncultured Desulfovibrio sp. | reverse complement strand
TTTTCACCACCATGAGCATGGCTATTTTCCGTTCGCGCAAGCAGGTGATGATTCCGCTTCTGGTAAGCGTTGTTGTCTGTGCTTTTAACGTATTTGGCGATTTAGGCTTGGGTCTTGGCATGTTTGGCATGCCCAACCTTGGCGGACGCGGTATTGTTATAGCAAGTCTTGTGGCTTTATACACGGGTGCCTTTGTAAACCTTCTTTTCCTTATCCGGTATAAAATTATTAGCCCACGCAGTTTCGCGCCCATGCGTTGGCAGAAAAAAGCCCTGCCTTATGTGGCGAAGGTCGCCTTGCCCTCGGGCGGGTTACAAGTGTTATGGCAACTTGGTTACATGCTTCTTTTTTCCATAACTTCAACCCTGCCCTTGGATAGCATTAGCGCTGTGGCCGGATTAACGGTGGGGCTTCGCATTGAGGGCATGATGTTTTTGCCCACCATGGCCTTTAGCGCGACGGCTTCCATTCTTGTGGGGCATAGCCTTGGCGCGGGTAATAAGCTTGAGGCGAGGGATGTGGGTGTGAAGGTTATTTGCGCAGGGGTTCTTTTTATGAGTAGTATCGGGGTTGTGCTGTATCAGTTCATCCCTGAAATGAGCGCCCTTGTAGCTCAGGATTCCAGCGTACGCAATGTGGCGGCGTTGTACCTGCACTATAATATTTTGGCGGTGCCTTTTACGGGCATGAGTATGATAATAAGTGGTATAATGACAGGGGCAGGCGCTAATATATACACCCTGTTTATTTATTCCGGCGCCACTTGGCTGGTGCGTCTGCCACTGGCGTGGTATCTAGGGCATAGGGTTTTCCAAGACGCTTCGGGCGTCTTTATGGCTATGCTTGTTTCTCAGGTCGTTCAGGCGAGCATGGCTCTTTTTGTTTTATTTCGCTGTGACTGGTATCGTTTTGCGTCCACAGCTAAGCGTTTTTCTCGAGGTACATCATGAGTTCACAATATACGGCTATTTCATTTGACGATAAAGACCGCTATTTGCGCCTTTTACAAATCAATCAACTCAGAGCGTCTGACTACAGCTTTGCCAACCTTTGGGGCTGGGCCACTCACTATGGCTTAGAGTGGCGCTTTGACGGCGATTTATGCTGGATTCGGCAAACCCTTGGTGAACAGGTGCAGTGGGCACCCGTTGGCGCATGGCGAACCACTGAAGACTGGACTCAGTTTCCAGAAATGGCGACAGGGTCTAGGTTTATCCGTGTTCCCGAAGAGGTGGCGACCATGTGGCAGGAAAAGCTTCCCAAGGTGTCTTTGAC
>CAZYJQ010000262.1:0-1285 GCA_964647835.1 uncultured Desulfovibrio sp. | reverse complement strand
TTTTTCTTTGTTGGTGGCCTTGGCTGGCGTTTGTGCCCAAGATGTTCTGGTGAATACTCTGGTAAATGTTCTGGTGGAGGTTGGTATGGTGAAGGGAGTATTGTGTTCGCTCACGTCAGCCCTCATGTTTTCATTCCTCTATTTTATTGTCACTCTCATGACTCCTTTGGGGGGTCTTGAGCTGGTGGCCATACGAAGCGCCCTTTTGGTGCCAGCCCTTGCCATTATGATTCTTATGATGGGTACATGGGGGCAGGTCAGCGAATTAGCTCGAAGGATACAGGAAAACTGGCTTTTTATTTTTATCCCCTTGTTCACGGCGGCTCTCGTGGCCTTTTTACAATGGCTTTTTTTTTGGGCTCCGCTCAACGGTCATGCCCTTGATGTTTCGTTAGGATTTTTTCTTTTGCCTCTCATGATGGTCTTTTGGGGGAGGGTGGCTTATCACGAAAAAATCACTCGCTATAAAGGGCTTGCCATTGTGCTCGCTGTGATAGGTGTAAGTAATATGGTTTGGCGTTCGGGCGGGGTTTCTTTTCCCGCTTTGGGCATTGCTTTGGGGTATATTGTTTATTTTGCCATTCGCAAGCAGTTTGCCATGAATACCTTGGGCGCTTTGCTGATGGAAACGGTCTTTATCTTACCCCTAGCGTTTTTCCTGATTATGCAGGGTTGGCCTTTGCTCTCGACGGCCTTTGAGGTCAATGAGAAAATAGTCTGGGTGTTGCCCCTGTTCGCAGTGGTGAGTGTGCTTTCCTTAAGCACATATATCTTAGCCAGTGAATACCTTTCCATGGGTGTTTTTGGGCTTTTGTGTTATATCGAGCCGCTTTTACTCTTTGGCGTGGCTTTGTATGTGGGAGAGAGCTTGAAAGAAGGGGAGATGTATACCTTTATTTGTTTAATCCTTGCCCTTGTCGTACTTGCGGCCGAAGGCATACAGGCCTTGCGGGCAACCCAGCGCCTCCGACAGGGGAACAGTGTTTAGGTCGGTTATGAACCCTGGAAAAAGGAGTTTTACGTCTTTCTGCTTTTTTACCCTTGAAATCATGGCGTAGGGTGTTTATATCTGTCCTGCAAGGGCTTGTGGCATGATGGAATCAAGCCCTTCTCTTTATTTTCTTCTTTGTTGCTGTTTGTTCTTTTACCTAAGAAGAAGCGCCTTTGGGCATTTTTTATCATTCAATCGTGTAACCCCTTTTAGTGCCGTGGAGAAGGCAGAAAATGCGCAAGGGTATTTATTGTTCACTATTATCATCGGTTTCGTTCGCTTTATTATACTATA
>CAZYJQ010000261.1:0-1291 GCA_964647835.1 uncultured Desulfovibrio sp. | reverse complement strand
AAATAGCGAAACCCTGATTGCTGGCGTTGTCGGTGTTGCCGCAGCTGGCGTTGCTTGTTTCGCCGTCGCAGGCACGGTCGTTATGAGACGCGTTGCCCGCTGTGTTACCCGACGTATTACCTGAATGGCAGTACCAAATAGTCCCAAGGGCAGGTAACTCTTCAAGGCCAAGCTGGCTACGATAGCGGGCCGCCATAACCTCGCATTCTTCTTTTGAAGGAAAGGTTTTGTTGTCAACGGGTATCAAGAGGTGGCTTATGCCGGGGAGGTGAACCAGCGTAAGACCTTTTTCAGGCTGCTCGAAAATACTCAAGGGTTTCGCATTTGCCAAAACAGATGAATTTTCAGTGCTTTCTGCCTGGTCGTTAGGCATTTGCGGTTGCGGGCCAGCCTCCTCATTTCCCTCAACTGGTAAAAAGAGCGGGCAACTCAGTCTGGCTCCGGCGTAAAGGCTGGGGCTTGGGATATGTTCCAGCCAGTTAACAGTTGGACTGGGGGAAAGGCTATATTCCGCTGGGAGTTGAGGGGCAGATTGGCTTGTGGGAAGCGAAGTTTTCTGGGGAGACTGGTCTTGTTGACAGGCAGAGGCTTCATGTTCTTGGAGGGCAACCACTGTGGCGGTTAGGAGTTCTGCCGAGGGGGCAGTGGCTACAAGTATGGGCTCGGGGGAACCCGAAACACGCATATAACCAGCCTGACAGCCCTGACCATTGGACAGAAGCTGGCCTGCGTTGGCGAGGAGGCTGGCGCAAGCTCTGGTGGCGTTGACGCAAAATTCACCCCCCATCATTTGCAGGTGGGGCAAGACTGAGGGAGTGTCGGCAAAGGCCAGGCTACCCACCTGTTCCGCTTCAATATGGTTCTGGCTCATAAGTTTTTGAGAAACCTGAGGGAGGTGCGCATGGTCTACCGCCGCGGCAGGAACTATGATGGTGGCGTTACCGCCGGGGATAACTTTTGCAAAGGGGAGTTTCATGGAAATCTCATATACTGGATAGAAGGGACGAGGAGTAGTCCTAACTCGTTGTAGTTATAGCCATTTAGCAATATGCTCAAGATTTTTTTAGGGCAGGGCAAACCACTGGATTGTTAGTTGATTCTTTTATTGCTGGCTTATGACAGGCTTTTGATTGCCATTTGGCTATTCATGAATAACCATAACGAGCCTTTTAGCTCGTCCTTAACGCTCCTATCACAAAACCTTGCATTGCCTTTCCTGACCGTTTGCCTACCTGCTTGCTTGGTTATTTGTCTGACTGTGTTGTCTACCTACGGGCTCACCTTGGTGAGC
>CAZYJQ010000260.1:0-1307 GCA_964647835.1 uncultured Desulfovibrio sp. | reverse complement strand
CAATAAGTTTTTCCACAAAACGGCGGTGAATGTCTTTGTGTTTTTCCACTTCGGGATAGCCGCTTTGCGAGAAATATTGTTCTTCCGTGCTAAAGTGAGTGGCGGTATAAGCCCGCAAAGCCGTTAAAATATCCTGCATAATCTCTTTGCTGTCTCCGCGATGCAAGGCGGTATGCAAGGCGTTAATGTAGGAATAAAGAATCTTATGCTGGCTATCCACAAAGAGGATGTCTAGATTCAACTCTTTTACCCAAGTAAAGAATTTTTCCCTGTTCTGAGGGGCAGAGGACAGCTGACCTTTGGTGAGCACTTCAATGAAATAATCAAGGTCTTCAACATGCTCATAAATAGTCGCAATATTCGCTGTAAACTGCTGAATATTATCAGCGGTTCGAGCGGACTGGAAGCTAATTTCTTCCAAAGAGGCGTTGGTGCTTTCACTGCTTTGAGTCTGCTCTGAGGTCGCAGCGGCGATGGCAGCCAACTCTTTTACCGTGGTGTCCATACCATGCACAATAACGTCCATGAGCTGACCTGCGTTGGTGGCCTGCTCCACGCTCTCCTGTGTATGAGCGTTGGTAGTTTGCACCGCCCTTACGCTTGCCAAAGCTGCGCTTTGCACGTCTTTGACAATGCTCGTAATTTCCTGCGTGGCGCGCATGCTCCCTTCGGATAGCTTACGAACTTCGGAGGCTACTACGGAAAAACCCCGTCCCGCTTCTCCGGCTCTGGCTGCCTCAATGGCGGCGTTCAAGGCCAAAAGGTTGGTCTGGTCGGCAATGTCCGCAATGGACGACATGGCTCGACCAATATTTTGCGAATGGGACTCAAGACTTTCCATGGTCCCTTGCAATTCACTAATAACATGCTGAACATTTTGCACCGCGTGTACCGCCTCGCGCACGTTACTTTGCCCCGTTTCAGCACTCCCTCTGAAATTTTGCGCCCCGTCAGAAAGGCTATTCACGCTGTCAGAAACCTGAAAAGCGCTTTGGGCGATAAGATCCATGGATGAACTGGTCGTATGCAAGCTAAACTTTTGCGCCTCTATGGCATCACCAATTTCACCAACGGTATTAGAGAGATAGCGAACCCCTTTGGTCAGCTTATTCATGGAATCTCTGGCTCTTTGGGAAAGTACCCGCATATTTTCAACAAGGGCTTGCGACTGCGCCTCGCAAGCCGTAATTTGAGCGGCTTTTTCTTCGTTGGCGTGGGCGCACTCTGCTTGGTGAGCCATGTCCAAAGTCGTTGACTCGATAAACGCGTCCACAACATAGGCCACGGCCTGTTGCGTGTCTTGGGGA
>CAZYJQ010000259.1:0-1307 GCA_964647835.1 uncultured Desulfovibrio sp. | reverse complement strand
GTAGACCCAGCCCGCAAAGGGGTGTAAAGAGCAGAACAGTCAGGTTGGTTATTGGAGTAAAGACAAAACACCACCGCGCCCCAATAACCCTCACCATAGTTCAGAGTTTTTGTGTATTCGACTTTTCCGTCCCTATGTTGAGAATATCCGCAAACGAAGCCTAGGGACAAACCATACATTGAAGGAGCTTGCCATGCTCACCCAGCTTCCCCTCATTTATTTTAGCCCCACCAAGGGCACCCGTAACGCCATCCGTACCATGGCGAGTATGATAGCCACCTCCACCACGGCTGTAGATTTAAGTAGCCCCGCCCCAACCTTCCCCTCTTTTTCAGCAACTGACACCGTCCTCGTCGGAGCCCCTGTTTTTGGCGGGCGCATCCCTACCACAAACGCAGAGAGACTTTCACAATGTCAGGGCAACGGCGCCCTCGCCATTAGCGTTGTCTGCTACGGTAACAGGGCTTATGAAGACGCCTTGCTTGAGCTGAACAACACCCTGACCAAGGCTGGATTTACCGTTATCGCCTCGGCGGCCCTCATTACCTCACATTCCATGGACCGCACTTTCGGGGCAGGAAGGCCTGACGAAGCCGACAACAAACGCATGGCGTACTTTTGCCATGATGTACTCAATAAAATTACCATGGGTAAGCATTCAACCCCTGTTGTGCCCGGCAATATTCCCTATAAAGAATATACTCCCGCACCCGTTGTGCCCACACCCCTCAATAACTGTACTCAGTGCGGGCATTGCGCCAGTGTTTGCCCGACTCAGGCCATCGACCACAGCAATTTTCTGGTGCCCCAGCCCGAAAACTGTATCCGCTGCATGCGCTGTGTGGACGATTGCCCTGAAAGCGCCCGTTCGTTCCCTCAGGCCTTTTTAAATAAAGTGCATGAAATGCTCAGCAGCAAAGCCTCGACCAGACAAGAACCTGAATTTTTCATCTAAGGACTCCCTTCATCATCAACACCTGTTTCAGGAGAAGCGATGCTCAGTTCTATTTTCCTTTATCTTTGTATAGGCGCCGTCGCTGGCGTATTGGCTGGCCTTTTGGGCGTAGGCGGGGGTCTTGTCATTGTCCCCCTTGTTACCTACAGCTTCGTCTTTCAGGGCATTGAATCCGACGTTACCCATAAAATCGCCTTGGCGACCTCCCTCGCCACCATTATGTTTACCTCGGTTTCAAGTTTTATGGCCCACAACCGCAACAAAGCCGTCATCTGGTCTATTTTTAAGGCCGTTACTCCGGGGATTCTCATCGGCACCTTCCTTGGCACCAAGGTTGTCACCCTTGTTCCTG
>CAZYJQ010000258.1:0-1310 GCA_964647835.1 uncultured Desulfovibrio sp. | reverse complement strand
TTTAACAGAAGCAGCGCGACGCTCGGACAGACGCTGGTTGCTGGCTTCGCTACCGATATCGCAGGTGTGACCTTCGATAACGATGTGGCGAGGACGGTTGTGGAAACGGCTGCTACGTACGATACCTTCGTAGGTGTCGCTGGTCAGGATGTTAGCAACTTCGTCAAGGACGGAGGCAGAAGCCTGGTTGATAACAGCGGAACCAAGAGCGAACTGTACGCTGCGGAGAACGAGCTTGCCGCTAGAGCAGAAAGCGTCGTATACGAATTCGCCAACTTCGTGATCGTTACCAATCAGAGCGTTAGCTTCAACGATGATACCGTCGTTCTTCAGGTCAGCAATGCTTTTCAGGGTCTGGAAGCCTTCTTCGGTGTCAGCTACGGAGATGACGTGGAAGGTCAGACGGGGGTTAGCATTGATAGCGGCCTGAGCAGCTGCGAGGGGATCGATACCGCGGTTGTTTTCACCGTCAGAAACGAGAACAACAGCTGTAGGCTGGGGCAGGGTGCTGTAAAGAGCGCCGCTCCAGTGAGCAATACCGTCGCCAAGGGGGCTCAGACGGTTGAATACTTCATAAGTATCATTCAAGGAGTTAACGCCAGCTGCAAAGATAGCGCGGTCAAAGGTCTGCTGGGGAACAACTTCGCCAGCGGTACCGATGGTGTGGATGCTACCGGTGAAGCCAAGGAGAGGCGTACGGTCAATTACGCGAAGAAGAGCTTTGCGGCCCAATTCAAATTTGTAGGCGTCAAGCTTCTTGTGCTTCTGGTGCATAGAGCCAGAATAGTCAATCAGAAAGTCAAAGCTTGCTACTTTAGGCTGTGCGCAAACTTCGGCAAACTGGGGGGCTGCGAAAGCTGTAGATGCGAAAGCAACTACCAGCGCTGCAACCATAACCAATAGATTAAAACGTTTCATTTGGTCCTCCAAATAGGTTAAAAGTACGGGTTTCTACCAATTGAAAGCATAAAAGATACTTTCATGAAGAATATATAGGACTTGTTTGAAAATGACAAGCCTAAAATCAAATTTTTTGTACTTCTTTTAACGGCTTGAATTCTTGTCCTTTTCTTTGCTCATGTGGAGTTGTGGGTGTTTTCATGACTTTGCCTTTTCCTAGGTGTTTTTCCCTAAATATGCGACGGCTAATGGTCTGCTTGCCCTTTTGTTGTGAGGGCTTCGTGTGGGGTGGGCGACTATGCCGGAGTATTGTCAGGTCGTCTGAGCAGATAATTATTAGTAGATAATTGCTCTCTGGTATTTTTTAGCGGGCCTGTTTTTGTTGCTTTGTCTTTTTGCGCTTGCCTTTG
>CAZYJQ010000257.1:0-1323 GCA_964647835.1 uncultured Desulfovibrio sp. | reverse complement strand
CAACAGTTTGCCCAACCTTCAGGCAGAAGGTCTTTTCTATATTACTCAAGAGGAAAACGATGAAGCAGAACCTAAGACCCGAACTCGTAGACGTATCATCACTGACTAGTATCCCTTCGGTAAGCGAACATTTGGAGTTGCTTGAACAGGCTCAAAAAGAATGTGTCGATGGCATCACTGTTCTTATGGAAGAAGAACTGCAACGTAAAGGCGTTACCCACGCCGCTGCTATCCATGAGCTCAAGCAAAGGCGCACGATTATTGAGTTCCAAATAACCTTCCTGCGTTCACGCCTGAGTCGCTTGAAAGAAGAAGACGCTGTGGCAGAGGGCATGAATTAAATTTATTTAGGAAATAGATAGGTAAGGAAGTGAGGCTCTGCCCCACACCCCCGCAAGGATATGATACCCTTGCAACCCCTATTTTTATTACATTTGGTTTGTTTTTTGAATAACTATCTGTTTTTGCTAACTATAGACTTGCGGACTATAACCTTTATTTCAGTGTTCCCCACCCTCTTTTTTATTTTCTGAAAGAAAAACAAAAAAGGTCGGGGTTCAAAGGGCATCATGCCCTTTGCAGGGAGTTTGAAGGACGAAAGTCCCTCAACAATTTAACAGTTCCAACAACTTTACAAGGATAGCGCTATGAACGTTCTCTCTCAGGCCACGCAAGCCAGCCTTTCGGGCGGTTCTTGGATACGCAAAATGTTTGAAGCGGGCATTGCCCTTAAAAAAGAATTTGGCGAAGACCAAGTGTGCGACTTTAGCCTTGGCAACCCCGATTTAGCGCCGCCCGCCGAAGTAGCTCAGGCCTTAAAAGAATTTGCCGCCGAAGCCCACAAACCCTTTGCCCTTGGCTACATGCCCAACGGCGGAGCCCCATGGGCCAGAGAAATTTTGGCAAAGAACCTTGCAAAGACTCATAACTGCCCGCTTACGTCTTCCGACGTTATTCTTTCTTGCGGAGCGGCTGGCGCCATGAACGCTTTTTTTAAAGCTGTCCTTGACCCCAGCGATGAAGTCATCGCCATTACGCCTTATTTTGTCGAATACGGCTCTTATGTAAGCAACCACGGTGGTGTTTTGCGCCCTGTGCCAAGCATGGCGGACACCTTTGCGCTGGACTTGGACACCATTGAACAAGCCATCACCCCCAAAACACGGGCTATCATTATTAACTCGCCCAATAACCCCGCGGGTCAAGTCTATGGCCTTGAAGAACTTCAAGGGTTAGCGGCTCTTCTGACGACCTATTCAGCCAAAAACAACCGCCCTATTTTTATTGTCGCTGACGAACCCTATCGTTTTCTGGCCTTTGACG
>CAZYJQ010000256.1:0-1327 GCA_964647835.1 uncultured Desulfovibrio sp. | reverse complement strand
ATTCTAGCGCCAGCGAGAGTGCCAGTACCAGTGCCAGCACCAGTAGCATTACCAGTGCTCGCGCAACCACTGAAACAACTGCCCTCAAAAACGCCAAGCCAAAAGCATCCCAAAGCCAAAAAGAAAGCGACAAGGAACCCCAGAGCCCTCTACCAGACAGTGAGGACGCAGGAGGCTCTGCCCAGCCCAAAAACACTGCGCCTCATGACGCGCCACAAAAGGCTCAAATCCCCAGCAAAGAGACTCGAGCAACGGCTCCTTTACCCGCCGTCTGGCCCGCCGGAGCCCTGCCTTCAAAAATGCCCAAGCACCCTCCGCAAAACCCCTCGGAAATTGACAAGGACGCTTTACGCCAAGCGCTGACCTTGGCTTCCTTGGTTGAAAAAGAGACTGGCCTGCCCACTGAACGCCCGCGAGTGGCAGGGGTGTATACCAATCGCATTCAAAAAAACATGCTCTTGCAATGCGACCCCACCATTATCTATGGCATTGGGCCGAGCTTTTCCGGCCCCATTCGGCGCTCTCACCTTAAGGACGCCACAAACCTGTACAACACCTATATTCACCCCGGCTTGCCCCCCAGCCCCATATGCTCCTTCGGCGTTGATGCCTTTGCCTCGGCGCTGTTACCCGAACAACATGGGTATCTCTATTTTGTGGCGACAGGCCTTGGCAAAGACCATACTTTTAGTAAAAATCTGCGTGAGCATAACAGGGCAGTCAGCGTGTACCGCGCCAGAATGCGAAGTAAATAATCCTTAATAACATACTGCCACACGCATGGATATACACATATATAAAGGGTCATTAGGCACCAGAAGGAAATACAAAAAATAGCATGAAGACTTCTCCCCACTTTTTAGGTCAGGACGATCCTCTTTGCGCGCAATGCTCACGGCTGTCGGGCGGTTGCTGCATCACAAGCCTTGAGGATACCGCATACTGTTTCCCCCTTTCAGAGAGCGAGATAGAGCGCCTGATGCCCTATGCCAACCTCGCCGAGCCACTCGGCCTCGCTGTTGAACAAAGTTTATCGGCTCACGAAAAAGCGCGTCAAGCTGTCTGCTCTCCCGAAGAGAACAGTGCCGAGTTCATCAAAAGCATGGCCTATCTCTTCCCCAGAGAAACAAAAAAAATTGCCGAACTTTTCCCGGAATCATCTCTGCATTACCGCCTGAGACTAAAGGAAAACGGGGCTTGCACATTTTTAGGGGAAGAGGGTTGCCGTTTGCCAAGAGGGGTTCGTCCATGGTATTGTCTTTTGTTCCCCGTCTGGTTTCAGTCTGGGGAGTTAACGGTTTTTATATCTGATGTTTGTCTAGCCACA
>CAZYJQ010000255.1:0-1346 GCA_964647835.1 uncultured Desulfovibrio sp. | reverse complement strand
GCGGGATGCTTTTATTTGGGCAGGGGATTAAACGGTTATATCCAGCCTCGTCCCTTTGCCTACATCGGCGTAAGCGGCTGACAGAACCTGTTTTTGCATGGCATAGGTACTGTCTACCACAGGGACATTTCCCATCATGCCGGTGTTAAGACGGTCGATGGTTTGGTTGATAAGATCCGCGCCGAACATCTGCGTATCAAGCGCGCGCGATAACGCCCCTTGCGCACTGCTAAGTGCCTGTGTTTGCATGGTATTACCTCCTTACAATACAGATGGTATTTATGGTCAGGCCCGGTGAAAGGGGAATAACGCTTTGTGGGCATTTTTGTTTCCTCGTGAGTCAGACAATAAAACCATAATACTCTTATCGGTCTGGCGAGGGATTAGTTGAGGGGATAGTCCAGAAGGACTTAAAAAGTGCGGTGGGTGGTGAAGGAACAAGGGTATAAAGAACGACCGCCTTTTGTCATTGGCATTTGACCATTGGGCACAAAGTGCTTATCTCAAAGAAGCCGTAGAGGGTGAAAGCCGTGAAAAGTGAGCATTGGTATTATGTGATACAAAATGAGGAAAAGTTTCACCGTTTGGTGTTGAAGGAAATAAGGATATAAGCGAATGGGTCAGACAAAACAGGGGAAAATAGATGCAGTGGCGAATGGTGTAGCCACCAATACGCCCGCAAGAAAACCCTCCTCAGATTCCGCGGGTGCCTGTCCTGATGCCCCCTCCGCTATCAGTTCTGATTCCTGTCCTGATGCCCGACCAGATGCCTGCGGTTGTTCTGATGAGCCCGGTACTCCTATGGATTCTCTGGCGTCCGCGCGTCAAAGTGCATCAAAAAACATGTTTAAGGATAGCTTCAAACCCCAGCCTTCGAGTTCCACGTCCCTGATAAGTATCTGGCATCTGGTCTGGCCTCAGGCCCTTATGATGATGTTCCAGTTTCTGGCGGGGATTATCGCCGTTACGGTGGCAGGGCACATCAACCCTCATGTGCAGGCGGCCTTTGGCTATATTACCCAGTGTCTCTTTTTCCTCCTTGTGGTGGGCATAGCCATAGCCAATGGCGGTGTCGCCGCCATGAGTCAGGCCCTTGGGGCCAAGCTCCCCATGCGGGCTACGCGCTATGTGGGGCTTCTTGTTAAGGCCAGCGCTTTGCTGGGAGTTATATTTCTCCTTCTGGCCTATGCCGGGCGGCATGGTCTCATGTGGCTTTTGCAAGTGCCTGACGATGTGCGCCCTTTAACTCTCGAGCTTTGGTCTATTTTTCTTTTTCTTATTCCTGCCCAGCTTTTCACCACCATGAGCATGGCTATTTTCCGTTCGCGCAAGCAGGTGATGATTCC
>CAZYJQ010000254.1:0-1349 GCA_964647835.1 uncultured Desulfovibrio sp. | reverse complement strand
TCGGTAAAGGAACCATTGCTGAAATTGGCCCGCGCGTTACCATGTTTGGGAAAAAAGCGCTGATTGTCACTGACAGAACCATGTCAAAGCTTCCTCCCCTCGCCATTGTTAAAGACGAACTGAGCCGCCATGGCGTAGACTTTGTTGTTTTTGACGATGTTGACCCCAACCCCCGTATCTCTAACGCTGAAAAAGGCGTTGAGATTTTTAAGTCGGAAAAGTGCGATATCCTCGTTTCCATCGGTGGCGGAAGCCCCCACGACTGCGCCAAGGCCATTGGCATCCTCGCAACCCACGACGGCGACCTCTATGATGACTACGCAGGCATCGAGCGTCTCACCAATCCCCTGCCTCCCATTATTTGCGTTAACACCACAGCGGGCACAGGTAGCGAAGTTACCCGACACTGCGTCTTGACCAGCCTTACTCGAAAAATCAAATTCGTTATCGTTAGCTGGCGCAACCTTCCCCTTGTTTCCATTAACGACCCTGAACTCATGGTTGGCAAGCCCCCGGCGCTAACAGCTTCTACGGGTATGGACGCTTTAACCCATGCCGTTGAAAGTTACATAACCCTCGACGCCAACCCTGCCACTGACGCCCTCGCCATGCAGGCCATTGAACTCGTTGGCAAGCACCTCGCTCGAGCCGTAGCCTATGGCGAAGATATCGAAGCCCGCGAAGGCATGGCTTATGCCTCCCTTCTCGCCGGCATGGCCTTTAACAACTCCGGCCTCGGCTATGTTCACGCCATGGCTCACCAGCTTGGCGGTCTTCTCGACATGCCCCACGGTGTTGCCAACGCCATTCTCCTACCCCACGTTGAGCGCTGGAACCTCATGGTAAACCCTGAAAAATTCGCAAAAATAGCCATAGCCCTTGGCGAGAACATCGACGGCATGGGCAAAATGGAAGCCGCTGAAGCGGCCATTACCGCCATTGAGCGTTTATCCAAAGACGTAGGCATCCCCTCTGGCCTGTCGTCTATGGGAGTGAAAGATTCTGACCTGTCCACCATGGCCGAACTTGCCCTCAAAGACGGCAACGCAGGATGTAACCCTCGCAAGGGAACCGTTAAAGATATTATTTCCCTCTTTGAAGCCGCCATGTAATTTGGCACCCAACTTCACCAATAACGGCCCGGTAAGCATGAGCGTACCGGGCTTTTTTGACAGCAAGGGCATTGTTTTGAGGGTACGCCGTCCCTTGCATGGCTTCCCTCGCCCATACGTCTCAGAACCCAGCTCCTTAAGGCCTGCATTGGAGCGTTACCATACTTACCAAGCGATACGAAAAAATAATTATCCCCCGGCGTAGCCGGGGGTTTTTCATATGCGCCTGTAAGGCTC
>CAZYJQ010000253.1:0-1350 GCA_964647835.1 uncultured Desulfovibrio sp. | reverse complement strand
TTGAAATGCAATGAGGTTGTCATGAAAAAAGACATACATCCAAAACTTTTTGACGCTAAAGTTACCTGTGCCTGCGGCTATGAAAGCAACGTGCTCTCTTCCAAAGGTGACGATATCCACACTGAGATTTGTTCCCAGTGCCATCCTTTCTACACAGGAAAACAGCGTTTTGTAGATACCGCTGGTCGCATTGACCGCTTCCGTAAAAAATACGCCAATCTTCAAAAGTAAGCGCGTGTTTTTCTTACGGCCCCTTTGCTATTTACACAGCCTACTCGCCCTTTTTTCTGCTCTTGCCTCTCAAAACGATAAATCTTCGTGCGAGAGCTTAGCTGTCGGCGGGCAGGCTGTGATGGAAGGGATTATGATGCGCAATGGCAATTTTTTGTCCATTGCCATCAGACAAGCCAACGGAACCATCGTAGCCATAAAGCGGCCTTGGAAAGCGCTGTTTTCTTCAGCCATTTCCAAGAAGCCTTGGTTGCGAGGTTTTCCTATTTTAGTGGAAACCATGGTGAACGGGATAAAAACCCTGAACACCTCCGTTGAATACGCCGCCCCCGAAGAAGAGGCGGAGAAAATCCAGCCATGGCAACTGGTCTTAACTCTCGTTATCGCCCTTGCCTTCGCCATCCTTTTCTTCATCGTTATCCCCCATTTTCTCACCATCGGCCTAAAATACCTCTCCATCGCCGGCGATATGAACAGTATCTCCTTCCACGTTTGGGACGGCCTTTTAAAATTCGCCATGTTTGTGGGATACATTGCCCTCATAGGACGAGTTGAAGACATCCGCCGGGTTTTCGAATATCACGGGGCGGAACACAAAAGCATAGCTGCCTATGAAGGGCGTGAAGACCCCATCACCCCCGGTGTCGCCGCGGCCTATAGCCGTCTCCACCCTCGTTGTGGGACGACCTTTATGCTCTTTGTCATCGTTATTTCCATTGTTTTACACTCATTTTTCATTCCGGCTTTCCTCTGGGTTTGGACTCCTGATAACGTCATAGCTAAACATATTATCGTCCTTATCCTTAAAATCGCCCTTGTAGTGCCCATCAGCGCCGCCGCTTATGAACTGATTCGCAAAGCGGCTCAAATGAAATCCCTTATAGGTCGCTGGGTACTACAATCTCCTGGACTCTTGCTCCAGTCCTTGACCACCAAAGAACCCGATTACCTTCAACTGGAGGTTGGGCTGGTCGCTTTAAAAGAAGCCCTGGGCGAACATGCCGGAGTTACCATTGAAACTCCAGCTTACGAGACCATCGTGGAGACTAACTAAATGCTTGCCAAGCTCGAAAATTTGGAAAGAAGCTTTGAAGATATCGAGCAACAACTTTCCTCACC
>CAZYJQ010000252.1:0-1355 GCA_964647835.1 uncultured Desulfovibrio sp. | reverse complement strand
AAATAGCGAAACCCTGATTGCTGGCGTTGTCGGTGTTGCCGCAGCTGGCGTTGCTCGTTTCGCCGCCGCTGGCACGGTCGTTATGAGAAGCGTTGCCCGCTGTGTCACCCGACGTGTTACCCGCTGTATTGCCTGACGTGTTACCCGAATGGCAGTACCAAATAGTCCCAAGGGCAGGTAGCTCTTCAAGGCCGAGCTGGCTACGATAGCGGGCCGCCATAACTTCGCATTCTTCTTTTGAAGGAAAGGTTTTGTTGTCAACGGGTATCAGAAGGTGGCTTATGCCGGGGAGGTGAACCAGCGTAAGACCTTTTTCAGGCTGCTCGAAAATACTCAAGGGTTTCGCATTTGCCAAAACAGATGAATTTTCAGTGCTTTCTGCCTGGTCGTTAGGCATTTGCGGTTGCGGGCCAGCCTCCTCATTTCCCTCAACTGGTAAAAAGAGCGGGCAACTCAGTCTGGCTCCGGCGTAAAGGCTGGGGCTTGGGATATGTTCCAGCCAGTTAACAGTTGGACTGGGGGAAAGGCTATATTCCGCTGGGAGTTGAGGGGCAGATTGGCTTGTGGGAAGCGAAGTTTTCTGGGGAGACTGGTCTTGTTGACAGGCAGAGGCTTCATGTTCTTGGAGGGCAACCACTGTGGCGGTTAGGAGTTCTGCCGAGGGGGCAGTGGCTACAAGTATGGGCTCGGGGGAACCCGAAACACGCATATAACCAGCCTGACAGCCCTGACCATTGGACAGAAGCTGGCCTGCGTTGGCGAGGAGGCTGGCGCAAGCTCTGGTGGCGTTGACGCAAAATTCACCCCCCATCATTTGCAGGTGGGGCAAGACTGAGGGAGTGTCGGCAAAGGCCAGGCTACCCACCTGTTCCGCTTCAATATGGTTCTGGCTCATAAGTTTTTGAGAAACCTGAGGGAGGTGCGCATGGTCTACCGCCGCGGCAGGAACTATGATGGTGGCGTTACCGCCGGGGATAACTTTTGCAAAGGGGAGTTTCATGGAAATCTCATATACTGGATAGAAGGGACGAGGAGTAGTCCTAACTCGTTGTAGTTATAGCCATTTAGCAATATGCTCAAGATTTTTTTAGGGCAGGGCAAACCACTGGATTGTTAGTTGATTCTTTTATTGCTGGCTTATGACAGGCTTTTGATTGCCATTTGGCTATTCATGAATAACCATAACGAGCCTTTTAGCTCGTCCTTAACGCTCCTATCACAAAACCTTGCATTGCCTTTCCTGACCGTTTGCCTATCTGCCTACCTGTCTAGCTGTTTGCCTACCTGCTTGCTTGGTAGTTTGCTTGGTTATTTGTCTGACTGTGTTGTCTACCTACGGGCTCACCTTGGTGAGC
>CAZYJQ010000251.1:0-1356 GCA_964647835.1 uncultured Desulfovibrio sp. | reverse complement strand
TGCGCAAAGCTGTTCGTCATAGCACCTGAACCAAAGGCGATGGACAGACCGGCCACCGTAGGAGCGTGTCACGTTCGAGCGCAGTGGTCGATATTATTTGTTTTAAACACCGACCGAAACAATTTTTGCATTTGATAGCTATCTTCGCTGATGCTACGGGCGCAGGAAAGACCCGCCACAGAATCCGGCCCATACTGTTCAATGGCACTAGAAAACTTCTCGGCAATAAGATCCAGAGCTTCGTCCCATGAGGCGGTTTTATACGAACCGTCGGGCTGGCGAATAAGAGGATCGGTCAGCCTTTCTTTGCTATAAATAAAATCATAGCCAAAGCGCCCTTTTACACATAGGCTCCCGCGGTTAGGCTCGGCGTCTTCAACACCCCAAACTTCAATAATTTTGCCCTCTTTAACCACCAGATTCAACTGGCATCCCACCCCGCAATACGGACAGGTGGTGCGAATATTCTCCGTCACATCGTCTTTTTCTTTTAAGCCATAGGCCTTTTTGTAAGACAACGCGCCCGTGGGGCAGGCTTGCACACATTCCCCGCAATGGGTACAGCGGTCGTAATCCACCACAGGCCACCAATGCTCTTTTTCGGCCCGTCGCCCAAATTGGGAAGGAATGGCCTCGTTCACCTGAATGGCGTTACACACGGACGAACACCGCCCGCACTGCACACAGCGTGTGAAGTCGCGAGTTATCATCGGGTAGTCGTCATCAAGAATATAGGAATTAGGCTCCGCGGTCAGGTCTTTTACGGGAATGCGGTGTTCAAGGGCGAGGGCCTGGAGTTCGCAACGTCCATCAGCAAAACAGGCGTGCTCTCTATGGGGCACAACCGAGGCCGCCTGTTGGTAGGCAGGCCACCTATCCTGCGGCAACCTGCGCATGAAACAGTCGTGTCTACCGTCTGCCATGAGCATGGAAAGAATATTTTTTCGAGCCGCTATCACTTCCGGCGAGTGCGTTTCGATAACCATGCCATCTTCAGCTGGCGACGAACAAGCAGGCAAAAAGCGGTCGTACCCTTCTACCGCCACAGAGCAAATACGACAGACTTTTCCATGACCTGTCTTAGGCAACCAGCACAGGGTAGGTATTTTTACATCAATGGCATTGGCAACATCTAAAATAGTCTGCCCCTGCTCAAAATCCGTCTCAATTCCATTAATGGTAATCCTTGGCATATATACCCCTCTGGGATAAACCCCGGCAATAACGCCCTCATGAGCCAGCTGCTCTCAAGGCTTGTTGTATAAAACTCCGCATATGTGAGGGACGCTGTCCCACACGCTCCCTGCAAAGGGCATAATGCCCTTTGAACCCGTATTAATTAGGATTTATAAAAAC
>CAZYJQ010000250.1:0-1368 GCA_964647835.1 uncultured Desulfovibrio sp. | reverse complement strand
CCCAAGACTTTAAAATGCAGTTTTTTACAGGGACAGACAAAGACTATCTGCCCGACATAAAACAAGCGTTTGAGACTCTGCGCCAAGGTAAAGACACCATGATCGTGTCTGGCACAGGGCACTATTATACGGGCAAGTTTTGCAACTTGGACAACTTTCGCATAGCCAAAGAACTGGGTCTGAAAGTACTCGTCGTTGACAGGCTCATGGGCGAAGCGCAGTTTGACAAGCTCTTGCACATGAAAGAAATTTTTGGCGACACCATGGTCGGCGCCGTCCTCAACGATATCCCTCCCCAGTTTATCCCAGAAATTGAAGCTGTCACCAAGCCCTTCCTGGAAAGGAATAATATTCCTATCTACGGGATTATCCAAAGCGACCCCCTCATGAGAGCCATTAAGGTGAGCGACCTTGCGGAACAGCTCGGCGGGCGTGTCATCGCGGCACAAAATGACGCTGGCGGTATGGTCGAAAACTTCCTCATCGGCACCATGCAGGTCGAAAACTTTATGACCTATTTCAAACGCCAGCCCAATTCTGCCGTCATTGTCGGCGGTGACAGGGCCGACGTGCAACTCGTTGCCATCGAAGGAGAATGCCCCGCCATCATCCTGACAGGCAACCTCTACCCCAACGACATCATCCTCTCAAGGGCTGATACTCTGAAGGTGCCCATTGTTATGGTGCGCGACGATACCTACGTTGTTGCCCACCGCATGGAGCAACTCCTGAACCGCTATAAAATGCACGATATTAAAAAAGTTCGTCAAGCAGGACAGCTTGTGGAAAGCGCCATTGATATGACCCGTCTTAAGGCTGATTTGGGATTGGCATAAATAAACAAAGAAGATAGAAAATAAGGGAAGGCAGGGCCTTCCCTTAAACCCATCCGCCAAAGGATTGAATCCTTTGGAACCCCTAAGGGCCTTTTCTCCATATGGAGAAAAGGCCCTTTAGTAAATTTAGGTCACAAGCGCTTATTTTTCATTTTGCCCTTAACACAATCCACGAGGGCCTATTACAATACCCAACATGCCACCCATCGGAGTTGCAAGAGCGTGGAAGCTACCAGCCATAACAGTTCAACATACACACCATCGAGGTTGCAAGGGTATCATACCTTTGCCGGGGTTTGGGGCAAGGCCCCAACCACAACCTAAACCCTAAAGTTCCGCTCTTAATATCGACAGGGAACCATCAAAACATCAACAGGCGAAACAGATACACATCGAAAAACCAGTAGCCCCACCCACAGAGGTGACCACCCTGGCATTCCTCCCCACTTAACTCAAGCCTCGAAGCTACCAGCCATAATAGTTCAACATGCCACCCATCGGGGTTGCAAGGGTATCATACCCTTGCCGGGGT
>CAZYJQ010000249.1:0-1395 GCA_964647835.1 uncultured Desulfovibrio sp. | reverse complement strand
CTATTTTCATCGGCCCCATGTTCATCCGCTTTTTACAGCGCATTAAGTTCGGGCAGTATATATGTGAAGATGTTGTGGCCCACCAGAAAAAAGCTGGAACTCCCACCATGGGGGGGCTACTTATAGGCTTCGCGGTGTTGACCAGCGTCCTTCTTTGGGCGGATTTGACCAATAAATATGTCTGGCTCACCATGTTTGTTTTCGTGGGTTACGGCGTTGTCGGTTTTTGCGACGATTATCTGAAAATAGCCCGTAAAAACAACAGAGGCATTTCCGCCCGACAAAAACTGGCAGGCCAAGTATTAGTGGGTGTTGTGGCCGTTGGCGTGCTCTATACGCTACCTGCCTTTTCAACAACCCTTACCATTCCGTTTTTCAAATATTTTACGCCGGATTTGGGCTACCTCTATCTGCCCTTCGCCGTCATTATCATGATTGCCACTTCCAACGGCGTTAACCTGACCGACGGACTAGACGGCCTTGCCATCGGCCCAACCATTATCGCCGCCGCCTGTTTTGCTGTTTTCGTCTACACGGCAGGACACTATAATATGGCGTCTTATCTGCAAATTCAGCCTGTTCCCGGCGTTGGCGAAGTCACCGTTTTTTGTGGCGCCATGGTAGGCGCGGGTCTTGGCTTTTTATGGTTTAACTCTTACCCCGCTGAAATTTTCATGGGGGACGTGGGCTCCCTCTCCCTTGGCGGCACTTTGGGCTTCCTCGCTGTCTTGTGTAAACAAGAACTGCTCTTGCTGGTGGTAGGGGCCATTTTCGTTGTGGAATCTCTCTCGGTCATCATGCAGGTGGGCTACTTTAAAATGACGGGCGGCAAGCGTATTTTCCTGATGGCGCCTTTACACCACCACTTTGAGAAAAAGGGATTGCCCGAATCAAAAATTATTATACGCTTTTGGATTACCGCTATTATACTTGGGCTTTTGGCGCTTTCATCATTGAAGCTTCGCTAAAGGTACGAATTATTAAGGCACGAATTATTGACGACAAAGAATCTTACCATGATAGACAAGCATCATTCATTCTACGCTGAAAAAAGGGCCGTTGTTATCGGAACGGGCGTCTCTGGTCAGGCGGCCTGCCGTTTGCTTCTGGCCCTTGGCGCGCGCGTTACCGTCATTGACGAAAAGCCCGAGTCCCTTAAAGCCGAATTCGCCGCTTTTATGCAGACCCACAAGGTTGCCTTCATTGGCGAAGCCCTCTCGCCTCACCATTTTGATGATTGTCATATGGTTATCGCCAGTCCCGGCGTCCCTTACACCCGCCTTGCGAATCTTGTTGATAAAAGCATAACCAACTCTGCAAAGGCTCACCCCCCCCTTATTATGGCGGAAACCGACCTCGCCTTGCAGTTCGTTAGCGCCCCTGTTGTCGCTATTA
>CAZYJQ010000248.1:0-1397 GCA_964647835.1 uncultured Desulfovibrio sp. | reverse complement strand
CCACAGGACGCTTCGTCATTGGCGGCCCCATGGGCGACTGCGGCCTGACCGGACGTAAAATTATTCAAGACACCTATGGCGGCGCAGGCCACCACGGTGGTGGCGCTTTTTCTGGCAAGGACCCCTCCAAGGTTGACCGTTCCGGCGCTTACATGGCTCGTTATATTGCCAAAAACGTGGTCGCTTCCGGCCTTGCCCCCCAGTGTGAAGTACAAATCGCTTACTGCATCGGCATAGCCCGCCCTGTTTCCGTTCTTTGCACCTCCCTCGGCACAGGCGAAGTTTCAGACGAAATCCTGACCAAAGCCGTTAACGAAGTTTTTGACCTGCGCCCCTATCATATTACCAAGCGCCTCGACCTCCTGCGCCCCATCTATAAAAAAAGCTCCTGCTACGGTCACTTTGGTCGTGAGCTTCCCGAGTTTTCTTGGGAAAAAACCGACGCTGTGGCTGACCTGCTCACGGCGGCTAAAGCCTAACGAAGTCTTTGTTACATCCTTTGAGGGTCGGCCTGTAGCCGACCCTTTTTTTATATAAAAAAGAACGTATAAGGTATATATTTGTGGGAAAAGCCTCCGTCCGAAGACATTAAGGGCCTCCATGCTTGAAACCCTTTGACCTGACATGATGCCAAAGGAACAATAAAAGAACCTCCATAAAAGGAAAGCTACCTCCAACACCCTCTCTTCTTTAGCAATACAATATATTAGCGCAAAGCCTCCCCTGAGCGGTTATTTCCACGCCTTAAAAAACTTGTTCAAACCCCCTACTCACGCTATACTTTGCCAACTTCAGCAACCTTATTAACCTTACCCTTAGCTTTACCATGAAACACCCTCTATATACTTTCTTTTTTATTTTCTGCGTGCTCGCTTTAAGCCTGCCCCTCGAGGCGCAGGCGCAGGTTACCATAACCAACAGCCAAGCCAGAGGGGGTCAAAGCGCCGAAGCTCCGCGTTTTACTCCCAGCCAAATGGCTTCGCGTTGGGGAGGGGCCCATCAGAGCCAAGAGAACCAGCCAAATCAAGCTGGCCAGCCAAACCAAGCGGGTCAACCGAATCAAAGTGGTCAACCGGGCCAAGCGAACCAGCCAAATCAAATGAACCAGCCAAATCAAATGAACCAGCCAAATCAAATGAACCAGCCGGCAACGTCCCCCCAGTCCCCTGAAGATTCTCAGGTTCCTGCCACCATAGCAGGAAGCGCAAACACAACCCCTCCAACGCAGGCAACTTCAGACAACACGGCCAACGCCGTCCCTGAAACGCCTCCACAAAGAGGCCCCAACGCGGTTATCACCATAACTCCCAGTACGGCTCTCAAAAGCGGCTCTCCTTATTCTCAACATCCCGACGACGCCGAAGAAAAGTCTGTTACCAGCTGGTCCTCTGACGCCA
>CAZYJQ010000247.1:0-1410 GCA_964647835.1 uncultured Desulfovibrio sp. | reverse complement strand
TGGACGCTGACTTATACGCCCGTAAACCGCACTATCTTGAAAAAGATATCGAACCGCTCATTGAAGCCATAGCGGCTGACGAACGCCCTGTTTTTGTGGCGGCCAATAAAATTGATATGCTTGGTGATAAATCCTTGCTCTTGCCTCTTTTGGAGGCCTTGCATGGGTTTTGGCCCAAGGCTGAAATTTTCCCTGTTTCCGCCCTGCAAAAAAGCGGCATAGACGCCTTGCTCGGGAGCATTAAAAAAGCCTTGCCCGAAGGGGAAGCCCAGTTCCCAGACGATCAGCTTTCAACTTTGCCTGAACGCTTTATGGTGACCGAAATTATTCGCGAAAAACTGTTCAACCTCTTGCGTCAGGAGCTTCCCTATTCAACGGCAGTGGATATTGAGTCCTGGGTGGAGGACCCTAATACGGGTCATGTGACTATTCATGGGGTCATTTATGTAGGTCGCCAGAGCCACAAGGCCATTGTCATCGGCAACAGAGGCGCGCAGATTAAAGAAGTTGGCGCCACAGCCCGTAAAGAGATTATGGAACTTCTCGGACGTAAGGTGCATTTGGAATTATGGGTTAAGGTAAAAGACAATTGGGTTGAAGATGTTTCGTTTCTTCGCCACCTAGGATTTGGAACAGGAGAGTAAGATGAGCGATTGCGGTAAGTTGATTGAGCGCTTTACCAAGGTTTGTGAGCGTGTGAAAAAAGCTATGGAGGCTAACGGACGAGATATGAATGAAGTCCGCCTCATGGCTGTTTCAAAAATTCACCCCCCGTCAGATGTGGCGGCCCTCACGACCCATTGGCGCTCTATTCAGCATGACCTGTTCACCCCCTTGTTTGGTGAGAATTATGTTCAAGAAGCTTTGCAAAAACAGGATGATGTGGCGAAGCTTTTACCTGCTGAGGCCTTGCCTGAATGGCACTATATAGGCACCATTCAGAGCCGAAAAGCCAAAGAAGTAGCGGGCCGTTTCGCTCTTATCCATTCTGTTGATTCTTTGCGCCTTGCCACCCGCATTAATAACGCGATGGAGGAGGGCACCAAACAGCGCATTCTTATTCAAGTAAACGTGGGCCGAGAAGAACAAAAATCTGGCGTTATGCCTGAAGAATTGAACGAATTGCTTCTTGAGGTACAACAATTGCCTAATATTCAGGTGGAGGGCTTAATGTGCTTGCCCCCCTTCTTTGACGAAGGCGAAAAGTCGCGTCCGTATTTCGTAGATTTGCGGAATTTGCGCGATAAGGCCGAACAAGAAACAGGTCTTTCCCTGCCCCATCTGTCCATGGGTATGTCTCATGATATGGAAGTTGCCATTGAAGAAGGAGCGACCTTTATCCGTATAGGAACGGATATTTTCGGGCCGCGCCCGCCCAAGGAATAGCAAGCCTTTCAAATAGACTGATTG
>CAZYJQ010000246.1:0-1430 GCA_964647835.1 uncultured Desulfovibrio sp. | reverse complement strand
GACCATAGGGGGCGGGTGCGGGCGATGGCTTCAATGCTTGAGGATATAACCAAGCGCTTGGCAGTGGATAAGCGCCTTGAACGAATGCGCGAGCTTGAGACCATAGGGACCTTAGCCGGGGGTATTGCCCATGAAATTAACCAGCCTTTGTCTGCCTTGAATCTTTACACCAGCGGTTTACAGATTTTACTGGAAAAAGCCGACTCCGTGGACAAGGGGACGATTAATGAACGCTTGGGCCTTATTATGCGTGAATCCGAAAAAATTCGCGCCATTATCGCTAATATGCGAACCCTTGTTATGAAAGGGGAATCTGCCATCCTCGAGGCTGTAAAAGTGGAGCCTGTGTGTTATGATGCCATTAAAACAGTGCAAAAGCAGCTCGATGAAAGGAAAATTCAGATTGAGGTTGAAATACCGGAAACTCTCCCTTTGGTTATTAGCCAGCGTGTACAGTTGGAGCAGGTGTTAGTGAATCTTTTGAGTAACGCCGTCCACGCCATTGATGCGGTGGGTGAGGCTGACAAACGCCTGATTAAGATTGTGGGCGAATACAGTCAAAGCGCTGACAAGGTTGTTTTGACCATTGCTGACAGCGGCGTTGGTCTGCCCCAAGATAGCGGGCGTATTACCGATCCTTTTTATTCCGCCAGCCGTGTTCAGGGTATGGGGCTTGGTTTAACCATCGTCAGCGGTTTCATAACCCAATGGGGCGGAGAACTCAGCGCCAAAGCCAGAAACGGCCTTCTTGAAGGCGCGTGTTTTTACATGTCTTTGAAAGTTGCCGAAGGCAAGGAAGATGGGGATCTGGCCTCCTTTAGCGCAACTTAGCACAACATGGTCGTCAGGGTTCTATGGAGCTTTTGCGGGTATCTGGCAATAATTGTCTAGCGACTGGTAAGGTTTGATAGCGTTTCGTGGCGTCATGGAGCTATGAGAAAGACCCGGTAAAACCCCACAAAGACAGGCGCTTTGGGCTCACATACGTTCATTGAAAACACCCCTTCAGGGGTGCTTTCATTTTAGGAGAACAGCACGCTAAGCGGTAACGCAAAGGGGGTGTTGCCTGAAGAATTATTCCATGGGGTCTTTGTGCAGTCCTACAAGGGAAATGCGCTCTGTGGGAAACTTGTCATGCCAATGTCATGGCTGGATTGCACTTGGAACCAGTGAGGCAGGACTCGTGCAGGCGGAGGTAACGAGACAGACCTTTGGAAAGCCTTATTGCGGTGTAGCCAGCCGAACCCAGGTAACCTCATGTTTATTGACAGAGAGGTGCATGGCGAAGCTTTGGGGGATGGATAGAAACTTATCAAGGGTAGCGAAATCGGTTTCGCCTGTGAATTTGATGGTGCAAAAGTAGTTTTGGCATTGGCTGTGTTCAATCCAGTTACAGACCAAGTCATACAGTCTTTCAGGGTAGCAGGCCA
>CAZYJQ010000245.1:0-1432 GCA_964647835.1 uncultured Desulfovibrio sp. | reverse complement strand
CATGTTCGAATCATGTCGCTCCGACCACTTTTTTAAACAGGGTATAAGCAAGTCGTCTATACCCTGTTTTTCTATTTGAATTCTGAGTTTTCCCACCCTGCTCATCCCAGCTCATCCGCAACGCACTGCGTAGCACAGCCTTCAATCTTCCCCGTAGAATCCCTTTTCCAGCGCGAAATACACAGCCCTTATGGGCCAAGCAAGGAGATTGATTCCAAAGAACGCTCTCTTGCCCTAAAGACTGTGCCCTTGCCTCTTATGCTGAATATTTTTGGTTATACTCCCGTACAACCCAAGGGCAAGTATCATTACAACAAAGCATCTGGTTTGCGAATGGGCTTGGTCGCTTTCCCCTTTCCCTGAAAAGATTCACCCCAAAGATTTTCTTCACCCGCCCGTAATCCCCTGGGTGGAACGAAAAAGCCTTGCCATTACTTCGCGTAGCTTCGCAAAGTCTCAAGGATGAGATATAAGGCCGTTTGGGTGGCTCCCAAGCGAACCTGCTGTCTATCGCCTTTGAAAATAAAGCGGCGGCTTATGGCCGAAGGTTTTGGGTGGCGCATCCCCACAGCGACCCAGACTGTCCCCACAGGCTTTTCCTCGGTGCCACCCGTTGGCCCGGCTATACCTGTTATGGCAACAGAAATATCCACATTAAGCGCTTTCAGGGTTCCAAGGGCCATGCTTTCAGCCACGGGCTGACTCACCGCCCCGTGAAGGTCGATGAGGTCAGGCTCTACGCCCAGCAAACCTATTTTTGCCGCGTTGGCATAGCTTACCACACCGCCCTCAAACCAAGAGGAACTTCCCGCCAAAGCTGTGCATAAAGCCGCTACCTTCCCCCCCGTGCAAGATTCCGCCGTTCCGAGCATCCAGCCGTGTTCTTGTAAATGGGTGGCTACTTTTTTTAAAACCGCCTCTACCCCACAAAAACAGTCTTTTCCCATGCTATTTCCTCCAAATTTCTATCCAAACCTTCGTTAATGCTAGGCAATACTTACTCAATTCTTAAGAGCTCAAAAAAATCACAAAGCCGCCAAAACATCCCGAAAGCGTACGCTATAAACCAATGTTATCAGCATAAATGAGGGTTAAGAAAGGCACAAGGACTTTACTCGAATTCTGGTCTCTCTATATTTTTCTGTGAAAAAGCCGATAAGGAAAAGAGTATTTTGCCTATGCCTGTCATATTTGATAAAGTGATTGCTCAAGCACCATACACCACTTACGATTTTTTAGGGAAGGTTATTATGCGTCGAGCGTTCCCCTTATATGTAGTTTTCTTGCTGCTTTTGACAACCAGCTTTGCCCTCGCGGCTCCCATGCGCGTTATCTATGGGTTTAACAGAGAGTTTCCTCCTTTCTCCTATGAAAACCCCGGCGGTCAAGCCACTGGGTTTGAGGTGGAAATCATGGAAGCTATCTTTGCCGA
>CAZYJQ010000244.1:0-1450 GCA_964647835.1 uncultured Desulfovibrio sp. | reverse complement strand
TCTCAATAATGCCCTTATCCGCCCCGCGCTTACCCAAAATAAGCTGCATGGGGATGCCGATAAGATCGCCATCGTTAAACTTAACGCCGGGTCGCTCATCACGGTCGTCCATCAACACTTCTATGCCCGCGCTTTCGCAATAATCATAAATAGCGCTGGCCTGCTCTTTTACCTCGGTATCCTCAGGGTCGAGGACCATGAGAAGAACCTGAAAGGGAGCCAGAGCCGGAGGAAAGATAATTCCGTTGGCATCATTGTTTTGTTCGATGGAAGCCGCCACGATGCGGGTGACACCGATGCCGTAACATCCCATAAAAATGGGTTCTTCGGTGCCGTCTTCGTGAACAAAGGTGGCGTTCAACGCTTTGGAGTACTTATCACCGAGCTTAAACACATGTCCCACCTCAATGCCTTTGGCGGCTGTCACAACGCTACCGCACTCGGGGCACTCGTCGCCCGCGTTAATAACGCGTAAATCCACAAAGTTCTCAATGGTAGCGTCACGCTCAAGGCTGACATTAATAAAGTGAGTTTCCGCCTTGTTGGCGCCCGTTACCCAACCCTCATGAGCACTGAGCTCATAGTCCGCGATAATGGTAATATCTTTGAGATTAACAGGCCCGGCAAAACCAACAGGGGCTCCTGTCCAGGCTTCCACCTGCTCGGGCGTCGCCAGCTCAACATTAATGGCGTTAAAATAGTTTTTTACCTTAACGTCGTTCAGCTCTCTGTCTCCACGCACCAAAGCCGCCACGGGCTTGCCGTCCACGTCTACCAGAATAGTTTTCACTATTTCTTGAGGTGTCACCTCTAAAAAGGTTGAAACCTCTTCAACGGTGTGCTGACCGGGAGTGAACACCTCGGAATATGCCTCTGGCATAGGCCAATCGCTTTGAACGGGCTTGGTGCCTGCGGCTCGCTCGATATTGGCGGCATATTCGCATTTGGAACAAGCGATGATGGTGTCTTCGCCTGTTTCAGCAAGGACAGCAAACTCGTGAGACATACTGCCGCCGATGGAGCCGGAGTCGGCTTCTACCGCTCTGAATTTAAGCCCGAGGCGAGTAAAAATCGCCATGTAGGCCTGATACATTTTGCGATAGCTAACGTTGGCTTCTTCATCGCTTTTATCAAAGGAATAGGCATCTTTCATGATAAATTCCCGCCCGCGCATAAGACCGAAGCGAGGACGAATTTCATCACGGAATTTCGTTTGAATTTGATAGAGATTCACAGGCATTTGGCGATAGGAGCGAATTTCGCCACGAACAAGGTCAGTAATGACTTCTTCGTGTGTGGGTCCTAGGCAATAATCCCGCTCATGGCGGTCTTTAAAGCGCAAAAGTTCTTTACCGTAGTCTTCCCAACGGCCCGATTCTTTCCACAAATCCCCGGGTTGAACAGAGGGCATGCGGCACTCTAAAGCTCCGGCCTTATCCATTTCTTCGCG
>CAZYJQ010000243.1:0-1485 GCA_964647835.1 uncultured Desulfovibrio sp. | reverse complement strand
CCTCCCCGGCTACCACTAAAAAGACAGGACTGGTTTTAACCAGTCCTTTTTTATTTTAGGGTCTTGGGTCATTGAGGGCACGAAGCCTTGAAATAAAGCAACCCCACGGATGGTGAGTGGTTGTGATGAGACGAGGCGGGCAGGAATAAGGAATAACCGTATTCTTTTCCTGTTAGACCTTCTCGCAATAGCGAGTCAATCGTCCTGCTTAAACCAGAACAGGTGTTAATCAAGGCGACACCAGAATCAAAACCTCGGGTCAAAGCTCAAGGTTAAAGCCCAGAGCCGATACTCAGCGGCAGTATCTAAAACTAATGCCTAGAGCTAGCGTTTAATAGAATGGCCTAGCCCTCGTTATCTCTGGCAAATTCTTCGGTGGCTTGCGCTTTAACCGAGCGGAGGATTTGAGCAAGGACTCTGGCCTCTTCTGCTTCCATGGCGTCGAGGTAGTGATGGACAGCCTGGAGAGCGGCTCCGACGCCGGCGTCAAAGCCTTCTTCATATATTTCAAGTATGGTTTTCGACATAAGTGCTCCTTTTGTCGCATGGTGTCATAAGCATGGCAAAGGGGCAACACAAAACTTGTGGTTGGTGGGCTACAAACAAAGATGCACCGAATGGCTGGGGCAAGGCCGGCCTACGGCAAAAGCGATGTAAGGGACGCAGGGTAAGGCAGCGAAAGATAGGGGGACGAAGGGTGGGGGGAGAGATCGCCCCGTTCAGGCACTCGTTGGGGGGGCTTGTAGTTTTGGAGGGGTTACTGCCCGCTAGGCTGGATGGCGAACAGCATTTTATTGATATTCTCGTCGACTTCTTTGGCGAGCTGTACCAATGATTTGGGTGTTATCTTTAAGGTTGACCAGGTAACGTCAGGTAAGCCGGGAATGAAAAACTCTCCGCTGGTGCCGTACCCCATGGCGATGGTAATTGCGTTAGCCATGGGCAAGACGCATAGCTCTGGAGGGGTGGACTCATCAAGGGTAGCGTGGTGCTTGGCGATGGGGGTGATGATAGAGTCTGGGCAGTTCCACAGTTGCAACAGGTCAACGGCAAGGTCTTCGTGGGTAACTCCAAAAAATTCTTTTTCCATGTCATGAAAGTAGACCCTGTTTTGGCGAGACTCTGTCATGGCATATATGGCGCAGGCAGGGGCTTCGATAAAGAAGAGCAGGCGGCCTATGTCGTGGAGTAAACCAGCGATAAACTGGTTTTCAACGCTTTTTATGCCAGCGTTTTTCGCTACTGCTTGCGCTGTTACCCCTGTTGAAAATGCATGCATCCAAAAGCTTCTCATGTCGATGATATTGCTCGGGATACCTGAAAAAGACGAAGCGAGGATAGCCCCTATGGTGAGCATCATTAAAGGCCCGTGACCAACGACGTTTACAGCGGCGGTGATGGAGTCTATACGGTTGGAGAGCCCATAAAAGGCGCTGTTGACGAGGCGAAGAAGTTTTGCTGAAAGGGCCGGATCGGAAGCGATAA
>CAZYJQ010000242.1:0-1493 GCA_964647835.1 uncultured Desulfovibrio sp. | reverse complement strand
TTGTCGTCATTGCACCTGACCATACTGAGGCTTTACCAGTGTAGTTCGTTAGGTGGAGGCGTAGTGATAGGGCGGCCTCTCTCGGCAATGGCAACTCTTGCCTTCATAGGGTGCCATGTTTCATCAATATTTTATGACAAAGGTATGCAGAGGCGGGTAAGTGTCTTTGCCCCTTGGCGCGGGAGTGCTTTTTCATTTTCCGCTTTTTAGTAAAATGCACATATTGAATAGCGTTCGCAAAAGAGCTCTTCCTGAAAATTGCGAAGGTTCTCTATGGTTAGGGCAAGTCTGAATTAGAGCGAGGTGAGCAAAGGCTGATGACGACTACAAAAAAACACGGCTAAGCCGGGCTTAACCGTGTCACATGAAAGGTTTGTGGATGGTTTTGAGGGAGCGACGTTTGTCTTATTGGTGCGCCACAACCTTCTTGTCCTCAATTTCTTTGGCGAAACCGGGAAGGTGTTGACTTAGCAGGAAGGCCACCTCTTGTTCGCGAATTTTACTGGTGGGTGCGCCTAAGAGGACGTTGATAAATTTTGTTCCGTCATGCTCGGCGGTTGTGATGAGGTTGTAACCCGAAGCCGCCACATAGCCCGTTTTGAGTCCGTTGACGCCTTCATATTTACCCAAGAGGGTGTTTGCGTTACGGCGGGTTTTTCCCTTGTAAGTGTATTTTGTGCTGGAGTGATAGATTGAGAGGTTTTGAGGATACTTTTCGAGATAGTTGCGTGCCAAAATGAGCATGTCAAAGGCCGTTGTTTGCTGTCCGGGAATATGCAGACCGTGCGCATTTTTAAATGTCGTATTGTTCATTCCGAGCTGGCGCGCTTTTTCGTTCATAAGGGTAACGAAGGATTCCTCAGAGCCCCCAATGAATTCCGCCACGGCAACGCTGGCATCATTACCTGAACAAATAGCCATACCTTTGAGCAGCTCGTTGAGGGGAACGAGTTCTCCTGCCTGGATGCCCATGCTTGAGCCACCCGTGGTGGCGGCTTTAGGGCTGATGAGTACAAGGGAGGTTAAGTTGGCCTTTTCACTGGTAATGGCGTCAAGGGCGACAAACATGGACATTATCTTCGTTAATGAGGCAGGGGGAACTGGAGCGTTATCACGCCGTTGAAAAAGGAGTTCTTGGGTGTCCGCGTTGTATAAAACAGCTCCTTTGTAGTTGTTGCCAATGACAACAGGCGGGGCTTTTTTTGCAACGTTTTTACGTTTTTTAGCGGAGGCGGACTTTTTGCCGCTTCTTTTTTTAGTGGAAACTTTTTTGGTGGTGGGCTGGCTTTTTTTTGTGCTTTTCTGGCTTGCTTCAGCGAGGGGTTGTTCAAAAGACCACACAAGGCCGAGGGAAAGACAAAAAATAGCGAGAAAAGAAAGTAATTTTTTACAGTAAGCGGGCATTTGTACTCCTCAAAAAGGTGTGGGTGAAGAAGAACCCACCTGTAAAACATAGGGTATTTCCCTAGCTTAACCCTATTTCCCTTAAGGAG
>CAZYJQ010000241.1:0-1519 GCA_964647835.1 uncultured Desulfovibrio sp. | reverse complement strand
TCTGCTACTTCGTCTAGGAGGTTCCCAAGAGTTTTTTCTCTAAGGTGAAACTGTTCGGTATTCATTCATATTCCTTACTATTATTAAACTTAGTACAGCCTTTTATGGGTTGTGCAAGTTTGTTTAAGGTGAGAGTGTATCAAATCATCTAGGGGAAGCGCAAGAGAAAGGGTTGTGAGGAACCTGCCACAGGGCAAAACGCGCCAATGAAAAAGAAAGACCAGCCAAAGGCAAAACGAGGATGGCGCTCGAAGAATTCACAGAGAGGAAAGTGGAAGAAGGCAAGAGGGATTGAGAATGGCGTGGTAGGGGCGCCTTTGAAGATCAGACTGTGTGGTTAGGTAAGGCTTGTATACTGAAATAAATACGTGGGAATACAGAAAAAACGGTCACTCATCAGGAAAACTTTCAAAATGGGACCCTTCCTTTTGTCTGCTGGTCGTCAACTGTCAGGGGATTTCGGGTGCTATGGTGCCTCTTGTGCTTCTGGTGCCTAGGGGGGCTAGAGGGATATTGCTACCTTGTCCGTTGCGTTTCCCCAGAATTGTTGGTGTATTGGCCTTTAAGAAAAGAGTGAGCCTCAGCATAATGTAAGGAGGAGGTAATCGCGAAGCCGTGATAAACCGTAGCAAAACCTTACTCTAGGCAGGCTCAAAAGTCTTATGAAATTGGCTGATAATTATTGGGGAAAACCAGCGTCAGGAGGCAGGTTTGGTTGAGAGGCCGCTTGGCGCGCTAAATCATCTACTTCTTCGTTATCAGGATGGCCAGAATGCCCTTCAACCCAGTGAAGTTTCACCTTATGAGCTGATAAGAGGGGAACAAGTTGTTCCCAAAGGTCTTGGTTAAGGACAGGTTTTCCGTCGGCTTTTTTCCAATTCTTCTTTTGCCATGAACGGAGCCACCCTTTTTCAACGGCATCGCGTACATAGCGTGAATCGGTGTAGAGATGAACTTCGCAAGGGCGTTTTAGGCAGGTTAAGGCTGATATAACCGAGAAAAGTTCCATGCGGTTGTTCGTGGTTTTAGCAAAGCCGCCGCTTAACCTTTTAATGACCCCGTTAAAGTTGAGCTTGGCTGCCCAGCCGCCGGGCCCGGGGTTACCCAGGCAAGAGCCGTCGGTAAAAATGATAACGGTTTGATTGTCGAGGGGGGCGGGCTGTTTGTCGAGCATGGTCATCCTTTATAAAGCTTTTGTTTTGAGAGATTAAGAGCTGAGGGCGCGTCTTGTCTTTTGGGTAAAGATTCCGAGGTCTTCATCAGTAGCTCATGAGTGATGCGCTATTGGCTATTGATAACAGGCTATTGATTGCAGGCTCTACGGGCCTGTTGGCCTGTGTCTGTTGGCCTGTAACAGTTGGTTTGTGTCTATCGATGGCTTGTTCTTTAACCCTCTCCTATTGTGCTGTAAGACAAGGGATTGTTTTGGAAGGGTGTTGCCCTTTACGCACGATGTGTATATCTGGCAATGCCTTTGAAGGCAAGCTAGGGGGATTGAGCTGGAGGCGTTTGAGGAGAG
>CAZYJQ010000240.1:0-1530 GCA_964647835.1 uncultured Desulfovibrio sp. | reverse complement strand
AAGCGGGTCTTTTCGCATCGGACGAAAAAACCGTTGCGTATTGCAAAAAAGCCGGGGTAGAAAACCCCATGACCATCGCCGCTGACCCTGGCGCCACCTATATCAAAGAACTCACCCTCAATGTTTCTGACCTTCCCCCTCAGGTTGCCTACCCCCACTTGCCAGAAAATGTGAAGGCCGCCAAAGAATTTAGCGATGTGGCCATTAACCAGGTCATCATCGGTTCTTGCACCAACGGTCGCATTGAAGATATGCGCGCCGCCGCGGGTATTTTAAAGGGTCGTCAAGTGAAGCGAAATGTACGCTGTATTGTGTTGCCTGCCACGCCAACTGTTTGGAAGCAGGCCCTTGATGAAGGTATTATTAAAATATTTATGGATTCAGGCTGTGTCGTGGGCCCGGCTTCATGCGGTCCCTGTCTTGGCGGACACCTCGGTATCTTAGGCAAAGGCGAGCGCGCCATCGCCACCACCAACCGCAACTTCCGCGGTCGCATGGGAAGCCTTGATTCTGAGGTATATCTGTCCAACCCAGCCGTTGCCGCCGCTTCTGCCGTTACCGGTTTTATTACCGACCCCTCAAAGTTATAGGAGATTGTTATTATGCAACTTTCAGGTAAAGCCCTTTGCTTAGGGGATCATATAGATACCGATGCCATTATTCCCGCTCGGTTTTTGGTCACTTTCGACCCCAAGGAACTTGGGGAAAACTGCATGTCCGGTTACGATCCTGAGTGGGTAAAAAAAGTAACCCCGGGTGCTTCCATCATTGTGGCGGGTAAAAACTTCGGTTGCGGTTCATCTCGTGAACACGCTCCCGTAGCCATAGTGGGCGCTGGTATTACCGTTGTCCTTGCCCATAGTTTTGCGCGAATTTTTTATCGCAACTCCTTCAATATGGGACTGCTTCCCCTAGAAATCGGGGACGCTTACGCCAAAATTAGCGAAGGCGACGAACTTGTCATTGATTCGGATAAAGGCGTTATCACCAATAAAACAACGGGTGACACCATTACCTTTACCCCTCTCCTCCCCACCATGAAGGCAATACTCGATAAAAACGGCCTTGCCGCTTATGTAAAGGCTCGTCTTCAAGGCTAGGGTATAATTCTCGTTCACTTTATTTGACTGTAGAAAGGTAATTTTTATGAATAAGACAATTGTCCTTTTACCCGGCGACGGCGTTGGCCCTGAGGTTGTTGAACAAGGGGTGCGTGTTCTTCATGCCGTGGGAATGAAATACAAGGTTGGTTTTTCCATCAGCACTGAGCGCATTGGCGGCGACGCCATTGACGCCACAGGAAGCCCCCTGCCTCCCGAAACGCTTGCCGCCTGCAAAAAGGCCGACGCGACCCTCCTTGGCGCTGTGGGCGGCCCCAAATGGGATGACGTACCCGCAGACATTCGCCCAGAAAGGGGCCTTCTTGCCATTCGCAAGGAGCTCAACCTTTTTGCCAACCTGCGCCCGGCTCAAGTATATCCCGAGCTTTCTTCCCTTTCCTGCCTCAAGCCGGAACTGGTTCAAGACGGG
>CAZYJQ010000239.1:0-1533 GCA_964647835.1 uncultured Desulfovibrio sp. | reverse complement strand
GCTGAATAGCTGCAAAACGACTCATAACTCATTCCTTGTTAAACGATGGTAAAAAATAATTTGAAGGGACTAAAATTCATCGCATTATAGACAGTTATGTGAACAAGGTAAAGGCACAAAACGCCCCCTGCCAGTCTTTTCAAGGCTCTAGAGGCTAGTATATTGGCAAAGGTATTGACAAGTGTATTGACAAGCCCGCCTCTTTTTCATATTCCCCTTTTGAGGCACAATCCTGCACCCAATCTTTGACTCTCTCCCCAACCCCCTATATACAGAAAAGAACGCCCCCCATATTGCTCTACAAGGGCTGTTTATCTCAAAAATACTTCACTGGCCCTAAGGCCTAACCCCCAGGTTTTATATGCAATCCTTATTTTCTCAAATGGCCATTTTTATGGCCCAGCGCACTAACCGCAAAAACCTCAAGCTCATACGCAATCTTTTCTTGACCATTGTCGCGTTGCTAGCGGTGTATACCTATATTTTTCATGTCATTATGGGCCTTGAAGGCAAAGACTACTCCATGGTGACGGGTCTTTATTGGTCTCTTACCGTCATGACCACCCTTGGTTTTGGAGATATCACCTTTACCAGCGACATCGGCAAGGTTTTTAGTATCGTTGTCCTTCTCTCAGGCACAATCTTCTTCATGTTAACCATGCCCTTTGTCTTCATTCACTTTATTTACACTCCATGGTTAGAAGCCCAAAGAAAAGCAGCCAACCCGAGACGCCTGCCAAATACCGTTAAAAACCACACTCTTCTTATCGGTTCTGACAGCATCGCCATCAACATCGCCAGAAAGTTCAGACGCTATGAAATCCCCTATTGCCTCATAATCGACAATATGGACGACGCTTCGCGCCTTAACGAAAAAGGCTATAAAATTCTCTTGGGGTATACGGACGAACCAGAAACCTTCGAAATGGCTCAAGCCCATCAGGCCAGCCTCATTGTCGCCCTCAAAGACGACTTTAAAAACAGCAACATCGCCGCCACCGTCCGAGAAAAGTTCCCTGATGTTCCCTTGGCGGCAAGCGCCGACTCCTCCGCCAGCAGTAGCGTTTTGCACTTGGCGGGATGCAACTATGTTTTCAACTTTACAGAGCTTTTAGGTCAGGCACTGGCACGTCGGGTCTTTAATATCTCCATGTGTTCCAACACCATAGCCCGCTTCCACGAACTCTGCATCGCCGAGTCCCCAGCCGACTTTACCGACCTCTTGGGCAAGTCAATCTTAGAAGTCGACATGCGAAACCGCTATGATATCAACGTAGTGGGCATCTGGCACTCGAACCACTATAAATCAGTCA
The DNA here is from genome assembly GCA_964647835.1 of uncultured Desulfovibrio sp. Classification (GTDB taxonomy): domain Bacteria; phylum Desulfobacterota; class Desulfovibrionia; order Desulfovibrionales; family Desulfovibrionaceae; genus Frigididesulfovibrio. Next base: position 220 of record CAZYJQ010000239.1, on the reverse strand, counting down.
CTCCCAACACCGTCATTGAGAAGGACGATGTTCTCCTCTTGGCAGGCACGGCCGATAAGCTTGAAGCCTACGACGCCGCCATGCAACGCAGTCTGGATGTTAGCCACCAACCTCCCGTTATCATCCTTGGCGCGGGACGGGTGGGCGAAGCCGTGGCCAACACCCTCGAAGGCCGTGGCATTGATTTTCGCATTGTGGATAAAGATGCCGATGTGGCGAA
>CAZYJQ010000238.1:0-1542 GCA_964647835.1 uncultured Desulfovibrio sp. | reverse complement strand
CAATACCTTCGGTAATTTGCCATTCGATAAATTCACGATAGGCCTCTTCGTCCAGCACTCCGTTTTTAAAGGGAGTTACGAGGGCTGTGAACGCTCCTTGCAATTTCATGGAAATATCCTCCGGATATCGTTTGAGTAAAAATAGATTGTCTTGATGGGCGGGATAATATTCTTTCACGTTAGCCCGTGTGCGTCAATATAAAACAACACAACCTAGCGCAAGGCCAGGCTGTGTTGTTACGGCATGAATAAAAGTGGTTAGTTCGCTGCTTTTTTGTCACCGTCAGCCTGAGGGGCAGGGGTTTTTTCTGCGGCAGGGGCTTTTTCAGCGCCAGCGGCTTTTGGGCCCTCAGCTTTTTCAGGAGTCGCAGTGGCTTCTGTGGCGGCATTTTCCGCGTCAGCGGGCTTTTCGTCAAAGGAGATGGTGGCTTTGTCAATTTTGGCAACGATGAGGTCGGTGATATCGGCCTTTTCGTCATAACTCATCACGAGGTCGGCGCTAATGATAATGGTGGCCCCGATTTCTTCTTTGACCTCTTTAACGGCCCCTTCAAACAAGGTAGAAATCTTAGTGGTAATCAAATAATCTTCGGCTTGCAGGCGTTGCTGCATTTCAAGGGTGCCTTCTTCAATCATCTTTTGGGCTTTTTTAGCGTCTTTTTCTTTTTCAGCCAGTTCTTTAAGCACGACCATTTCTTGGTTCAGTTTTTCTAAGAAAGCGTCGCCATGTTCTCTGGCGGCTTTAATATTGGCGCTTTTTTCAAAGATTTTAGTCTGGTCGATGACGGCGATGGGTGTCGCGGGTTTTGTATTGTCTTCTTGACAGCCGAACAAAACAAAGGCGGTCAAAGTTACGAGTAGAATTCGAAAAATGTTGTTACGCATGGTGAATAGCTCCACATGGTTGGTTAGGGTATAAAGAAGTAGTTAAACAGAGCCAAAACTATCACAGCTAAAAAAGATGCACAAGCGGTGTTTGTCCCTCGAACTGTTTATCCTTGCGGAGGAGTCGCTCCTTTGTTCTTGATAAGCCTTTGCCCAAGAGGTTGTTTAAAAGTTTCGGATATTACCAAGGACAAGGTCGATGTATTGACGGGACTCGGCAAAGGGCATGCCCGTTGACAGGGCGGAGTAAACATCGTCAGGGCTCATGGCGTTAATGATGGACACGGCGCTAGTCATATTGGCGTCAAACACACGTAAAACAGCTCCGGGACCACCGTTATAGGCGGCGATTATGCAGAGTTGGCGCGAGGTTTGGTCCTGTATCCCTTGAAAATAGCGTTTTTCCAAAAGGTGCAGGTAGGTTGTGCCATATAAAATGTTTTTGTCGGGCTGAAAGAGTATGTCAAAGCCCGGAGCGGAGGGGCTTCCGTGGAGATACGCATGAACTTCTTCGCCTGCTGTGGAGGGGACAATCTGCATAAGGCCGATGGCCTGTTGAGAGCTGACGGCGTGCGGGTTGAAATTACTTTCCGTTTTAATGATGGCCATGACGAGGTTCGCAGGCAGGCCGTATTTATCGGCGTAGCGGTCGGCAAG
>CAZYJQ010000237.1:0-1553 GCA_964647835.1 uncultured Desulfovibrio sp. | reverse complement strand
GCTTCCCAGTCGTAAGTGCTCCTAAAAAGACAGATCGTTTTATAATGCCCGAGCCGCGCATTTTTTTCTTGGGAGTAACGATTGATGCCATATCGGCTTTCTACTATGACCGCCGCATCATCCAAACCATAGTCAGAAACGATTAATCGGCTTTGGCGCCTTTGCTGACCAGCATAGTTATAAAAAGACGTTGTCGCCGAGGTTGGCGCCTGTTCTTGTTTCTTAGATTCAGCTTGAGCTTCTTCAGACTGCGCGTGTACCAGCCCATCAGCTTCCCCTGCGTCTGTGCTCGTATTGTCATAAAGTTGAATACTATGCTCAAGTCCAGTATTGATTTCAAGCAGTGTCTTCCCTTCAGTCACATTTACAGAGACTCCAGCAAGCGTTCCATATCCCGTTCCAGCGTATGCCCCTCCAGCTTTAACCTGATGCCAGGAATCGTAAAAGCGCACCTCGCTGAAATTGACTATCTGTCCGAGGAAGCCGAAAAGCGGGCTATCTTTTTGTGCTCCCATAAAAACCTCATTCTCCCCGGACCCAAGCTCAACAGTTACCTGGTCTCCCGTGAGAACACGAAGTTTATTAGAGCCATTTTCGCCCTTAAAGGTGGTACCGTTTGCGTAAACAGCAACGATGTTCGTATCCTGAGATTCATTGTTAGTCACTGTTGAACCAATGAAGGCTCCCGTAATAGAATGCGCCCCCTTACCCAGAGAAATCTCGGCCTTATCAAAAACAGCATTCATTCGACTCGCCTCGCCAGCATCTATGGTAACATTAACAAACTGCATGGAAGCATCCGTATACCGTGTGGCAAAATCCCCTTCTCCGGCGGGGGTATACACAAAGCTGTTCCTACCAGCTCCTCCGTTCAGGGTGGAGTTCATAAAAAACCCCGTAAAATCATCACTGCCACCGTTACCGTTCACGGTGTTCCCACTGGCGAACACCCCGTTGAATTTATCATCTCCCTCGCCACCGTTAATGATAGAGCCTGTGAAATATCCGCCATACATATTATTGGTATCAGCAGCGTTGATAACGCAATTTTCAAAGGACGATAGTAAATCATTATTGCCATCAGGCTTTTGCGGAATACCATAGAGGTTGCCCCCAGTGCCTCCGCTAAAAACGGCCTTACTATATTCGCCGCTATAGGTAACCTTAGCCTTCCCCCCGTCGAAATAGCCACCTCGTCCAAAGTTAATAACACCCACCTCACCTTTAACCGAGGTCACGTCAGCCCCTGACATACGGATAAGAAAATCACCGTCGCTTCCCGTTAACTTTCCCGCCGTCAAAGCCGCCGCGCCTTTCAGAAAAAGAAATTCCCCGTCATCGCCACGGGTAATGCGAACATCACCCTTTATTTCTTCGGACTGCACAATATTACCAGATTCATCAAAAATATCAGCGCGAAGGGAAGTAATACCCGTTTCCGAATCGCGATGAAAAGCCACTTTCAGCGTCATGCCATTGGCCTTGGTTTCGAAACCAGCATGAGGAGGTTTCTTGCCCGAAGAGCTGGACATGGACTCAATAGCTTTGGATGG
>CAZYJQ010000236.1:0-1575 GCA_964647835.1 uncultured Desulfovibrio sp. | reverse complement strand
CAAAAAAAAGAGGGGAAAACCCCTCTTTATTAGTTCTTCTTATCTTCAATGGCCTGTTGAAGAGCTTGTCCTAGCATACCCAATGAGGGTTGTTTAGGTTCTGTTTTTGCGTGAGAGCTCCAATCGATGGGTTCTTCACCCTTCTCACCAACAGGAGCGAGACTGATTTTACGTTGCGCGGCATCGATGTTTTGAATAACCACTTCAATGGCGTCCCCTGCACCCAATTTTGCGATATCATTTTTAGCAGCCGATTGTTGAACAACCGAAGCGGGCAGGAGGCCTGTTATACCAGGGGCAAGGGTAATAAAGAGGCCGAAGGCGGCTCTTTTTTCCATTGTGCCCATAACGGTGGCACCAACTGAAAAGGTTTCGCCAATGGTCAACCAGGGGTCACCCGCCACAGCGCGCATACTCAAGGAAAGCTTTTTCTGGTCTGGGGTGATGGTTAGTACTTTTACAGAAACAGTATCACCGGGATTTACCATTTCTTCGGGCTTATGAATGCGTTGTTCATATGAAAACTCAGAAATGTGAACAAGTCCCTCAATGCCGGGAAGAATTTCAACAAAGGAGCCAAAGGGCGCGTTACGAATAACTTTACCTGTGAAGGTATCCCCTTCGTGTACTTTTTCAGAGATATTGGTCCAAGGGTCTTCGGTAATTTCTTTTATGGAAAGAGAGAAACGTGTTCCGCGGTCGGTGGTCTCAATACTTAAAATTTTAACACGTATCACATCGCCTATGGAAAGGACTTCGTCTGGCTGAGAGACACGGCCCCATGACAATTCAGAAATATGAATGAGCCCTTCAACGCCGGGAGCGATTTCAGCAAAAGCGCCAAAAGAAGTAAGGCGGGTCACCGTCGTTTCGACAACCGAGCCAACTTCCAAGGTCTTTAAAATTTCTGCCAATTGCTCTGCTTGTTCAACTTCTAACAAGGCACGTCTGGACACAACAATATTGCGTCCGTGTTGTTCAAGCTTTGTAATGGCGAAAGGAAGGGTTTGGCCCACAAATGTTTCAGGCTCCTGAACGGGCCTGATATCAATTTGACTTAAGGGACAAAAGGCGCGCCGCTTCATGATTTCTACATGGTAGCCACCTTTAATGACCGCAACAACCTTGCCTTCGACGGGAATACCTGCATTTTTGGCATCTTCAAGCAAAGAAATGTTCCCCTGCCCACGCAAAGCAGTTGAAAGACGAATCTCGTGAGCGGTAATACTAACAACGAAAAGTTCGATTGCGTCTCCAACGGCAAAGGGAAGTTCTCCGTCTTTTTCAAGCTCAGAGCGCTCAACAATACCGTCAACTTTGGAGCCAGTGTCCACAAAAACAGTATCAGCCGTAATGGCTATGACAGTTGTCTCTATTTTTTGACCAGCTTCAAGGCGTGGCTGTTTAGCAGATTCCTTTTCTTGCTGTTCAAAAAGTTCGGCAAAAGACAAGTTTTCATCATCAAAGCTCGCGCTCGTTGATTCGTCTTGGGGGGTAATATCCGTGTTTGTGGTTTTTGTATCCATTTTTTATGCTCCTTGCAAAATATCGCGTACCAGTAATATCAGCGCATTC
>CAZYJQ010000235.1:0-1576 GCA_964647835.1 uncultured Desulfovibrio sp. | reverse complement strand
CCAGAAGGCGCAGGTCACAGGGTAATTTAAGCGCATAAGGCGGTTTAAGGCTTTTGGGCTGGCGCCTAAGTCATCGATGACAATGACGATAAGAGCTGGAGCGTTGGGGGGGCGCTTTACAGGATAGCTTGGGGTTGTGGTTTCAGGCGACGAGGGGGTGGCAAAGGCTCGTTTAAAGTCCGCGTCGCTTGTATAAAGTGTAAATTCATGGGTTGTGACGCCTTGTATGGAAATGGCGTACTGGTTTGGTTTTGTTCGAAAGAGGCGGGCTTCGCTGTGCCAGCTATCAAGGGAGTTGGCTAAAATTTGAGGAAAGTTGGCAGGGCCTCGGATGGCGAGGCTTTGAAAGGTATATTGCCCGAGTTTATGGTCTTTTTCGTCCTGGTGCAGAATGCGAATATGGTTTGACGGAATATTGCTGTTCACCGAAGCTTGCAAAAGAGCGAAATTGGCCTGTTTGGTTTGCTCGGTGAACTGGGTGATGCGGTCTGTGGATGTGTCTACCTGCAGCTCTGCGAGGGCTTGTTGAATGGCGAGGGCCGCCTCCATGTTATTCTCAAGGGGGGTGTCGTCTTTGCCAACATTCCCCACAGGGGGGAGAACAAGGGGAGAGGCTCGACCTTGACCGTTAACATTGGCGGTCTGGCTGGCGGTCTGGCTGGTGGTTGTGGTTGCCTTTTTGGATTTTTGGACAGCCTGAATACCCATAAAACAGATAACTGTCATGAGAATACCAGCTGAAAAAGCCACCATAAGAGGGGATAATCGTGAGGCTGTCGTTCTTTTTTTTCGTCGTGCCGTTTTTTTGCTTTTGGTGCGGCTTTTGAGCGTTTTGCTAAAAAGTTTGGCGAGGGATGTCGTTCGCTTTGAAAGACCCTTTTGGAACTGGGTCAATTTTTTCTGGAAAGTTCTTTTAAATTTGGAACTGCGTTTTTTCACAGAAGTTCGTGATTTTGGCGAAGTACGAGAGTTCTTGGGCGACTTACCAGAGGCCGTTTTAGCAGACCCCGTTTTACCAGATGCTGACTTGCGGCTGGTATTTTGAGAACCTGATGATTTTGAGGAAGATGCCCCTTGGGGCTTGGGCGAAGAAGTTTTTTTAAGAGCCATGATTGTCTAGCAAACGTCGCTTGGTAGTATTGTGTCATTCGTGGAGTAGGAGAGTACAGAGCGGGAAGCAGGGTAAAATGCCAAGCCCCGGGGCACCTAAAGGGAGAAACAGCCTGAAAAAGGCTGAGGTTAGGCCTATGCCGTTAGGGTAGGTGCGGCTTGTTCCAGAGGCTGGCTAGCGAAAAATCGAATGCCAAATTCAGCCTGTATCCCCCCATGAAGCCTTCTACTGCATGAGGGGGATACGGCTCAATGAATTAGTTGTGAATTTCCGCTATGCGAGGGAGCCCTTTAACAAGTTGGAGTCCTAGGCGGATTTGGTTGTCGCTCTCAAGGATTTCCTTGGTGTCATCGTCAAGAACAATACCCTTGCCTTTGTCTTTGGCGGTTGCCTTGGCACCATTTTGTTCCAAATGGCCCGACAAGTCTTTTTCACGAGGCAGGTTGATATTAAACTTATTGTTAG
>CAZYJQ010000234.1:0-1608 GCA_964647835.1 uncultured Desulfovibrio sp. | reverse complement strand
GATGAGCTATATCAGTTAGACCAGCGCTTTGGAGGGCGAGGTTTTCAAGGCGAATGGCGGCTTGCCCTTCGTAAGAAACGCTTACTCCTTGCCCTAAAAGAGCAGAAACAGCGTCAAACAATCTGCCGCAACTGGTTGAGACAGGGGTGTTAATGCTTTTTTCGAGCATCATGGGAATATGGCGGGCGGTTTCAGCGTGGCTGGGGAGCCATGGAAAAGGGCCAGGGTCAATGGCATTTTGAAGGCAGAGGGCGTGGGCCATGCGCCAAGGCTCGGCAATGGCGGCCTCGCCTCCGGGCAAGGGCAGGGGACTAAAGGCGCCCAGCCGTTCATATTCGCCTGTTTGACTATGCACCCAAAGCGCTTCGCCGCCCCATAAGGTGCCGTCGTCGCCATAGCCTGTGCCATCGAGGGCGAGGACAAGGCAGGGCTCGTTCACAGGATTTTCACCTAATAGGGCAAAGGCATGCGCCGCATGGTGTTGCAGGGCGAGGCTGGGGTAGCCAAGCTCTTTTGCCTTCCGGGTGGTGTAATAATTGGGATGTTTGTCGTGGACAACGAGACTAGGGCTTACGGCGAGGGTGTTTTGGAAATGTTCCACTATTTCATCATGGAAACCCGTGGCTTCGATATGTTGCATATCACCAAGGTGTTGGCTCATGAAGGCGTTGGAGCCTTTGTTGAGGCAAATGGTGTTTTTAAGCTCGGCCCCAAGCCCCAATACGCTTGGCAGAGCATGAGGAGAGAGAGGAGAATGTGTGGTAGTGGCGGTATGAACGCACTGTGCCGAGCCAGATGAACCAGTTGAACCAGTTGAACCAGACGGGGCTGGCGAAGGGGTGGAAGGAATAGAAGGCGTGCAAGGGGGCAAAGGTATGGGTAACGGCGCGTAGCCGCGGGCTCGGCGGAAGATGGTGGTGGAATTATCGGCCTGAGGAGCCACCACAGAGTCGTCCACCCGAATGAGAATGTCCCGATTATGCAGGAGAAAGCCATCGGCAAGGTCGCTGAGCTTTGCGAGGGCTTCGCGGTTTTCCAGACAAATGGGTTCTCCTCCCAGGTTGCCCGAAGTCATGACCACAACGGGGGGATGAGGGAGGCGTTGTTTGTTGAGCTGGTCTTGCAATTCAGCCATAAAAATATGGTGCAGGGGAGTATAGGGGAGCATTATCCCTAAAAAATCCGTGTCGGGGGCTATGGTATCGGGCGCTATGGTGCCAAGCTCTGTGATATTGGGCAAAAGAGGATCGCTGGAATCCCCTTCGCTAAGGGAGGCAGAGCAGGGCGAGGTGGTCTTGCCTGCAAAAGCATTGGCTTTGACCACAAGCGATTCGCCTTGATTTCCAAGGGAACCGGATACAATTTTCGGGCAAAGGACAATGGGATGGGCGGGAGAGGTGAGCAGTGCCTCGGCCTGTGGAGAAACAGTGACAATAGTTCGCGCGTCTTGCAGGCTGGCGACCATGAGGGCAAAGGGCTTGTGGGGTCGGCCTTTGCGCTGGCGAAGGGTCGCGACGGCTTCTTGGTTATGGGCGAGACAAACAAGGTGGAATCCGCCAAGTCCTTTGAGCGCGAGGATTTTTCCTTCTATAACGAGGCGAACGGCGT
>CAZYJQ010000233.1:0-1630 GCA_964647835.1 uncultured Desulfovibrio sp. | reverse complement strand
ACCCAGCCACAACGAAAAGAAGAGGTAGTCATAATCATTATGCCTTTGGCAATAACTTGCTGTAATAATTAATGTTACTGAAAAACATCGTCAGCTAATCATATCGGAAAATATTTTTTCAGGGAAGACTCTGCCTTCCCTAAGCCCATCCGCTAAGGAACTTCATTCCTTGGAACCTACACGCTCACGTATGCTTTTCCCTAAAGAAAGCATACGTGAGCAAGGGGTTCAAAGAGTACCACACGCTTTGCGGGGAGCTTGAGGGGCAAAACCCCTCAAAAAAAACCAATATAACCTACCGAGCAATGGTCTTTATCCACAAAAGATATTTTAAAATTTGGTCAATCACGCAAATAGGCTAGGCCACGCTTAAAAACAAGAAGGGTGGCGACGCTTATCAGTATATCAGCCTGCAGGCAGAACTGGCAAGAGTTCTGCGAGCTCTAGTCCCTTTTCGTCAACACGCACAACATAGGGATAAACTTCAACACCAGCTTCCATGGTTTCATAAAAAAGCTTGGCATAGCGCTCGTCCACAAAATCCGCCGGAGCGAAACACTTGGCGTCGCTTCGCTGGATGCAATAGAAAAAAGCCGCCCGCGCGCCCTCCTTCACCAGCTCCGCCATGTGCCGAAGGTGCTTTTGTCCACGTTCGGTTACAGCGTCCGGGAAAGCCGCCAGCCCGTCTTCTACCAAGGTAACGTTCTTACACTCAACCCATAAGGGCTTTTGTCCTTCTCCCGTCACAAGGGCGTCCATACGCGAATCGCCTGTTTTAACCTCGGCTTTTATCTGGTGATAACCTTGCGCAAAGGCCAACCGCCCTTCTTGAAAAGCACGCACCAAAAGCCTATTGGGCGCGAGGGTGTTCACCCCCACCCAGCCTTTGGGGTCTGGACTTCCCATGCCTCCATCCCTTTTATCAGCGCATGGCAAGACATTGACCATCTCTAAGGTATACGGCAACTTTCGGGCAGGATTATCGGACACCGAAACCATAATAGGCAGGCCCGGTTTGAGAAGCCCCATCATGCTACCCGAGTTATTAGTATGCGCCCAAAGCTCCTTACCTTCGCAGGAAAAGCAAACGGAAAAACGTTTTACTCTTTTAATCAAACGCCCCAAAAGTAAAGGAGCGCCATAGGGCAATAAAGGAGCTTGCGTAACCGCATTTTCCCCTGAGGATTTTTCGGATAAGGACTTTTTTAGCTCTGACGGCACAGATACCTCCGCAATTCAGTCAAAAAAGAGTGACATAGTACGCCACTGCTGGTAAATTACACCAGTAAATTTACAGGAACAAGTGTTCGCTTCGTGTCAACGCCTGTTCTAAGGAGCCTTTGAATGAAACTAGCCGAACGTGTGCTCAACCTCAAGCCCTCCGCAACCCTCAGCATCAGCACCCTGACTCAAGAGTTGCGCGCCCAGGGCAAAGATATACTCAGTCTCTCCATCGGCGAGCCTGATTTTGACACACCTGAAGATATTTGTCAGGCCGCCATTAAGGCCATTAACGACAGAGTTACACGCTACACCCCCGTGCCCGGCCTTCCTGAAGCCCGCGCCGCCGTGGTACACTATTTCAAACATTTTTATAAGGTCAGCGCCAAAAACGAAAACGTTATCTTAA
>CAZYJQ010000232.1:0-1631 GCA_964647835.1 uncultured Desulfovibrio sp. | reverse complement strand
AATGCATGCAGCAGCTAACTATGTATATGCAGATGTATCGAACAAAATTACCGCCAACGATGACGCGCCTTTAACTTTGAAAATCCTCGTTACAGGGGGCGAGGGCGCAAAGCTTCATGCCATGTATGCTTATGGGGGAAATCGCGAGAGCGCCACTAACCACATAATCGGGAGTAATCTTAACGATCATATAGATATTACAGGTGATTTTTACGCTCACTTCCGTGGAGCAAACATCATCCAAACCGGACAAGGAGATGATTTTATTTCCATAAACGGTAATATGAGCGTGAACTATTACTCTAACAACACCATCAAAACAGACGCTGGCAATGACGTGATAAAGTTCACCGGTAACATAACCCAGCCCGATTCAAGGGGTTCTAATACGTTTGATACAGGTGCCGGAAATGACTATGTCCACCTGGACGGCAAAATAAACACCCTGACTGAATACGGAACGAAAGTAAACGGCCTCACCCTCAACATGGGCGCTGATTACGATACCCTTGTTCTGAGAGCTAATGGATTTGGTGACTTTGAAGATAAATATGGTTCTTGGCTTAATAGTGCTGGTTTTAAGAACGCCAGTGTCGAAGGTATACACGTCAATTTTGGCAAACTTGAAAATGGTGAAACTGTGGATTCTTTTTTTGCACAGCTTAACGATTTCTCTGCCTTAAAAGGGAAAGATATCAGTTATTCATTTACTGATACTGACAATGGAGAGCAAACCATGATGCTCGACAACCTGACTAAAATTGATCTTGGCGGTATATTGGGTATGGATCCAGCGAGCGAAACAACCCTTGATAAACTGTTAATCAATTTGGAAGGGGCAAAAGCCAACGAACTAACAATTGACAGCAATGATGTTAAGTCCATCGAAGGCTTGAAAATTACTGGTGATGGGGACGATACCATTATCCTTAAAGGTGACTGGCATGCTGGGGCAACCAACGGTGATTTCACAACCTACTCATTGGCAGAAGGTAGCTCTGTAGATATCCACAACGATTTGCTAACGAAACTTGAAATTTTGAGCAACTCTTAAGTTTCAGTAGCGTAGTTTACATCAATGAGCTCTGGCAACAACTAACCATCATTGGTAAAAGTTGTTGCCAGAATTCGTTTTACCCGTTGTTATGAAACGATTGTCTTGAGCAATATAAAAACCGACAGATTTACCTTTTAAGCGTCGTATTCACTGTTCTTTTGTACTTTCAGCATGGCTGACATAACTGTTTCAGAGTAAGGCTAGGGTATTCACCTATGCTGACGTTTTGTCTCTTACCATTTACAGTATATCGTAAATAAAAAACCTTTATCTCTTAAGCTTATACTAAAAAGATAAACCATCACCTAGAGTTACAATCTGCTTTTCGCCAGTTGGCCTAATACTGCGCAGGTTCGCATTAGTAAACTTTTTAATCATGACCCACTCGCTATGGTACGTGGAAATGGTCTATACCATTTTTACACTTTCACTATATCCCGTATTATGTACCACTTTGTAACAGACTCTACCGAATCCCAACGCCCCTCTAGGAAAACGAGAAACCCCGAAACCATATGAGAGGCTTCGGGGTTTTTGTTGTCCTAGGAAGGACATAAATTTGGTGGGTCGTGCG
>CAZYJQ010000231.1:0-1686 GCA_964647835.1 uncultured Desulfovibrio sp. | reverse complement strand
GTAGCAAAACGAAGAAAACAAGTAATCTTATGAAGCCATATGCGAAGTTCTTTATGCCTCATCTTCCTTCTGCCCCACCTTCCACGCCCTCACATCCTTTGCCCCCATGTCCTATAGACCTTGCACACCACCATCTCTTTAACGGCAGGTTACTCTGCCCCTTATGATTCCTGTTCTATTAAACGGAAGTTTCAATAAAGTTCTAAAAAGTTTTTTTCCTGCCTCAAAGAGAACACCCTAGCCGCAGGATTTGCCACAGGATTCACCACAGACCAGGGAAGTAAGCGTCCGCCAACTATTAGCAATGCCAGCCCAGCCCGCTTCAAAGGCTGTGATGTCGTGTGAAAAAGGGCATTTGCCAGTAGGCAATCAGCTCTTTTTCTGCTAGTATGAGCACCAACGGTGCATTGGAAAAATTCTCATGCCCCTCGCTATATTACAGCGAGTTTATCTTAGGGAACTCAACAGCCCTTTCCCAAAGTGGCACTAAATAATGATTCTTTACTGCGCCTCGCCTTAAGGGCTGTTCCAACTCCCTCTTGGCCGAGTCAAAGGAAGAGCAACAAAAGAACAGGCAGTAAGGTTGTAAACCTTAACCACCAAACCACTCACAGGAATATTCCATGGGTTTTTTTTCATCTATACGTAAACTCTTTGGTGGCGACACCGCCCCAACTCCCGGTGGCGCGGCTGAACAGGAAGCCGCCCTTCACCAAACACCCGCAGATTCAGCGACATCGCCAGATTCAGACCCTGCCTTAGCAGGTATGTCGGGTATATCAGGCAAAGCGGCTGAACCAGCACAAACTATTGATTCTGGCGAAGCGCAAGCCTCCGTCAAACAAGACGAAGCGCAAACGACTGCGGGCGCGCCGTCCCCAGAGGACGACGCCCTTACCCTTGCCCTGCGCAACGCCCAGCCCAAGCTTTCCAGTTGGCTCAACGTCGTTTTAGAAGGTGTTGATTCGGCTTCAGACCTTTTATGGTACCGCATCACCTTCCTTTTACGAGCACTCGAAGCCCCAGAAGATGAGATTGAAAAATTCGTCACCACCTTTCGCAAGTGGCTCAAAAACATGGGCTATGAGAAAATCGACGAATTTAGGTCAGAACTGCAGTACAGGTTGGCTCTTTCCCTTGACCTTGAGGACGAAGAAGACGAACGAAGTCGTCTTATGCTTAAGCTGGGCGAAGGTCTTGCCAAAACACGGGCTCAACTTTCCCGAAGTCTCAACGTCCTTTTTGCCGCCGACCGTCTCATTGACGAAGATTTTTGGGAAGAACTCGAAGAAACCCTTCTTATGGCGGACGTGGGCTACGCCACCGCCTCGGGTTTGGTTGAAAGGTTGCGTAAGCATGCGGAAACAAAAGGTCTGGGCAACGCCCATGAGCTTCGCGCGCAGTTACGCCAAGAAATGATTAACGTCTTCACCCCCCTACGCCGCATTACCGCCGTAAACCCACCCGAGGTCATCCTCATGATTGGAGTGAACGGCGCTGGAAAAACCACCACCATAGCAAAACTATGCCACCGCGAACAAGCCCGGGGACGCAAGGTTATGCTGGTGGCAGGCGATACCTTTAGGGCCGCCGCCACCGAACAGCTGGGAGTTTGGGCCGAACGCACAGGCGCGCTTTTTTATGCCAAAGGGCATGGCGCCGACCCCGCCGCCGTCGCCTATGAAG
>CAZYJQ010000230.1:0-1692 GCA_964647835.1 uncultured Desulfovibrio sp. | reverse complement strand
CTTGCCAAGCGCTCAGCATGTTTGTACAAAGTAGAAGCATCAAGCAAAGGGTAGGCGGTGGTCTTGGTGGTATAGTGGCTGGACTGGGCGCAAAAGGAACAATTCTCAGCGCAAAGACCGGATTTGGCATTGATGATGCCACAACTAAAAGCTTTGGCGCCGCCTTGCCAAGCGACAAGGCGAGCAAGGGCTAAGGCCTCACTGGCTAAGTAGTTTCCGGCTAGGTCTTTACTGGCTGACTCTTTGCTGGCTGAGCTAAGGAATCCTTCTCTGCCTAGTGTGCTGGGTGTATCAGTCATATTAGGTAAATCGGCTGTGACTGGAGAGCGTGCGCTATTATCCGCTGTGTTAATCGCTTGCTGAAGAAGGGCCCCCATAAGTTCTTGAGCCTGAGCAGGGGATAGCGCGCTTGACGGAGCGGTATTGAAGATGAGCTGGCGGATAAAACTAGGCATGAAAAGAGCACTACAATAGAGAAGTGCGGAATGTCAACCATTAAAATAAAATATAGGTTTACAATATATGTTTGACTCAGGGCGCCTTTCAACCAAAGAGGTCATTTTGCAATTTCTTGAGCAGTCCAGTGATTGGTACTCAGGTCAGGAAATGGCGCAAAAACTCGGTATAAGCCGAGCGGCGGTGGCGAAGCATATGGCGAGTCTTCGTTGCGAAGGGCATGTTATCGAGTCTGTGCCCAAAAGAGGTCATCGGCTCACTATGAAAGCCGAGATGTTGGGACAAGATGCCATTATTGCTGGCTTAAAGACCAAAAAGCTTGGGCGTGAGCAATGGTATATCCTGCCTACGACGGTCTCAACGGGCAATGAGCTTGTTCAGCTCGCTTTCCAAGGGGCCAAAGAAGGCTCAGTTGTGGTGGCTGAGTCTCAAAGTCAAGGACGGGGAAGGAAGGGGCATGACTGGTTTTCAGCTCCACGGGCCGCGCAGTTCTCTTTTTTACTCCGTCCATCTTTGGCGGAGAATAATCTCCAATGGCTTATGCAAGGGGCGGTTATAGCTGTGGCGCAAGCTTTGCGCCTCATGGGGGGTGTTGAAGCCCGTGTGAAGGTGCCCAACGATGTGTATATCGGTAGTAAAAAAGTAGCGGGCGTGCTTATAGAGAGTGGTTTTCGGGGGGAAGCTCTGGATTGGATTGTTTTGGGGGTCGGTTGTAATATCAATACCCTGTTAGAGGATTTTCCGCCTGAATTGCAAAGCAAGGTAACTTCGCTTTATGTGGAGTGTGAACGCTGGACATCGCGCAACGCCTTCATTGCCGAGGTGTTGAACCAGTTTGAGCCATGGTATGAGGCTGTTTGTGGCGGTGAAACTGATAGACTGCAAAGAATTTGGCAGGACTTGAGTATTGAAGCGCGGAATGAGTGAACTTGATAACTCGTTCGTATTATGAGCACTGAAACGGGGGTACCTCTCGTTAATAGGGTGACAACTTAACAGGATGATAACTTCTTCACAGGGGCTATGAGTTCTACGGATTATAGAGTGCTTGGACTATAGAGAGGTACTGCGGGTAAGGGTATTCCAGCACCGAGTGCTTTGCAATACATGCTTCTTCAGTAGATACTTCCACAGTATCTAAAACAGAAAAGCCCCTGCTTGTATCAGGGGCTACCTTTTTATGGAGCGGGAGACGGGATTTGAACCCGCGACTTCAACCTTGGCAAGGTTGCACTC
>CAZYJQ010000229.1:0-1699 GCA_964647835.1 uncultured Desulfovibrio sp. | reverse complement strand
TGTAAGCATAAAAGAACCCCCAGCATAGCTGGGGGTTTTCATTTACAAAAAAGCCGTCACCCTAGGGTAACGGCTCGTTCAATTGTCATTATGGAAGGGGTATCCTAATAATCTCCCTCAATCCTTGTGTATGTATGAGGGATACGTAAGAAAACATCGTCTAATGGCGCAGTAAAACGCCATAAAATATCCCAATTGACATGAAGAAGGTTGCAACGCCTTGTGGCTGTCACAACCTAGTTAACCATTACTCGTCAACACCCACCATAACGGAGGAAGCTTTAATAAGCGCATAGGCTTCTTTGCCGGGAGCAAGGCCGAGGTTACGGATTGATTCCATAGTAATAACGGAAACAACCTGCTGGCCACCACCGATATCAAGGGTAACAACACCGTTAACAGCACCGTCTTCAACCTTCACAACCTTACCTTTGAGCATGTTTCTTGTGCTTAATTTCATGATAAACTCCTTAAAAGTTTTGACCGCCAGAACCACTGCAAACCGCCTACTCTAAAGGCCGATTCACAAGAACAAAGAATTAAAAACTCATCTTCATCCGCTTTGGCAGGTTTTATGAATTACAGAGAGGATATTGGTTACACACATAAGAATATGTTACATGGTAGCAAAATCACCTATTCCACTTTGAGTAGTCTCACGGAAATCTCATCAAAGAGAAAAATCCTGCCTACTCGTTTCGTCTGTGATAAAACATAAGCCCCAGACACATAAAGTCAAGAAAGAACCCCTTTTTTGTAAAAAAATGGGGTTCTTCTTATCTCGGCTGTTTTTCTCACCTCAAGTGCCACATATGACAAAGATATAATGAGAGAGGGCAATTTAAGCAGACACCAGCGCCGTTGGTACCCCTTCAAGAAACTAGAGGAGCTTTCCTCCGAGGAAAAAGGTGGCGATGGAAAAATAAATAATAAGTCCTGTGACGTCCACCATGGTCGCCACAAAGGGAGCCGAAGCCGTAGCCGGGTCGAGCCCCACACGTTTGAGCACAAAGGGAATCATGGCGCCCGAAACAGTCCCCCACATAACGATGCAAACAAGGGCCACCGAAACGCTCGCCGCGATGTACTCCCAGAACTCCCCATAGTCATAAATGCCCGTGGTTTGCCACAAGGCGATACGACAAAAACCAATGGTGCCGAGAATGCACCCCAGCAACACCCCTGACAGCAGTTCTTTACGCATAACATAGAGCCAATTGCGAAGTTTAAGTTCTTGCAAAGCTAAGGAGCGAATAATAAGACTTGCGGCCTGAGACCCCGAGTTCCCGCCGCTTGAGATAATGAGGGGTACAAATAAGGCGAGGACAACAGCCTTGGCTATTTCATCGTCATAATGGGCCATGGCAGAAGCCGTGAACATTTCCCCGATAAACAAAATAATGAGCCAACCAGCCCTTTTTTTTATCATTTCTCCCAAAGAGGTTTTGGTATAGGACAAATCCAGCCCTTCGGTACCCCCGAATTTATGGAAGTCCTCAGTGTTCTCTTCTTCAGCAACGTCTAAGATATCGTCAACGGTCACAATGCCCAGCAAGGTGCCGTCGCTGTCGACAACGGGCAAAGCCGTACGGTCATAGTCTTTAAAGGCCTTAACAGCCACTTCCTGATCGTCATACGCGTTCAAAGCGATGAATTGGTTGTCGCTTAAAGAGGCGATGGTCTGGTCGGGCGAAGCGAG
>CAZYJQ010000228.1:0-1714 GCA_964647835.1 uncultured Desulfovibrio sp. | reverse complement strand
CGGACAGTCGGAATTTTATAATTCTTTGTTTTTTACAAAGGCCGAAGGGGCAACACCCCAATAATAAGCGAAATAAGCTTCAAGGAAGACCCCTCACCCTTGTTCATGTTAGCTCGTTCGCCAGCGCTTATGTCAGCTCGTGTGCCAGTCTTATGGTACCTCTTATGCGCCAGCCCTTGTTCCAGATTTCGTGCCAGATTTTGCGCTAGGCTCGCAATGGAAAAGACCTGCCCCCCTTACACATCGGCTCAAGGGGATAGCCCTGAAGAAAGGCGAGGAATAGCGCAGTGCCGCTTTTGGGTTGTTTGAAAAAACTTTTGGAAAAAACTGAGGCATGGCTAGGGGCTGGGCTTGGACAGCAATAAGGGCTGGGGAAGGTTGGGCTGAAGGTGTGAGGGAGGTCTTGCTTCGAATTTTTGCGTCCATGGTACAGGTGTTAGGCTTTCTGGTTCGAAATGGCTCTGCCAAAGGATTTCAGCATGTATCCCACAGCTTTTTTACTGCGTACTATGTATTTTGTCTGGTCATTGCTAGGGGGTTTTCTAGGGGGGATTTCTTTTTATGATGCCTTTGTGGGGGCGGAAGAATACTCGCAGTATTGGAAGGCTCAAGGGCCTTTCGCTGAATTATGGTACTATGAATCAGCCGCTGCCTATTATTTCGTGTCCTTGTTTGGGGCGGTTTGGGGGGCGCTGGGGATGGCGGCGAGCGTCTGGTATAACAAGTATGTCTTTTGGCCCATGTTCACATTTTCCCTTGGCCTTTTTATTTGGGGCCGCGACATTCTTTTAGTCCTTTGGCGGTTGTTTGTCCCATAGGGAAAACACATCGTCACATCAAATGTTTTGGGGCCATTACCGCTGTTAGGGCTTAAGGGCTAATACATCATCCTGATTGCCGATGAGGAGAAGTTTGTCGCCTTCGTTCAGAGGGATTTGCGGGTCTGGGACAAACTGGAAATTAGCTTCACCCTTGGGTTGAATGGCGGCGGCTAAAACGCCATGATTATTCCTTAAATTTAGATCTACAAGACTTTTCCCTGCCCAGTGCGCCACTTCTACCTCTTGGATGAGCACCCCTTTGCCTATGGGGAGAAAATCCAGCATACCCGGATAATGGATACGGCGGGCAGTGAGGGCGGCGACTTCGGCTTCTGGCTGTATGACTCTGCGAATGCCTAACTTTTGTAAAATCTTAGCGTGGGTGGGGCTGATGGCTTTTACAATAATATTATCAAATCCCATCTCAATCAGATTAAGGCTCACCAGAATGGACGCTTCCATGGAATTGCCAACGGAAACGGTCACCACGTCAAGGTCTTGTAACTCCAATTGCATAAGCACGTCTTTATTGATGGCGTTTGCCTCATACACGAGGGAAAGCTTGTCTTGCGCTTCTTGAATGCGCATGGGGTCAAGGTCGAGGCCGATGACCTTATGGCCAAGATTCGTGAGGGTTTCACCAAAGGTCAGTCCAAATTTTCCAAGGCCGATAACGGCTACTTCAAGCTTCTTTTGCATAATTCCTCTCAATATGTTTAGCCTACGGGAATGGGCGTTTCAGGATAGCGGAAGGTCGCTTCTTTTTGAAATTGCTGAATTGCCGTAATAAGCCAAATGGGCCCAAGTCTACCAATAAACATGACACAACATAAGATGCATTTGCCTGTTGCAGAAAGATTGGGGGTGAGGTTGACTGATAAACCAACGGTGCC
>CAZYJQ010000227.1:0-1732 GCA_964647835.1 uncultured Desulfovibrio sp. | reverse complement strand
GTGGCCTCCGCCTTAGGAGGGCGGCGCTCTATCCAACTGAGCTACGGAGACACATACAACAAAAATAGTTTGCGTATGAACATACAGCGCGCCTCAATGGGCAACTGCCTTCATACTCATGCCGTGAGGCAAGATAAAAGATTACTTTGGGGAATGCAAGTTTAAAAAGATTGGGAACCCTTGTGTTGAAGGCAGTAAGGCATCCATCTCCATCCATCAGGCTTCTTCTTAAAAGTACATACCATCTCAGCAGGACAAAACCTTGCTTATCATAGGTCCTGCGTCCTTTGCCAAGTTGACAAAGCATCACAGTAGCAACGCGTCAAAGTGATAAAGTGCTACTTATACCATCTGTGCCCAAGTATCAAAAAGTCATGTAGCTCATTGCTGCCATTTCTTCAGATAAGCATGGCAAAAATGCAAGATAAGCACGGCAAAAATGCAGGGCTCAGTTGGTATCAATCAGAAATCAACTTCCCTCTCCGCCAAAGACGGTTTATTGGCGCATCTCGGGGCGTAAATACACAAACCAATAGGCCAAAGCTACAAAAACCATACCGCCAACGATATTGCCCAAAGTTACTGGCAAGAGGTTATTCAAGAAAAACGCGCCGTAGGTCAACTCTTCAAGGGCCTCGGCTGACAGCCCCGAAGCCCCAGCCCAAACTGGGTTGGCCTTCGCCATAATACCCGCCGGAACATAATAAATGTTGGCGATACTATGTTCAAAGCCCGAGGTAATAAAAAGCCAGATGGGAAAGAAGACTCCGAGCAATTTCCCCATGGTGGTCTGCGCCCCGTAGCTTATCCAAACAGCCAAACATACCAGCCAGTTACACATTATACCCAAATAAAAAGCCGACATGAAGGGAAGGGAAATTTTACCATAGGCAATGGTGATGGTAACACCCCCCAAAACATTGGCACCGCTGTTAAACTGACCCGATTGCGCCACCATATAGGCAATGCCAATGGCACCGACAAAATTGCCCAAATAGACAATGATCCAATTTTTAAGCATGGTTTTCATGTGAATGCGCTGTTCAAAAACAGCGAAACTTAAAAGCACGTTACCGGTGAAAAGCTCGCCCCCAGCCACCACAACCAGCATGAGTCCCGTGGGAAACACCAGTCCTGCGATAAACCGTCCTAAGCCATAGGTATTGGCATCGGCAAAGAGGTTAAAGGCGGCCATGCTTGAACCTTCGGCCGCAAAAGCAATGAACGCCCCAGCCAGTATTGCTAAAACGAAACTCTTGGCGGGCTTAAAGCGAGACTTTCTTACACCCAAATCTCGCGTATAAGCGCCAATTTTCGCCGGAGTAAGCGGTTCTATTTTCATTGCGTATCCTTATAAGTATCGTTAAAAACAGGCGGCCCGCACAAACAGAATATCTAAGCAAGCAGAGAGCAGAAGCCAGCGGGAGCACGGAGAGTAAGGGTCACATCTCAAGTTATTAAAAGCACAAGCCCCTGTAAAGGACAATTTTCAGTTAATCAACCTTTTCTTCACCATTCCCCTGTGGCGCTCTGGCGCCATAGAATCACGCGCCCGCTTAGGTCGAGTGTTTTTGCCTCAACGGCTATCATTCGTTCATTAATTCATGCTGTTAGCAGGTTTAAGAGTCGCCATAGCAATCTTTCTTAGCCTGTCAGACCCCATGGCATTCTCAAGGAAAACCTCTGCCTGCTCTTAGGATGGAGCGAAATAGCCTCAAAGGAGCCCTGTATA
>CAZYJQ010000226.1:0-1744 GCA_964647835.1 uncultured Desulfovibrio sp. | reverse complement strand
AAAGACAGAGGTCAGCTTATGCTTGACCGTGTGGCTGAAGATACAAGAGATATCGCACGTATTGATCAGGATGCCCGCGCTGAAGGTCGTACCCTGTTCATGATGCTCGCTCCCCTGCCCACCGGTAAAGAATAACCTCTTTACCCTAAGGCGACATATTTCGATATAAAGGCTTGAACCGCCACGGAACAAGCCCTTATATCTCTTTTTATTTTTTTTGGGCCATGTGATTTTATTTTGCTAAGGAAGGCTCTGCCTTCCTTAAACCATCCGCCAAGGAATTTCATTCCTTGGAACCTGTTTGCTTTTTTATTGAGTAAATAAAAAAGGAATTGAAAATCGTAGCACCCATAGCTTTGGACTAAAACAACGATTTTTTATTCCTAGAACAACCCATAAGATTGCAAGGGTGCCATGCCCTGTCAAAGGTTAGGGTAAGACCAATGCACTTTCGGCAGCCGTAAAAACGATTTCTTTCTGCCAAAAAAGATTGAAAGTAAAAAGAGCTTGCCAGAATACTTTTTATAGAGCATTATGCATTTCCCCTTTTAAAAAGGGGCTTTCGACATTGGACAAAGCAAAAGACTTTGCCCGTGTTGTTCAAAGGGGCAAAAACCCCTTGAAAATACAGGCATAAGGAGTACAACCATGCCAAAGATGAAAACAAAACGCTCCGCTGCCAAACGTTTTACCGTAACTGGCACCGGAAAAATCCGCAGACGCAGACAAAACCTGCGCCACATCCTGAGCAAGAAAAACGCTAAACGTAGAATGCGTCTTGGTCAGGTTACCCTCGTTGACAAAGCCAACGAAGGTGCAGTGCGTCGTATGATGCCCTACGCATTTTAGTTGCAGGCATCTTTTTCAAGCTTACCTTAGGTAAGATAATTTTTTCCATTCTGGTGGCATACCCTACGCCTTCCAGAATGCAGTACACGGAGGCTACTCATGCGTGTTAAGAGAGGGAAGACGGCCCATAAGCGCCATAAGAAGTATTTGGACCTTGCAAAAGGTTACCGTGGTGCCAACAGCACCACTTATCGTCAGGCAAGAGAGGCCGTAGAACGCGGTCTTACTTTTGCTTACCGTGACCGCAAGGTAAAGAAGCGTGAGTTCAGAAAACTCTGGATTCTCCGCATTAACGCCGGCGCTCGTGAAAACGGACTGTCTTACAGCCGTTTCATGAACGGACTGCGTGAAGCCGGTGTTACGCTCGACCGTAAAGTCTTGGCCGACATGGCTGTTAACTGCAAAGAAGACTTTGCTCACTTGGTAGAACTCGCCAAGGCAAAGATTGCATAATACTGCTCAGTAATCGCACGGTCACCGCGCGATAATATTCCTTTGGCGGGTCGTTTCATTATTTTATGAGCGACTCGCCTTTTGTATTATTCAAACCCACAACCACCCCGTGAGGGGGGAATACCATGAATTTACTTGCTGAGTTAGAAAATCTCGTTCCCCAACTGACCACCGCCCTTGAGAGCGTAGAAACTTTGGCTGACCTTGAGGTTGCGGACACGCTCTTTTTAGGACGCAAAGGCAAGCTGGCCCATCTTATGAGTCGCCTGCCTGAACTTGATCCCGCCGAACGCCCCAATTTTGGTAAAGCCGCCAACGCCGTTAAAAACTCTCTCACCGATCTTGTGGTCGCCCGCCAGACCACTTTGCAGCAGGCCGCCCAACAAGAAAAGCTGGCCCGTTTTGACGCCACCGTTCCGGGCTATGCCATGCAAGCCGGAAA
>CAZYJQ010000225.1:0-1784 GCA_964647835.1 uncultured Desulfovibrio sp. | reverse complement strand
CAAAACAACCAATACTAAAACCCAAGCCCAGTCCCCCCAAAATATTGGGGTCGAATCCCTTGGCCAAGAGCAAAAGGGGGAGGAATATAAAAAGAGCCCCACTGCTCAAGACATTGAGCATGTTGGCTATGATGGTCAATAATACCCGTTTATCCCCAAGGAGTTTGAGCGAAGGAAGATTTTTTTTGGGAGCTTTCTGCCTTCCTTGTTCCGCCCTATGCCCCCGGGGGGCTTCTATGCTGGTCAGCTGAGCGACGCTTCTGCCTTGCGAGCCTAGATTATCCGTCCGCGGGATGACATCGCCATTTCGCAGGCTAAGACTATCCTTCTGTTCCCCTGCATCGCCCTCAGACTCTTGTGCTTTACCCGCCAGCCGTCCTTGACCTTCGAGTGGTTGCCCTAAGCTTTCTGCGGATTCTTCTCCTTTGGAAGATTTTTTTACAAAGGGAAAAGAAATGCCCAAGAAAACAATGGTCGCCAGACCATAGAGAAAAAGAAAAAGACGCCATCCTTCAAAACCATAGAAAGCGACAGCTCCGCATAATCCGGCCAGAGACATAAAGGGGATACGCCCGATATCGCCAAGGGCGGTAAAGTCGCTAATAACCCGCCCTATTTTGTTTTTTGAAGTTACATTGGAAAAATAGGTAAAGCTGATGTTATGAAAAAGCTGGTGTCCCAAGGTCGCAAAGACGAACGCCAGTCCAATGGTAAACAAGGAGTTTGAAAAGGCCGCTCCAATATACCCCACCCCATAAAGCAACACAGTGAGGGCCGTCAACGTAAGCATGGTATAGCGTTCGGACAAATACACCGTTCCAAGACTGGCAAGGGTGCTAAAAAGCGCGACGAGGGAGACGATAATCCCAACCTCTCGTTCACCCGTGCCTAGGGTAAGGACAATGAAAGCCAAAAAAATAGGAATGGCGTCATGCAAGCCATCAACTATGATATGGTAAATGTTTAAACCAAGGGCAAGTTTCGATTTCAGCATACTCAAAAAAACTCCAGACAACGCTCGCCAGACTAAGGGGCTACGGGCCAACGAGGAACTATAGGGGCTGGACAACCTAGCCACTGGAAAACCTAGCTCTGGGAAATCTAGCCACTGGGAAACCTAGCAACCCCGCAATCGGGTAACGGGCAACGGACGCCACCAGGCAACGGGGCACCCAAGCAACTGGGCAACTGAGCTACGGGGTAAAATGGTTCAGGTTCTCTTCCCGCTTCCCGCTTCCCTCTTCCCTCTTCCCTCTTCCCTCTTCCCGCATGACAAGAGACTAGTTGGCAAAAAAATTTAGGTCAATAGCAAACATGCAAGCAACTCAAGGGGAAATCACTACCTTTCACCCTTTAAGAGATAGCCGACTCAACATTTTTTGAGGGCTGGTGAACCTTGTCAGCAAGGGCACCGCTAGGAAAAGCAAGCCGTTTTGAGCCCTCTTTTCTTCCCATTCAAACTTTCTCCTCATTCAGACATTGTCCCTCGTAAGGATTTGTGCCCGCCAAAACTGTGGCCTGTTCTGAGGACTGTTCTGAGGACTGGCGCTCAGTTCGTAAGGCTGGCCTCCACTGGCTCTTGTTCAAAGTTTAGCCCATCAAAGCTTCACCCGTTTAGGCTCCCTTCACCAGAATGGCCCCTTGCCAATGACTGCCAGCTTTGGTAAAATTCAAGCTATTCTCAGGGCGGGGTGCAATTCCCCACCGGCGGTAATTTCCTCGTTGTTACACAGGAAAAGCCCGCGAGCGCCTTTAGGTAAAGGGTCAGCAGATCTGGTGCGATT
>CAZYJQ010000224.1:0-1784 GCA_964647835.1 uncultured Desulfovibrio sp. | reverse complement strand
GTTGCCATAAGGCCTACCACTATCCCGTAGCACACGAAAGGCAGGAAGGTACGGCGTAGGATTTCACCTTCTCGGTTCGACAGGCCAACAACAGTACACACAGCCACGATGTTATGGATACAAATCATGTTCCCCATAGCACCCCCAGCGCCCTGAGCCGCCAGAATTACCGTCCGAGAGAGGCCAAGCTGTCCAGCGATATCCCACTGGAACTGGCCAAAGAGCATATCGGAAACAGTGTTGGAGCCCGTAATAAAGGCGCCCAACCCACCGACATAAGCGCCGACCATGGGCCAGACCTGCCCAAAAACGTCACCCATAGCCATGGACATGGCCAAGGGCATAGACGGCATAAAGCTCGCTGTACCCGCTTTCACAGCTTCCACGAGCTCAGGGTTAAAGTTTGAGCCTTGGAAAATTTTAACCAGAGCCACCGAAGCGATGAGCGAAATGGTGGCGGCTTTCATTTTAACAATGGTCTCAAGCCAAGCCTTAGACACCTTATTGCCTGGCATGCCGTGGATCAGAACAGTAATAAGAGCAATAAGAACAAAGGGAATAACACCGGGGTTATATAGCAGGGGCAATTTTTCGTTAACGTTATCAAAACCCAAAATGGAGGTAGCGGCAATAACGCCATTGGCGTTGAGCCAGGCTTTAAAAGGAAGGAAGTTCAAACGCGTGATAACGAGAACAAGACCGATGAGAATGTAAGGAAGCCACGCTTTAAACTGGCTCATATGGGCTTTAAATTCAGTTTGTCCGCCAAAAGCGATGGTACCCGTCCAGCTAGCGTCCCATTTATCATGATCGCCAAAAGTCCAGGTATCCTTAGGTACGCAAAAACCACGTTTAGCACCGGTAACAATAATACCCAAACCAATAAGACCGCCCAAAAGGGAAGGAAGCTCGGGCCCGACCAGCCAGGCCAAGGCAACGTAAGGAACAACAAAAGCCACCGCGGCGAATACGCAAAACTTCCAGGCTTTCAACCCTTCAGACCAGGTGCGATTAGCGCCAAAGAAACGGGTCATAAAGCCCAGCATACCGATAGGGAGCAAGAAGACCATGGGAGCGTGCAAAATAGTGGCGGTCTCTCCAATCATTTTAAAGAAGACATCCACAGAAGGCAGGCTTCCGGCTTGAACTGCGGCGTCAACAACAGTTTGAATAGACGCGCCAAAGCCAACAATTACGGGAGTTCCCACAGCACCGAAGGTAACAGGGAAAGAGTTGAACACAAGACACATTACCGCGGCTGCCAAAGGAGGAAAGCCCAAAGACAACAGCAGCGGAGCCGCCAATGCTGCGGGAGTTCCAAAACCTGCGGCGCCTTCAATAAAGGCCGCGAACATGTAACCTATGATAATTGCCTGAACCCGCATGTCCTTGCTGATGCCCTGCATGCCATACTGAATAGTTTCCATGCCCCCAGAGTATTGCAAAGTATGAAGGATAAGAAGCGCACCAAAAACAATGATTAAAACACCCGTCGCGCTCATTGCCCCCTGAAGGGAAAGAGACGCGATATAATCAACGGGAAGACCCCATACAAAAAAAGCAATCGCCGCGCACGACAGCCAAGCCAAAGGCATAGCTTTCATGGCGCCCATTCTGAGGCCAACCATAAGGACAAGCGCCACAAGAATGGGTATAAGGGCAAAAAGGGCTAAAGCACCAGTAGACATAGGACAACCTCCGGGTAAAACGACGAAAACATATAGAAAAGCTCTCAGGGTTACTTCCATTAAGCCACTTTCACGAGCATCACAAAAAACATGGTA
>CAZYJQ010000223.1:0-1786 GCA_964647835.1 uncultured Desulfovibrio sp. | reverse complement strand
TTTTTCTTACAAATTAATCCCTGTCATCACGACGAGGACGGTCGTCACGGCGAGGGCGGTCGTCACGGCGACCACGGTCATCGCGGCGGCCACGGTTCCCACCGTCACGGCGGGGAGGACGAGCAGTAGATTCAGGAGTCCACTCGATGCCGTCAGCTTCAAGAAGCACGGCTTTGCGTGAAGCTCTCACTTTATCACCGTTAATCTCAATGACTTTTACCGTCATGGTATCGCCCAGTTTGACAAAATCGGCCACACGCTCAACACGCTCTTTATCGAGCTGAGAAACGTGAACCAAAGCCTCCATATTGGGCTGTAGTTCTACGATACAACCGATTTCAAGGACTTTGATAACACGGGCGTTTTCATAGTTCGCGCCAAGGTCAGGCTTCTGGTCAAAGAGAAGAACCATTTCTTTGGCCCTTTCCAAAGACTCAGATGTTGGCGCGAAAATAGCGACAATGCCGGAATCGTTGATATCAATGGAAGCGCCTGTTTCAGCGGTAATGGCTTTGATGTTCTTGCCGCCGGGGCCAATGATAAGACGAATAACGTCAGGATCAACAGTCACTTCGCAGTGCTGAGGAGCGTACTTGGAAAGCTCAGAGCGGGGGGCGGGCATGGCTTTAGCCATTTCGCCAAGGAGGTGCAAACGAGCCTGACGGGCCTGTTCCAAAGCGCGGGTCATAATTTCCATGGAAATACCCGTTACTTTGATATCCATCTGCACAGCGGTCAAGCCTTCGGCTGTTCCGGCAATTTTAAAGTCCATATCGCCAAGGGCGTCTTCGTCACCAAGAATGTCTGTCAAAATAATGAAATCATCGTCTTCTTTAATAAGCCCCATGGCAACGCCGGCAACAGGAGCCGAAATAGGCACGCCCGCATCCATAAGGGAGAGGCAACCACCGCACACAGCGGCCATACTTGAGGAACCGTTTGATTCGAGGGTTTCAGACACAACACGGATGGTGAAGGGGAAATCTTCGGGATTGGGCAAAATGGGGCGCAAGGCTTTGGCAGCAAGAGCACCATGACCAATTTCACGACGGGAAACACGAGCCATCTTCACTTCGCCCACGCTATAGGGGGGGAAGTTATAGTGAAGCATGAAAGAGCTTTCGGTATCGCCATGAAGGGTATCCACGCGTTGACCGTCTGTGGAGCTTCCCAGAGTCGTGACAGCCAGAGCCTTGGTTTCGCCACGGGCGAACAGTACGGAACCATGCGCACGAGGTAAGGGGTTCATTTCAATGGTGATGGGGCGAACAGTTTTGGTGTCTCTCTCATCAATTCGAACGCCTTCATTCTTAATGCGCTGGCGCACATAATGCTTTTCCAGCTCACCAATAACGGTGTTCACGGCGCCAATGGCTTCGTCGTCATCGGCAAAGGGAGAACCTTCCGCCAAAACAGCTTCTTTGGCTTTAATTTTAACTTGCTTTTTGGCATCCTTACGCTCCATTTTCGTGGGCACGCGCATGGAAGCTTCAAGGTCAGCCTGAACGGCTTTAGCAACAAATTCACGCAGGTCGGAAAAGTCGCGGGTTTCGCGAATTTCTTGTTTTGCCTTACCGCAAAGACGAGCCAGCTCTTCTTGGGCTTCAATAAGGGGCTGGATTTCTTTATGACCCCAAGCAAGGGCTTCGGCAACAACATCTTCAGGAACAAAGTTGGCTTCGCCTTCCACCATCATAACAGCTTCACGCGAACCTGCGATAATAAAGTTCAGGTCAGCCTTAGGGATGTCTTTGAGGGAAGGGTTAATGACAAATTCGCCATTGAT
>CAZYJQ010000222.1:0-1801 GCA_964647835.1 uncultured Desulfovibrio sp. | reverse complement strand
CCGCTTTAGACCGCCTCATGCCCCATGAAAATATGGTCTATCTTGCCGATGCCGCCCGCTTGCCCTATGGCGCTAAAAGTACTGAAACCGTGGCCCGCTATACCCTTGAAGCCGCGAATTTTTTGCTGGGCCAGGATATTAAAGCGCTGGTCATTGCCTGTAACACCGCTACTGCCGCGGCTTTGAAGGTTTTGCAAGAAACCTATCCCCATTTGCCCATTCTTGGGGTTATTAAGCCCGGAGCCAAGGCCGCCGTTGAGGTGGCAGGGGCGGGGACAGTGCTGGTGCTCGCCACAGAGGGCACCATTACCAACGGGGCTTATACCAGAGCCATACACGCTTTGAACCCCAGGACCAATGTGGTGGGGGTGCCTTGTCCGCTATTTGTGCCTCTGGCTGAGGAAGGCTGGGGCGGTGAAAAGGGGTCGGTTCACGCTCAAGAAGAGTATGAAATTGTCAAGGCTGTGGCGCGTCGCTATGTGGGTGATTATTTTGCCGAGGGCAAGGGGCCCGATTGTCTTTTGTTGGGCTGTACTCACTACCCGCATTTGGAACCTGTCATACGCGAAGTTGTCGGTGAGGCCGTTGGCATGGTGGATTCTGCTAAGACCACCGCCGAGGCCACCCTTGAGGTGCTTACGCAACAAAACCTGCTTAATACGCAATCGGAACGAGGGACGAGGCGCTTTTTAACCACTGACTCGCCTGAACGGTTTAAACGGGTGGGGAGCATATTTTTAGACAGACCCATTGAAAACGGCGGGGTGGAGTTGGTCACTCTCGCGTAACCAATTGAGAATCGATGTGGATGATGGCGTGGGTGGAATGGATGCCTAGGTCGCACTGACTTAAGCTGATTCTGGTCAAGGTCTGTCTGTCTTTTTTGGCTGTGTCGGAAGGTTTATTGAGCCTCGGGTCATTGCCAAAAGAAAGGTATTAAGACGCTTATCGATAGCCCTGCGAATGTGACTTTAGTGGTTGGGCCAAAGCCTTGGTAAATCCGTCTAGGGTAAAACTTGTTTCCAAATACCTTCTTAAATGAGGTTATCGCTTTCTTTAAGATAGAGGGTAGTTATTACTTGGGGCTCATGTGAGCCCCAAGTTTTTTTGTGGCTTAAGCAAGCTTCAGGTTGTATGCGAATTATGTGTTTTGCTATGTTTGGACTATTAGCCTTCACCGAAGGGAACGTGGGTAGAAGAAAAGGCGACCCTTTGTGCCAAAAAGTTTGAGGACTGCGCCATATATTCTTTAAAGTGAGGGGCTTGCCTGTGGGCTTCGATGGCTTCCATGGAGCGCCAGTCTTCAATGAGGTAGAAAACGCCAGGGCTTGTCGTATCTTCAAAAACCTCAAAGGTGATGTTGCCGGGTTCTTGGCGGCTTCCCAGAACGTTTTTTTTCAAAGCGGCTAAAAGAGCTTCGCGCTGACCTTCTTTGGCGGTGTGGGTGGCGATAAGGCGGATGGACTGCATGGATAGTTCCTTGGGTTGAGGGTGTTGGAGTCTAGAAAAACAGTATACTCTTCGGCAAGGAAAGCCAAGCAAGTCAAAGAGGGTAAGGGGGAGTCCAAGGGGGTATGTCGCATGATGTGTATCCACTGCTTTTATTGTTTGCTAGCCGTAAATAGGGTCTGCCTGTCCGCCTGTCTATTGAGCTAATGACGTGAGCCCACCAATAGCACTTGTGTCGGTTTAGTTTTGTTGGGAGCGGGAAAGGCAGAAACCTCTTGACATATCGTTTTTTGTCTTCTATATAAGCGGTGCAAGAGAAAAATGACCTGTTTTTCTTCATCCTGAGGAGCAT
>CAZYJQ010000221.1:0-1816 GCA_964647835.1 uncultured Desulfovibrio sp. | reverse complement strand
CTTGGTTTGTTAGGTAATTGTATGGTATATATTGCCAAAACCCCCAGAGAACGTTACAAGGGTAGAGTATTGTTTAAAAAAGTTTGTTTTTTGTCATTTCAAAAGTTGCAATTATGCCAAGGCATTTATGAGTCGTATCCTTTTTCTTGCTCCTACCCAAGTTGTAACGCGTGTTTTTCCTGAATTGCGCGATGCAGGCATTGAAGTAGGGATTGCTGAAAACCTCAAAGGGGCCTCCGCCTTCATGCGCAAGGGTTCCCTTGATCTTATTCTTTCGCGCGCTCATTTGCCCGACTATAAGGTTGAAGACCTCTTAGCCGTTGGAGAAGACGACCCAAACTTTCCCCCCCTTGTGGTTTTTTCTGACGAACCAACTCCCGAAGAAGCGCAGGAAATGCTTGAGCTGGGTGCTCACGATTACTGGGTTGAGCCCATCACCGTTGAGAAAATCAAAGCTGTGTTACCCCAGACTAAAAGAATCGCTCCTGTTCCTTCAAGTTCGACCCTGGGAGGGCAAAAAACAAAAGGCGGTTCAGCCAATATTATAGGCAGCCATCCTACTATGCAGCGTGTTTTGCAATTGGCGAAACAGGTGGCCCGATCCAAAGCCACGGTGCTTATTACGGGTGATTCGGGGACAGGGAAAGAGATGTTCTCTCGCTATTTACACGCTCACAGCGACAGGGGGGAACAACCTTTTATCGCTGTTAACTGCGCGGCTCTTCCGGAGCATCTTCTTGAGAGCGAACTTTTCGGTCATGAAAAGGGTGCCTTTACGGGAGCCATCGCGCGAAAACTTGGTAAATTTGAATTAGCCCACGGCGGGACCTTACTTTTAGACGAAATCTCTGAAATGGATTTGGGTCTTCAGGCGAAGCTGTTGCGCGCCTTGCAAGAGGGCGAAATTGACAGGGTTGGGGGGAGTGAAACCATTAGGGTTGATGTGCGGATACTGGCCACTACCAACCGTAATCTCGAAGATTGGGTGAACGAGGGGAAATTCCGTCAAGACCTTTATTATCGCCTCAATGTCATCCCCTTACGTTTGCCTTCCCTCAAAGAACGGGGTGAGGATGTTTTTGAATTGGCTCGTTTTTTCACCAATCTTTATTCAGCGGAATATGCCCTTCCTCAGGCAACTTTTTCTGAAGAAGCCGTGACCTGGCTTCGTGAATACGATTGGCCGGGCAACGTTCGTGAATTGCAAAATATAATGGAGCGCGCAGTGTTGCTATCTGGCGGTGCCCCCGTTAGTCCTGCTCATTTTCTCCTTGAAGGCGAAGATTGGCCTTTGTTTACTGAAGATGAAAGCGCTCAGTCTGAAAGTAGTGATGGGGCGGAAGCTCTTACCTCCTCTGCATCTGAAGAAGCCCCTCTCTTTTCTCAAGGGGTTATCCCTTTGCATGAGATGGAACGAATAATGATTACTAAGGGCTTAGAGCAAACAGGCGGAAATAGAACCCAAACAGCTGATTTGCTTGGTATTTCTGTTAGGACTTTGCGTAATAAGCTCAATGAATATCGCGACGCCGGCTTTACCATCACTTAATCTTTCTTGTCTGCTCTGGTCGTCTGTTTTTGTAAGGGCGAGTGGGGTTGGCAGGGCCCTCATTTTTTACGAAATTCCTGCTTGGCTAAATGCCCCTTCCTTTGGTATAGAGGTTCATTCCGCTTCGCCTCCAGATAATGTTTTTGTTGGCGAGAAGGCTGGAAAAACAAACCGATTGTCGTTATTAGCTGTAAATAATTGTATTGGTAAAAATTGTATTGGTGCGGAGTAACTCATGCTTGATTTTATTAGGGGCAGTTCCGGCTC
>CAZYJQ010000220.1:0-1824 GCA_964647835.1 uncultured Desulfovibrio sp. | reverse complement strand
CCCCCGAAGAATATACCTCTCGCATACGCAACTGCCAACGCTATCTTGCCGAACTTGCGCCCGAAGCCTCGGGCTTGCTCTTGTCAAATCGAGTTAATATTTACTATTGCACAGGCACCTTTGCCAATGGCTACCTCTGGCTCCCGCATGATGGCGCGCCAACGCTTTTTGTACGAAAAGCCCTTGACCGCGCTCAAAGAGAAAGCCCTCTCATCGACGCCCGGGATTTTCGCTCGTTCGGCACCCTCGCCAATTTTTTTGCAGAGCAAAACATCGCCCCACAAAGCATCGCGGTGGAATACAATACCATCCCTTATGATATTGTTTTGCGCCTCCAAAACAAATTTCCCACGACCAAGCTTGTGGCGGGGGACATGGTCTTAAACAAAGCGCGCGCTGTTAAAAGTCTGTGGGAACTGGAGAAGATGCGCCAAGCCGGTCTTGTGCATGAAAAAGCCATGATGGACTTTTTACCAAACCATATGACCCTTGGCATGAGCGAACACGAAATTGGCGTCGCCCTCTATACCTTCTTTCTCAATAACGGCTATGTGGGACCGACGCGCATGGGTGGCTTCGCCCAAGAGCTTTTCATCGGTAACGTTACCGTTGCCCAAAATGGAGACTACCCCAACGCATTTAACGGCCCCCAAGGTAATATGGGCGCGCACCCTGCCACTCCTTATGGCGGTGGAAATACCCTATGGCAAGAAAATACCCTTCTCACCATAGACGCCGGCTACACTTTTCAAGGCTACAACACCGACAAAACCACGGTTTATTTTGGAGGAACAGAGCAAGACGTTCCCCAACAGGTTCTTGAAGCTCACCAATGCTGCTGCGCCATTGAGGAAGCCATTGCAAAAGAACTGCGTCCCGGCGCTATCCCTTCAAAACTCTATGAAACATCGCTCGCCATGGCTGAAACTTGTGGATTTAGCGAAGGGTTTATGGGACTAGGTAAAAACAAAGTCCCCTTTCTAGGGCATGGCATAGGACTTGTGGTAGACGAATGGCCTGTTCTCGCTCACCGCTTCGATCTTCCCCTTGAGAATCATATGACCCTTGCCATAGAACCAAAGATTACCATTCCAAAATACGGCATGGTGGGCACTGAAAACACCTATATAGTAACGCAGGAAGGCGGGGAATCCATAACTGGCAGACCAAGCCCCTTAGTTTGCCTTGGATAATTTCCATATGCCCTTTGCGGCTCGCTCCCAACCCTTTTACCCTCTTTAACGCTAAGCCTCTACAGAATTTTTCAGTCACACATAACCACCTTGGCATCTTCGGTTCTACATGACAATCGCCATGTGGTGGGCGCAATACCTCGAGGGTGCTGGCGGGGTCATGAAAAAACAGTAAAAGCGGAGAAAAGCATGCGGAATAGATATGGACAGACAAGGTGAAGAATAGCTGAAAGGCTAAAAAGAGCAGACGAAGGACTGGAAATCAAGGGCTGGAGCTTAAGGATACAATCTAACCGAAGCTCGCACCCGAGCAACACTAGAGCCCCCCAAAAAAAGTAAAGAAAAAGGCCCTCCAGAAAAGACATGGGCAGAAAAAAGGGAAGACAAAACTTCCCTAGACAACTACTGCAATCCCATAAGAGTAAAGGAGTAGTTCTTTACAACACGGATTTTTTATCGTGATGCTTGTCTTTACCTAGATAGCGTTGCGAAGCTTTTCCCCACCGAGCGACGGTGCAATACAGCTGGTCGGGGTCAATGGGCTTGGTAATATGGTCATTCATGCCTACTTCAAGACTTTTTTCCTTGTCGCCCACTAAGGCGTGAGCGGTCATGGCAATAATGGGCAGGT
>CAZYJQ010000219.1:0-1845 GCA_964647835.1 uncultured Desulfovibrio sp. | reverse complement strand
AAGAAGAAGAAGAAGAAGAACTAGTCATACTCATTCCTAAAAGTTTGCTCAAAGGGTTGTGGGGTTCGCTTAATGCCTTTTTCTGTACAAAGATAATGAAGCAATAAGTCCCATGGTTCAGCAGGTAATGCATGCACCTTCTGCACGGAGAAAGCAAACCCAACTCGTTTTGAATGACGGCACATCTCTCGAATCATAAACCTGTCATAATAGCCCCCACCTTTCCCAAGGCGAAGGCCTAAATCTGTAAAAGCAAGTCCGGGAACAACTATAAGGTCTGGGCTATCTACCAGCCGTCCTTTTCCTCTGGCCGCCTCAGAAGGCTCCATAATACCGTAACGCCCCGGTTGTAAATCCTCAAATCCTCGACAACGGAAAAAGTCCATTTCTCCGTCTTTGTGCGTCCAGCAAAGGGGCAAAAACACCTGTTTCCCATGCTCCCAAGCGCTGTTCAGCACAAACCGAGTATCTATTTCATTACCATAGCTGGCAAAAAGACATACCTTCTGACTTTCTTGCCAGAGGTTGCTTTCTAAAAGGTGAGCGCCAGCCTCCTTAGAGAAAGTATGACGCTGCTCTTCGGTTAACTGAGCAATGGTCTCTTTCATCTGTT
This sequence comes from uncultured Desulfovibrio sp., assembly GCA_964647835.1. Classification (GTDB taxonomy): domain Bacteria; phylum Desulfobacterota; class Desulfovibrionia; order Desulfovibrionales; family Desulfovibrionaceae; genus Frigididesulfovibrio. The sequence goes on along the minus strand of CAZYJQ010000219.1, from coordinate 1,232 downwards.
TACGCAAAGAGTTTTTTTGATTATGCATAGGGTATCCTTTATGAATCGTATCAAAAAGTAAAACATATTCCTCTTATACACAACAGCTAAAAGCTCACGGAGTTTACCATGTTCCGCACTTGGATCGTCCTAGGCGACATACACAATGAAACTGCTAACCTTATGGCTATTCCCGAGCTAGATGAAGCAGATGGGATTATTATATCTGGTGATATCACCTTTGCCCAAGGGCCAAAACAAGCCGCTGAAACTTTGGGGCCCTTTATCGCAACAGGGAAAAAGCTATTGGCTCAACCGGGCAATATGGATACGCCTGAGGTCTTAGACTGGCTTATAGGGAAAGGCTGGAACATTCATCGAAAGGTGCAATTATTAACAGCCAGCATTCCTTGCTTGGGGCTTGGTTTTTCACCAACGACTCCCTTTAATACGCCGGGAGAATACCCTGAGGAACAGTTTGAACTATGGCTTCGGGAAATTATAACCCAAGAACCGGACCTGCCCGACGCGAAAAATTGGATTTTTGTCTCGCACACGCCTCCCTATGATACCAAATGCGACAAACTCACCAACGGTATCCCCGTCGGGAGCAAAGCCATACGTCATTTCATTGAGCGCTATCAGCCGACCTACTGCCTGTGTGGACACATCCATGAAGCCGTCAGCACTGATAACCTAGGAAAGACGACCATCATAAACCCTGGCGCATTCAGCGACGGCGGCTATATTCTCCTGCGTATACATGAGAAAACAGGTCACCTCACAGCAGAGCTTAACAACCTTTTTACTCGATAATGCCGAGCTCTCACATAACACAGTGAAAATAGGCATTCTCACTATAACAAAAACATCTGAAAAGATACCAATGCCAAAACGAGAAAGAGCACTTCATAAACTGAATCAACGTTCATCCTTGGTCTGGGGAGTGATAGACACCACCCAAGAAAGTAAACGAATACCCTTTTCTCAATCAATTCCAAGTAAGAACGTTCCTTTTCTTACTGTCTTTTTACCAATACCAGCTTTTTTCACTCCAGAACCCGCTTATTTCACTGTAGGACAAACGAAAAACAAATCGGCCTAATTAAATGAATAAATCCTGACTTCCCCCTTGACAAAACAAAGGCTTCCGCATAGTATCTCTTTTCTTGGCTGGATGAAATACATTTCACAAGGTCAACATGGCGCGGGATGGAGCAGTTTGGTAGCTCGTCGGGCTCATAACCCGAAGG
>CAZYJQ010000218.1:0-1855 GCA_964647835.1 uncultured Desulfovibrio sp. | reverse complement strand
CGGCTATCCTCTTTTTGGGTTCAAAATATGGCATTGAGGCTGATGTTGTCGCCAAGGCGGGGTATCGCTTTGCGGGGCTTCCTGCCAAAGGTATTATGGGCAAAGGTCTTCGTGGACTGAGCAACGGTATCGCCATGTTCCGCTCCATAACAAGCTCCGTCTTTATTATGCGCCGTTTAAAGCCCCAGCTTGTTCTCGGGTTTGGGGGCTACGCCTCCTTTGCCGGAACTTACGCCGCGGCTTTACGCAACATTCCCTGCGCCATACACGAACAAAATGCTTTTCCCGGCCTGGCGAACAAAGTTTTGGGCAAGAAGGTGGACAAAGTATTTACCTCCATGCCCTTGGCTGGTTCCTTTTTTCCAGAAGAAAAGATGATTGATACGGGCAATCCTGTTCGCGGCGACATCGCTCATCTCGCTGAATTGTATGAAGAGCGCCATGGGCAAAAGGTAGAACAAAACACTAAGCGTCTGCTTATTCTCGGTGGAAGCCAGGGCGCCACCGCCCTCAACACCGCCATGGTGTCCATGATTCAAAAGCTCTTGGAAAACAACGTTGAAATTTGGCACCAAACGGGCAAAGACGACTATGAGCTCATCCGCAAAGCCTATCGCGAGGCGGGGGTTGAAGCTGTAAGGGTCGAAGCCTTCATTACCGACATGGCGCAAGCCTACGACTGGGCCGACCTTGTCCTTTGCAGGTCGGGGGCGTCCACCTTGGCCGAACTAGCCGCCGCGGGGCTCCCTTCACTTCTTGTCCCCTTTCCTCACGCGGCTCAAAATCACCAGCACCACAACGCCCTTGGCATGGAGCAGCAAGGGGCGGCAAAACTCCTTGCCCAGTCAGCCTTTGAGGGCGAAAAATGGCCTGTCCTTTTTGAAATGCTCCTCCAGCTCATTGGCGACAAGCACGCCCTTGAAACCATGAGTCAGGCGGCTTATACACTGGCAAAGCCCTTTGCTGCCGCCACCATTGTGGATGAACTGACCAAACTTTTACGACAAGCAAAACACCGCTAAGGTGTAAGGCTTTTAAGGATTAGCTATGATGCCCACAAAAAGAAAAGAAATGCGCAATACTGTCCAAACTATCCACATGGTCGGCATAGGTGGCTCTGGCATGAGTGGTATCGCTGAGGTTTTGTTAAACCTCGGCTATAAGGTAAACGGCTCAGACCTTGCTGATTCCTCCATTGTCCAACGCCTGCGCGACCTTGGTGCCGACATCAAAATTGGTCATGACGAAGGCAATATCTCGCCTGAAACTCATGTGCTTATCAAATCGACCGCCATTAAGGACAGTAACCCGGAAATTATCGAAGCCATGGCTCATGGCATTCCCATTATTCCCCGCGCTGAAATGCTGGCGGAACTTATGCGCCTGCGCACAGGCATCGCCATTGCCGGCATGCACGGAAAAACAACGACGACTTCTCTCTTAGCCGCCATATTTGAAGAAGCGGGTCTAGACCCCACCGTCATCATCGGCGGACGCTTAAACGCTTATGGAGCAAACGCCCACCTCGGCGCTGGAGAATTTCTTATTGCCGAGGCCGATGAATCCGACGGCTCCTTTTTATGCCTGTCGCCCATTATGAACGTTGTCACCAACATAGACGCTGAGCACCTCGACTTTTATAAAAGCGAAGAAGGTATACACAAAGCCTTCATTAGCTTCATGAACAAGGTACCCTTTTACGGCATTAACGTTGTTTGCGGCGATGACCCCCGCATTCGTAAAATTTTACATGAGGTTAACCGCCCTGTTCTTACCTACGGCTTTGGCAAAAGCAACGATTTAACGGCTGAATCGCCAGAATATGGCCCAGTGAGCCGCTTTAAAGTGCGCCTCA
>CAZYJQ010000217.1:0-1862 GCA_964647835.1 uncultured Desulfovibrio sp. | reverse complement strand
TAAAAAAGACTCGGCTCATACTATAGCCCAGCTTAAACAACGTGGCCTTGCCACCATTATGCTGACAGGGGACAGAGAAGAATCCGCGACCTTGGTTGCCGAGGAAATCGGCATTGATAGCTATAGGTCGGGTTTATTGCCTGACGGTAAAATTGAGGCTCTTCAGCAAATGACCAGCATGGATACGGCGCTGTTTGTGGGCGACGGCATCAATGACGCTCCTATTTTATCCATGGCGCGGGTTGGAGTCGCCATGGGCGAGATAGGCTCGGAAGTCGCCATTGAAGCCGCTGATGTGGTGCTGTTGCAAGACTCCCCCAAACTTATTGAGGATGTATTTGATATCAGTAGGGCCGTTCGCAATATCGTTTGGCAGAATATTGGCTTCGCCCTGGGCGTCAAAACCATCATCATGGGCTTTGGTATCGCCGGACTCAGCGGCCTTTGGGAAGCTATCTTCGCTGATGTGGGCGTGGCTTTACTGGCTGTGCTTAACTCAAGCCGTATTGTTTATCTGAAGAAAAAAGAGTGACCTCTGGCAGGGCTATGGCGGGATGGCGGATGACTTTTTTTGTGAGGGGAAACTCCGCCTTCCCTCACAATCTAACGGCCAAAGATACTTCGCCCTTGGTAGATTTTACTCCCAAAAAATGTGAGTATAAGGTCAATAAAGGGTTCAAAGGGCATTATGCCCTTTGCTGGGAGTTTGAGGGACAGGGTTCCTCAAGGTAGCTCGAATTAACGCCCTTACACAAAAGCGCTTGGGAGATATTTTCCCAAGCGCTTTTATATTAAAGGCGTTATTGTTGACGGATAGAGTTTACATAGCGTTCAAGCGGCGGATACGTTCCTCAATGGGGGGGTGGGTGCTGAAAAGGCTTTTAAGGCCCCCGCTTAACAGGGGGCTGACAATAAACATCGATTCCGTGGCAGGGGTGGCGTTTTCCAAAGGTTGTTGAGCGTTGGCAGAACTGAGTTTATTGAGGGCTGAGGCGAGGGCGAGGGGTTTCCCTGAAATTTGGGCTCCGGTCTCGTCAGCCAGATATTCCCTTGAGCGGGAAAGCGCCATTTGAATAAGGCCCGCTGCCAAAGGCGCCAGTACCGCAAGTAAGATGGCGGCCAAGGCGTTGCCCCCAGAGTTTTGACCATCTGAAGAGCGCCCCCCGCCAAGGATAGCTCCCCATTTGAGAAAACTTGCCAGATACATAATGGTGGTAGCCATAATGCTGGCTATGCTTTGCAGGAGGATATCCCTGTTTTTAATATGTCCAAGTTCATGGGCCACAACTCCCCGCAGTTCATCCGCCGATAAAATACGTAAAATACCTTCGGTAACGGCGACAACGGCGTTTTGGGGGTTGCGCCCTGTGGCAAAGGCGTTGGGGGTTTGATCAGGAACAATGCAGATTTTGGGTTTTGGGATTCCGGCATTGTGGGCAAGTTCTTCGACCATGGCGTGTAGCATAGGCGATTCAGCCTGTGAAACTTCGCGGGCTTTATACATGCGAAGAACAATTTTGTCAGAAAACCAATAACTGCCAATGTTCATAAAAAGAGCAAAACCAAAGGCAATCAAAAGGCCTGATTGCCCCCCCATGGCTTGACCCAAAAAAAGGATAAGACCGGAGAGCAAAGCCAGAAAAAGAAATGTTTTAAGTGTATTTGTCATAAAATAAGGCTCCTTAAGCCAATCTATGTATTTATTATATTGGGCTGTTGAGTTCTTGGGCTGCAAAGCCCGGGTATAGACGGGTATAGACGAATAAAGACGGGCAACCCCTGAACAAAAAGCGCTCACAAGGAAGCATTTACCGCCTGTGCTCATATATACAAAAATATGTTAAAAAAAGCAAAAGACAAGG
>CAZYJQ010000216.1:0-1875 GCA_964647835.1 uncultured Desulfovibrio sp. | reverse complement strand
AAAACTGGCTTGGGGGAAAAGTTGAAAGAGTGCAAAGCCTTGCTGCTAACCCGCTTTTTGTAGAGTTCGCCTCCTTAGTTAAAAACTCGCCAGAAGGGATTCCGGTTCTTTTTGGTGCCAATGAGGGTGAGGATGGGAGTTTAACCGATATTCAGTTACGTTTGCCAACCTTGAAGAATGCCCTTGAAAGCATCGTGGCCGCGAGCGCTGAGATAGCGTCAGTGACCATTGTGAACGCCAAATGCGAGCCCTATATGACCACGGAAGCCAGCATGCGCCCCTTGGATAAGGAGGATGAGCTCCTTGCCAGGCAAGTGGTTGCTAGTGGTTATTATAGCCTGAGTCCCCTGCGGTTTGAGCCTTTTGGCACGGGAGCCGTGCTGTTTGTTCCCATTTTACCTCCTGAGGATGAACTGGAAAGCAAGCCTTCGGCTGTTTTGGTTGTGATGCTTAAGGCTGACCAAATGTTAAACGAGAGCTTGGGACTTGGTCTGTTTGGCGCACAGATTAAACGATTGGCTCTTGTGCAACAGATAGGTAATGAAAGTTTTCAGGAAGTGGATAACCGTACCTCCGCGCTCTTGCCTGCTCGCGACTTTACGCTCACTGACCAACATCAGTTAAGTTTTGGAATTCGTCAGTCGCCTGTTCTTCGCCAAAGTGTCTATTCTTCGGGTGCCAAGATTAAGGGCTTGGATTGGTGGGTTGTGGCGGAAACGAGTCTGGACGCGGTAACAGCCCCAATGCATGATACCAGCCGTGTTGTTTATACGGTTTGCGCCTTAGTCTCCGCGCTTTTGTTGCTCATTATCATTGCTGTCTGGTGGCGTGTTATGGGGAACGAGCAACGTGACCTTAACCAAAACTTCCGCTCTTTGCTTGCGGTTATGGGCGAACAAAAGCAGCTTCTTGACGGTATTAACTCAACCATCTCAGACCCCATCTCTTTGGTAGACGCCGAAGGAAAGTTTGTTTATTGCAACAGAGCCTTTGGTAAGGCTGTGGGCCGAGATCCGAACGAGGTCATCGGTTTGGATGGGAAAGCTATTTTTGGTTTTGATACGGCGAAGCGCCTTGGTCAAACTGACCAGCACGTGCTTATGACTGGGGAAGAGCGGGCCATTAACGAAACTTTGTGGCTCCAGTCAAGTCGCTATTTCTTCCAGATTTCCAAAGCCCCCTTGCGTGATTCCGAAGGGGGTAAGGTCGTTGGTGTTGTCTCCGTATACCGTGACATCACACAGCTTATTGAGAGCCAATTGCACGGGCGCCGCGTGGTTCAACAAACCATTGACGCGCTCGTTCACGCCATTGAAGAGGTTGATCCTTTCTTGGGCGGGCACTCCCGTATTATGGACGGCATGGCTCTCCTCATAGCCAAACAGCTACATTTAAGCCCTGTGGACACTTCCACCATTGAAGCGGCCGCCAGTCTTTCGCAAATCGGTAAAATGTTTGTCCCCCGTGAAATTCTGCTGAAACCCGGCAAATTAAGCAACGAAGAGAAAGCGTTAATGGAAAAACATGTTGAGCATACTTGCCATGTGCTTAAAGATGTCGAATTCGAGCTTCCCGTCATTGATGCTATCCGCCAGATGAACGAAAACCTTGATGGTTCTGGCTATCCTGCTGGTCTACAAGGCGACGCCATTTCTATTCACGGGCGTGTTTTGGCGGTTGTTAACGCTTTTGCGGCCATGGCTCGTCCTCGATCTTATCGCGACGCTCTGCCCGTTTCCAAGGTTTTGGAGGTGTTGGACGCGGCGACGGGTAAGGTTTACGACAAGAACGTTGTGGAGGCCTTGCGTATTGTTATCGCTACCCCCCAAGGGGAACGTATTATTGAAGAGGCTGCTAAGAAAAAAGCCGTATAAT
>CAZYJQ010000215.1:0-1908 GCA_964647835.1 uncultured Desulfovibrio sp. | reverse complement strand
GCCTTATCACTGCAATTGTTCTCACCGTGTTTGTTTTTATCGGCTGGAACTATCTGGCTGTTCAAATGGGTTGGGTTGTTCCTCCCAGTGAAATAACCACTGTTGAAGCCCCTGAGGCTACTCCAGAAAACACTCCCCCCTCGGAAGTTGATCCGAGCGTTCCCGCCCCCAACAATATTCAAGAGTCTGCCCCTGCGGGTTTCACCGCTGCTGAAGGCGAACTCGTGACCGTTACCACGCCTTTGTATATTGCCAAGTTCGCTGTTCAAGGCGGAATTTTACAAGACTTCATTCTCAGAGAATACCGTAAAGAAACCGCTGACGACAGTGAGCTGGTTTCCCTTATTTCTCCTCAGGCCGCTGGCACGGCTCCCTTAAGCCTACTGGTTGACGGCACTCCTTCATGGAAAGGCACGAACTGGCGGGTGAGCGAGCAGAGTGTAACCCTTGGCGAAGGCCAGACGGGTTCCCTCGTGTTTGTAGGGAATATGCCTATTTTAAGCGCTACGGGCGGTCAAGTTGGCGAGTATGAAGTACGTCGTAAGATGTCTTTTAACGGGGATTCCTATACCTTTGACGAATCGGCCGAGGTTCATTCGTCCCTAGCGCGCTTTGTGAACGTGGCTTTCACCGTGGCCGCCACCCCCACCGCCATTGGCAACCCTTCGGTTTTTCAGCGTGTGAAAAACCTGTTTTTTGGAACGCCCATTACAGAACAGGAAAACCCCTATAACCAAACCCGAGTGGCTTGGCTCAGCGGTTCGAAATATTCTGATACGCGTGACGCCAAAGACCTCGCCAAGGGATTTGTTGTTGAAGGCAACAGCACTTGGATTGGGGTTATAAACAACTACTTTGTAGGCATGGTTTCGTCTAAGGATGGCGGCATAGCCAAAGCGGGTATGACAAATGGCATCTTTAACGGTCTGCTTGGGAAAACAAGTTTACCCGTAGGTGATAGCGACCCCGTTGTGGCCGAAGCCACCTACCTTTTTGGCCCCAAAGAGGCCCGAGTTATGAGCGAAGCCCCCAATGAAATGGGGAAAGCCTTGGATTACGGCTTCTTTTCTATTATCGCCAAACCCATGGTGTTTTTATTAGACTTTTTCTATCGCTTCGTTGGGAACTATGGCTACGCCATTATTCTTATGACCATTGTCATTAAGATTTTCTTGTGGCCTCTTTCTCATAAGAGCTTTAAATCCATGGATGGCCTACGGAAAATTCAACCGCAAATGGCCGAAATCCGGGCTAAGTACGCCGATGACAAAGAAGCCTTGAACCGTGAACTCATGGCGACGTATAAGCGGCATAAGGTGAATCCCGCTGGCGGTTGTTTGCCCATGCTTCTGCAGCTTCCCATCTTCCTGGGGCTGTATAACGCTTTATTGAACGCCATTGAATTGCGTCACGCGGCTTTTATTACAACCTTACCCTTTACGGATATGCCGTGGATTGTAGACTTGTCCGCCCCTGACCCATTCATGATTACCCCCATTATTATGGGTTTGAGCATGTTCATTCAGCAAAAGCTTTCTCCGGCCCCGGGTGACCCCACGCAGGCAAAGATAATGATGTTTATGCCTCTTATCTTTACCCTATTCTTCTTGGGTTTCCCCTCAGGCTTGGTGCTGTACTGGTTGGTAAGCAACATTATCTCCATTATACAGCAGCGACTTTTGGCCCGCAGCAGAGATAGCTAGTATTCCAACGGAATTAAGGATTATTTATGAAGGATGCAAAAGAATTTCACGGTAAAAACTTGGACGAGGCCATAAAATCCGCCTGTCAGTTTTACGGAGTTGAACGTGAAAAACTTGAAATAGAAATAGTAAACGACTCGAAGATGGGCATTTTTGGCTTGGTCAATGTCAAAAAAGCTTGTGTTAGAGCTTCGCTGGCTGATAC
>CAZYJQ010000214.1:0-1926 GCA_964647835.1 uncultured Desulfovibrio sp. | reverse complement strand
TTGTTGACGGGCAGCCCATTGGTAAGCATTTTGATTTGCTTGTTTATGATGATGTCGTGACCAGAGCGTCGGTGAACACGCCGGAGCAGATAAATAAAACAACGGAGGCCTGGGAACTTTCCTTAAACCTCGGAGCTCATGGGGGACGGCGACGCATGGTGGGAACACGTTATCATTTCCATGACACCTATCAGGAAATCCTTGCGAGGGAAGCGGCCATGCCGAGGATTTATCCTGCTACGGATACAGGAAAAGCCGATGGTAAGCCCGTATTTTTATCGGTCACTGCTTTGCGCCAAAAACGGCGTGATATGGGGCCTTATGTGTTTGGTTGTCAGATGTTGCAAGACCCTGTGGCTGACCGTGTGCAAGGTTTTCTAAGGGAGTGGTTTCATACGGTGCCTGAAAATACGGTTTTCGCCAAGATGCACAAGTATATCGTGGTTGACCCTGCGGGAGAATGTAAAAAAGATAGTGACTATACGGTGATGTGGGTAGTGGGGTTGGGGCAGGATAGAAACTATTATGTCATTGACGGTATACGTGAGCGCCTGAACCTTACGGGGAGGGCAGACGCTTTGTTCGCCTTGCATAAAAAATATCTTCCGCTGGGGGTTGGCTATGAGAAATATGGTCAGCAGGCCGACATTGAACACATCAATGATCGTATGAGTCGCGAAGGCTATTTTTTTCCCATTACTTCCTTGGGTGGGAATATCCCTAAAAATGACCGCATCAGAAAGCTTACGCCGCTATTTGAACAGGGAAGGATTTTTTTCAAGCGTAATATCCGCCATGAAGATGCCCAAGGACGCCAAAGGGATTTGGGCGAGGTTTTTCTTCAGGACGAACTGAGTCAGTTCCCCGTGGCAAGGCATGATGACATGCTGGATTGTCTCGCTCGAATTGTTGACCCTGGTCTGGGGGCTGTCTTCCCGTCTCGTCAAGGGGAGGGGCAGACCGCAAGAGCCATTAACGGGTTTGAGGCTGATTTTTTTAGCTAAGGAAAAGGCCATAGGGAGAGCGAGCAACGAGAAATGCGGTCTCTTTCGTTTATGGAGGGTCGGTTTATGTATTTACTGAGTACAAGACAGAATTTTTAAAGGCATGCATGAGTTGCAGGAGTAGAGAGTAAGCCGTGTATTCGAGCATGTGTGTTTTGCGAAAGCTCTGGAACATAAGAACATTTATCGGTGCATTGGGTGTAAGGTGTCGCATTTTTGCTGAATTGAAGTAATTGAAAAATCTAAAGGAGATGGAGTATGTGCGGAGGAAAAAAACCAAAGTCAGTTCCCTTGCCTAAGCCCGCCCCTGTGGCGGCCCCTATTATCAGCAGTATTGAGGCTGATGAAACTGTGAGAATAGCGGGGGACGAGGAGCGCAAACGGCGCAAAGCGGCGTATGGGCGTAGTGACACCATCCTGACAGGTGGCACAGGCGTAACTGGCCTTGCCAATACCACGGGCAAACAGCTCTTGGGGCAATAAATATGATGGGGGAACACGGGGGGGGCTGGTTCGCGACCTGACTTACAATCCGAACCAAAGCCTGAATTCACAGCGGGGGCGAAGATGGATATTGAAGGAACCATTCGTCATATACGACATCGTCTTGCGACTTTGCAAGATCAAAGACGTCTATGGGAAGGGCATTGGAAACAGCTTGCAAGTCACTTTTTACCAAGAAGTTCGCGTTTTTTGTCCGATTCAGGGCGTTCTGGCGCCCGTTCCAATCCGCGGCTCTATGACAGCACAGGCATTATCGCGGCTCGGACCTTGGCGGCAGGCTTGCAAGGCGGGCTTACTTCGCCGGTGGCTCCGTGGTTTCGTTTAAAACTGTCGCAAAAAACGGTTGTTAATGATGATGTGACAGTGAATTGGCTGGCCTCGACCCAGGAAAAAATGGTGAATACCATTAACCAAAGTA
>CAZYJQ010000213.1:0-1933 GCA_964647835.1 uncultured Desulfovibrio sp. | reverse complement strand
GAATTGGGATTGGGAAAAATTACAGGAAAAGCGGCAAAGGCAAACGGGCGGAAAACAGCCCTTTGAACCCCAAAAAGGGGGTGGAGGCGGTAATAAATCACCTTTTGATAATATCGATGTTGGTAAATTTCTTCCAAAATTAACCTCTGGTATTCCTCTCTTCCCCGTTATAATAATTTTTGCGCTGATTTGGATAGCCTCGGGTATCTTCATTGTGGACCCCGGCGAAGTCGGCGTTGTTACCCGTTTTGGGCTCTACAACCGCTCTGTTGGGGCGGGCCCGCATATTCGATTCCCTTATCCTATAGAAAACAGCATGGTAGTCAATGTGCAGATTTTGCGGCCAGTGACCATTGGCTTGCACTCCGCTGTGGGGTCTGCTTCTGACGATTCCACCATGTTCACGGGTGATGAAAACATCATTCATATGCAGTTTAACGTGCAGTATAACCTCATGTCCTCAGAAACTGACGATATAGACTTTGATAAGGTCTTGTCTGCTCCAGAGGGCGTTGGGGCTGTGCTGGCTGAAAATGGTCTTGTGGCAAACGCCGCTCCTTCGGCAGAAGGGCCAGAAGGCCTAGAAGGCGCGACGGAAGAAAATGCTGTCGAGGCAAAGGAAGCAGAAGAGAGCGCCGTAGCTGAGCAAGCGAAAGTCACTCCCGTTCCTCTTCTCCCCTTGGGAGGCGCAAGTGCTGATTTAAAAACGGAAGAGAACGCTCGCAAGTACCTTTTTAATGTGAAAGAACCAGATCGGGTCGTGGCCATCGCCGCCGAAGCTGCCATGCGGGAAGTTGTTGGTTCGAGTAAGCTTGATAATATCTTGAAATTTGAGCGTGATATCATCCAGAATAACGCCAAGTTGGTTTTGCAGAATATCCTAGATGAGTTCTATGATTGCGGCATACGTGTTCAAGCTGTTCAGTTGCTTGACGTACAGCCACCCATGGAAGTAATCGACAGCTATAAAGATATCGCCAGTGCCCGTGAAGACATGGAACGTATGATTAACGAGGCGCGCGCCTATCAGGTGTCCATTGAAAAAGTGGCCAAAGGAACCGCCATCAGTATTAAAAACGAAGCCGAAGCCTATAGCGAAACTGTAGTGCGCCAGGCCGTTGGTGAATCCGGTCACTTCCTTCAGCAGGTTGAAGAATACAACAAAGCGCCCAATATTACTGAAAAGCGCCTGCGCCTTGAAGCCCTTCAAGAAGTGCTCTCTTCTCCCAATATCGAGAAAATACTGTTGAACTCCACCGCTTCTGGTTACTTACCCTTTCTTAACCTTGACAGAGCCCCGGGAGGTTCTGCCGCGCGCAGTGTTGACGCGTCCAAAGGAGGTGCCCGATGAACCGCTCCTTAACAAGTCTCTTAGTTATTGTTGTTTTGGGTCTTCTGGTGGCGTCGCAGTCCTTTTTTGTGGTTGATCAACGCCAGCGGGGATTAGTTTTACAGCTAGGGAAACCTGTCCTTCCTGTGAGGGAGCCGGGCCTCCACTTTAAAATCCCCCTAATCCAAAACGTTGTGCTTTTTGAAAACCGGGTGCAAACCTTTGTTATGCCCCGTATGTCGAGCCAGTCTGTTGATGGTAAAACCATTGAAATTGACAACTATGTCTGTTGGCGTATCGTTGACCCTTTAAGTTTTTATAAAAACCTGCATTCTGAAAAAATAGCCAAAGACAGATTACAAGATATCGTCGAAGGAACGCTGAAAGCGGCCATTGGTAAGAAAACCTTGCAAGACGTTATTAACAGGGTCGATATCATGGAGGATGTCTTGTTGATAACCAACGCCAAAGCCTCTGGCTACGGTGTTGATGTTGTTGACGTGCGGATTCGCCGTTCTGAACTTCCTGCGAAAAACCGCGAAGCTATTCTTAACCGTATGCGCGCCAATATGATTCGTGAAGCTAACGAATACAGGGCGCAGG
>CAZYJQ010000212.1:0-1943 GCA_964647835.1 uncultured Desulfovibrio sp. | reverse complement strand
GAATTATTTGAACCGGGTAAAGAGGTTATTTGTTACCATTCCCCAGAAGAGGCCGAAGATCTTATCCGGTATTATCTCAAAAAGCCCGTTGAACGGCAAAAAATAATCGACGCGGCCCGCGCTCGTGTTCTGGCAGAACACTGCTACGACCACCGACTCCGTTATCTTATCAGCCTGATGAGGAAGAGATACCAATAAACTTGCGCCTTTGGAGGGGGCCTTTGATACCTCTGGTCAGGGGCTCTTTGGCTAACGAGGATAGCGGACAGGTGTATCGCTGGCAGTGTATCGTTGGTTGCGTGTCGCTGGCTGTGTATGGCAGACTGTATATGGACTTCATGTTTGTCCTGTGGATAAAATGTTGGGATGAACGTGGTAGGCGTTTTGGTGCAGATATGATTGTTATGAGGTGAGAGGATGCCTTGGTTGAGCCAATGGAAGGTTGTTCTGTCTATTTATGTTTAATGGACCCTCGATGGGACATCAGTCTGTTTTGCTGGCCTAACAAAGCAGGCAAATAGTTCTAGCTTTCTTGCTTTATGAGACGCTATTCGGCATACTCATCAAGTAAACGTTGAAAATTCGGCTCAGCCTTTTCAGGTTGCGCCGTTCTTTTGTCATCACCCCTTGCCTTTTGCAATAGGTAAGGGGGCGGCTTCTTTTGGTGCAGAGTCTGGGTTGGTTTTTTTGAGCTTGATTCTTCACATATTCTTTTACGGTATGAGGTTACGCCATGCCTGATTTACGGTTGTACCTGTTATCCACGCTTTTTATCTTCATCATGAATATTACCCCGGGGCCCAACAACGCCCTTGGCATGGCCGTGGGCCTTGCCCATGGCTATCGCGCCGCTTTTCCGCACTGCCTTTCCGTAGGATTAGGGCAGGTTATTATGATGACAGGGGTGTATTTCGGACTTGGTGGTTTTTTTGAGGCTTATCCTCAAGTGCCGGGTATTTTACGTATTTTGGGGACGGTCTATATTGTGTGGCTAGCGGTAAAAGTCGCGGGTTTTACCCCTTTTAGAAGGACGAAAGAGTGGAACGCCACCCATATGGGCGATATTACCAAACCTTCGGAAAAGGTGACCCCCCTGACTTTTTGGCAAGGTATCCTGTTCCAGTTTGTCAATGTTAAAGGCTGGCTCGCCATTGTCATGACCTACACCTATTATATTGCCATTAACCCTGAAACTGCCTTGCCACTTTATTTGTATACCCTACTCATTTTCATGGTTATCGGGATCGCTTCCATTTCCTTTTGGGCTTTGTGCGGTGTTTTTCTTCGCCGCTTTCTCTCGTCGGAAGGGGTGCGTATCACCAACTATGTCCTCGCGGCCCTGTTAATTATGTCTGTGATTTCTCTGTACTTTTAAGAGAAGTTGGTTGTCTGTTGTCCAATGAAGGAGGCTCTTGGAAAGACCTCTTCCACACTTTTTATCTTTTTCCATCTCCCTGTCATTGCTTTTCTCTGCGAGGCTTAGTATCCCTATTCCTTGCAGTATACGAAATATGGAGGATTCAATATGCGTAGTTCTAACGCCACCAAGGGTTCTAATAGAGCGGCTAACCGTTCGCTTTTTTATGCCATGGGCTATTCCCCTGAAGATTTGGAAAAACCTATCATTGGCATTTGTAACGCTTTTAGCGAGATAGTACCGGGCCATGCCCACCTTCGCGATCTTGTGGAATCCGTTAAAATGGGTATTGCCGCCGCTGGCGGAACTCCTGTTGAATTCCCCGCCATTGGGGTTTGCGACGGTATCGCCATGGGGCATAGCGGAATGAAATTTTCTTTGCCTAGCCGTGAACTGGTGGCAGACTGCATCGAGGCCATGGCTTCGGGGCATGCCTTTGACGGACTGGTGCTGGTACCTAACTGTGACAAGATTGTCCCCGGCATGCTTATGGGAGCGGCGCGCATTAATGTTCCTTCTGTTTTGG
>CAZYJQ010000211.1:0-1953 GCA_964647835.1 uncultured Desulfovibrio sp. | reverse complement strand
TCAAATCCATAAATATATTTTCTTGTGTAATAGGCCGTGGGAAAGGCCACGGCAACGGCAAGTTCTTCTGACTTGTTGAGACGGTAGGTTGCAGCGACGTAGTTTTGAGACCGTATGTTGTAGAGACCATAGCCGTTATAGGGGCACAGATTGGGGAAATATTCAGGCAGAATGGACATCGCTCGTTTTTTTACCCATTCTTGTTCAGGTTCGTGCAGAGTCCATCCTTTTGGCTCTACAAGGGTTGCCTTTATGCTTGGCGCTACATAGAGTTTGCCGGGCCCAAAGGTTTTTTCAATGTAACAGCAGCTCGTCACAAAAAGGGTAAGCGAGCATAAAATCATGAGGCTTATAGGCCTAGCCAATTCTCTCATCCCCTCATCTGCCTTGTCCTTTCTTAGACTTCCTTGACATACACACCGTTATTTTCACTGAAGAGATAGGCCAAACTACCACCTAAGCCCACCACCCTACCTAATCACCTAGGCCAAAAAGGATAACGTTGAGGTGATAGCTTTCTTCAATGGCGTCAATGAGAACACCACCAGTAATGGTGTAACACTGCTGTTTATAACTCAGGGTTATGTCTGTTTCGTGGTTTTGGGCGTCTTCCATGTCGTAGGAAAAGGATGTGCCCAGAGCCAAGTTTTGCCAAGAAAGGTCAGCCCTTGTTGTTAAATAGCGAAGGTTGTCCGGGCGATAGCGTTTATATTCTTCAATTTTATTCCGGTGATCGTAGCCCACATAGAATGAGGCGTAATCATTGTATTTGTACGAAGCACCACTTTGGTGTCTTGTAAGCATGTTTTCATAAGGCGACCAGTCGTTTTTGGTGCTCAGGGTGATGGAGTCCGTCGCGCGTACATCGAGTTCGGCTTTGATATCACCGAAGGGACGACGTTTAAAGCGATGCTGCATGTCGGTTCTGGTGGCTTCTCGGTGGTCATAGGACTGTTCAAGTCGAAACCGTATAAACTCGGCGTAGTCCGTGTTAATAATTGGGGTGCTGTTACCGTCTTTGTCCGTTTGCAGGTGAACCGCCTCTTTTTTGCGGGTAAGGACGTTGGTTAAAGAGTAGACGATATCTGTTCTGGGAGTGATGCGATCCTTTTCATCGTAATAGGGGGTGTCGCGTTGGTTGACGTCAGCATTATAAATATACTCCAGCTTTGGCTGGAAGGAGTGACGGAGCCCTGTCCATTGGCTCGTGCCAGCGAGCTCGGGAAGAGCTTGAAGGGCAGGTTTGTCAAGGGAGTATACCCGGGCAAAGTCAGTGGTGGCCGCAATATTGAAGAAAGGTACGGTTGTTTCGTTGTCTGCCTGCCTGCTTCCGCGAAGCCTTTCGGAGTAGGGGCGGTTTACCGAGGGAACGTCCATATTGGGGGTATATGAGGCCGAGTTGGTGTTGTAAAGTTTTTCTACAATCCCCCCGCTGGCAATAATTGAGCCATAACGAGAGCTCAGCGGCATGGTTAGACGAGGCTTAATAACATAACGGGCGCCTTTTGTCCCCGAGCGCCTGTACATATAGGCTGCCTGCACACTGGCGTCTGCCTCAAGGGGGATATTGGGAAGAATCCTGCCTTTATAAAGGAAAGCGTCAAACTGGGGCAGACGTTGTAGCGTCGTGTCGTGCTTATGAAGAAGATTGCCGTGTCCTAAATATTGGTCTTGGGTGTAACGGGCAGAAATGTTGGCTGAGCCGCGTTGCCAATCATGGCTTAATAGAAAACCACTTTCGCGCTTATCGGATTTTTCAACAAGATCTCGGCCGAAAAGTGAGAAAAGTTCGTTTCTGCTTCTTCTGTAGCCAGAGAGGTTTGATTTCATTTCGGAGAGGAAATATTGGTCAGAAACAAGGTCAATGTCAGACTTAAAGTGCCAGCCAGTGCCCTCAACTTTATTGTCGTACATACCCCTTAACCACCAGCGATCGTGGTTCGTCCGAAGATA
>CAZYJQ010000210.1:0-1974 GCA_964647835.1 uncultured Desulfovibrio sp. | reverse complement strand
GTGGAATTTACTGTAACTTTCATTTTTCTTTGTAAGGAACCGCTATGGTTATGAGCGAAGGTATATTGTTTGATTATGCCCGAAAGGCGAGAATTGGCCTTCCAGAGGTTGTTTTTTGCGAAGGAAAACCTTTGGATTCCCTTGCCGAGCTTATGAGATACCACGGTCGCTCGAGCCAAACCCCAGCCCTTTTTACCCGTCTTTCACCCGAGGTTTTTGAGGCTTTGCCTGAAGACGCCCGCTCTGAGGTCACCTATCACCCCTTATCAAAGGTCGCTTTTGGGCAATGTCTTGAGGCCGTTGAGGGGTATTCTGTCGCCATCGTCAGCGCGGGAACCAGCGATGCCTTTGTGGCATGGGAAGCGGCTATGACCCTTCGCTATCTAGGTATAGGTCATGATATTTTCGAAGATTATGGCGTTGCTGGCCTGTGGCGCATTACACAGCTCGCGCCGAGTCTTGAAGAGTATCAGGCGGTCATTGTGGTGGCAGGTCTTGACGCGGCCTTAGCTTCGGTTGTGGGCGGTCTCACTTCAAAACCCCTCATTGCCGTGCCCACATCGGTGGGGTATGGGGTGGCGTATAAAGGGCAAGCCGCTTTGGCAAGCATGCTGACCAGTTGCGCGCCGGGGGTGAGCGTCATGAATATTGACAATGGCTTTGGTGCTGCCTGTGCTGCCGCCCGCATCATCCATACACTTAAAGGTTGTGAAGAGCATTGGGCGAAGAAGGCTGGGCGTAAAAGCGACTAGGCTTTGTATGCATTTTATGGCTTTTACAAATGTATCGCATGCAGTGCTTGCAAAGTCTGTTACCAAGGGCTGTTTGGTGCGTTAAAGTCTTAGATGAACTAACCTGAGTGTGGAACAATGGGAATGGAAGTTGTAAAATCCATAGTAATGATTAGCGCTGGTGCTTCTCTCGGGGCCGTTGCGCGTTGGTTGCTCGGCTTGCTTTTGAATGGCTTGAGCGTTGTTATTCCACTGGGAACATTAGCGGCAAATCTTTCTGGTGGGTTTCTTATGGGCGTCGCGGTGAGCCTGTTTTCCCTCTTCCCAACCCTTAGCCCAGAGTGGCGTCTGTTGGTTCTTACAGGCTTTCTTGGGGCACTGACGACATTTTCCACATTTTCCTTTGAAGTGTGGGAGTTATTTCAACAACAAAGAATTGCTTGGGCGCTGGCGCTGATAGCCTTGCATCTTCTGGGCTCGCTCTTGGCTTTAGGCTGTGGGCTGTGGCTTACTCATTTATGCCTGAGGCAATTGTCGTAACGAATTGGCAATAGCACCATGTGTAAGTTGCAAAAAAAGCTTTATAAATAGAAAATGCAGGACTTATTTGCGGTGCTGCATTTTCTATTAGGGGATCAACAAGGCTCAGGGCTGAGCCTTGTTGTGATTTTACACAACCTTATGAGTGTAAGGCTTTCTTTAAGCCGTCAGCCGCCCGTGCGATTACGTCTTCGCCAACACAAAAAGCCATGCGGAAGTGGCCGGGTGTGCCGAATCCTCGTCCAGGCACCACGAGAATGCGTTCTTTTTGAAGGCGGTCGGCAAAGGCTACGTCATCGCCACCCGGTGCTTTGGGGAAAAAGTAAAAAGCGCCACGGGGCAATAAAAAGTCATAGCCAGCATCTTTGAGCAAAGAGGCCATGAGGTCGCGACGTTTGCGGTATATTTCAACATCAACTTGTGAGTCGATGGCATGGCGCAAGATATATTGGCCCACGATGGGCGGGTTGACGTAGCCTAAGATTCTGTTGGCAAGAATGGCTCCGCCGATGAGTTGTTCTCTTTCTTCCATTAAAGGAGAGGCGGCGAGATAGCCCACACGTTCCCCGGGAATGCAGAGGTTTTTAGAAAAAGAGCTGACTACTACGCTGTAAGGGTAGAGCGGTAGCATCGAGGGCACGTCCACACCGTCAAAGGCCAGAAAACGATAGGGTTCGTCAGCGACAATAAAAATAGGGCGGTT
>CAZYJQ010000209.1:0-1979 GCA_964647835.1 uncultured Desulfovibrio sp. | reverse complement strand
ATTTTACGGGCGGCGGGCACGTTATTAGGCTCTGCCATTCAAAACCGTGAGATGCAGCGTTTGCGAGCAGAATCAGAAGAGCGCTTTCAGCATGTGGCGGAAGCCTCGGGTGAGCTTATCTGGACACTGGATAAACGCTTTTGCATCCAATATATTTCCGAGCGCAGCGAAGTCATGTGCGGCTATCAGCCCAAGGAGCTTTTAGGAAAGCCTTGGAGCACATTGGCTCCTGATTTAGAGTTTGGGGAACAGTCCTTTATTGAGGACGCGACTTTTCGGGAAATCCTCCATACAGTTCGTTGCGCCGATGGTTCGTCCCGCTGGTTTCAGTCCTCGGGTAAGGCTATGTTTGATGAATATGGGGTTCTTACCCATGTTTACGGCAACAGTATTGATGTTACTAAAACCCGTGAGACTGAAGAAAAATTGCGGGCGGCCAACACCGAAAAAAATAAAGTTAACTTACAGCTTGCCGAAGCCGTTTCAACGGCGAATCAGATGGCCGTTGAGGCGCGTATGGCAAGCGCGACCAAAAGCGAGTTTTTGGCTAATATGAGCCATGAAATCCGTACGCCTATGAACGCCATCATGGGGATGATTCACCTCGTTTTACAAACGGACCTTGATGACGCCCAGCGTCAGTACCTTGAGAACGCCTCCCAAGCCACACGCTCTCTCTTGCGTATTATCAACGATATTCTCGACTTTTCTAAAGTCGAAGCCGGAAAAATGGAAATCGAGTCTGAAGAGTTTTTCTTAGAGACAACCATTCGGGATATCGGCAATATGCTGTCAGAGAAAATTAGCCAGAAAAATATTGAATTTCTTATTAGTATTGACTCTGAAACGCCTGATTTCGTCATTGGCGACCAGCTTCGATTGCATCAGGTTTTGCTCAATCTCATTACCAACAGCATTAAGTTTACCCAAGAGGGGAGCATTACCATTAGCGTTGAACCGCTATCCGTTGATGACGAGCAGGTTGTGTTACAATTTGACGTGACTGACACTGGTATTGGTATGAGTCCTGAGCAAGTTAAAAAAGTTTTCACCCCTTTCACTCAGGCCGATACTTCCATTACTCGGAAATACGGCGGTACCGGGCTTGGCCTTGCCTTATGCAAAAATATCATATTGCTGATGGGGGGGAAGCTGTGGTGCGAAAGTGTGGTGAATGAAGGCACGACCTTTTCCTTTACGGCCAACTTTGGAAGAAGCAAGAAAGAGAAGAAAACCCACGCTGCTTCCGTGAGTGAATTTTTCAAAGAACTTCGTGTACTGGTAGTTGACGACAATGATATTTCCCTTGAGGTGATGGTCGAATTACTCAAAGGAATGAATTGCACGAACATTGTTACGGCAAAGTCAGGTGAAGAGGCCCTTGAGGTTTATGAAAAGAACCAAGGAGCCTTCGACTTGTTATTGCTTGACTGGAAAATGCCAGGCATTGACGGAGTTGAGACCTTTAGAAAAATTCGCGCTCAAGGTGAGCCAGGCTCACCCCTTGCTATCATTATGGCAACAGCCCACGATAAAGGGGAGTTGAGCGACTTGCTGGGCAAGAACGATAGTTGTCGCATCTTAAACAAACCCCTGACATCGTCTTTGGTTTTTGATGCCATTCAAGAAAGCTTCTTTACGGAGATCGACTTTCAAGCTGAGGAGTGTTGCGGTACCTCGGGCTCCTCGGATTTAACCGGTTTGCACATCTTGCTTGTTGAAGACAACGAATTAAACCAGATTGTGGCCACAGAGCTTTTGGAACAGGCGGGGGCTTCTGTTGTTGTCGCCGACAACGGTCAAAATGCCTTGGATGTGTTGTCTGAACACAATATTTTTGATCTTGTTCTTTTGGACATTCAAATGCCTATTATGGATGGCTTCACTACCGCGCGGCATATCCGCAAAGATGGACGCTTTGTGAACCTGCCCATTATTGCCATGACCGCTCACGCCTTAGTGGGCGACAAGGAAAAAAG
>CAZYJQ010000208.1:0-1989 GCA_964647835.1 uncultured Desulfovibrio sp. | reverse complement strand
TCTAAGGAGTGCTCATTATGATTAGTGCAAACATGCAAAAACTGCTGAATAAACAAATTAATATGGAAATTTTTTCTGGCTATCTCTATATGGGAATGGCCAACTATTATGAAGAGCAGGGCTTGAGCGGTTTTGCGCATTGGTTTGAAAAGCAGAACGCCGAAGAGTGGGATCACGCTATGCGTATCCGTCACTTCTGCTTTGAAAATGATGTGCCTGTTACCCTTGAGGCCATTGCCCGTCCTGAGCAAACTTACAAAAGCTTTGGAGAGCCCCTTGTGGCGGCCCTTGAGCACGAAAAACTTATTACCGCTTCTATCCATAAAATGATGGATGTGGCTGTAAAAGAAAAAGATTATCGCACCCAGCTCATGCTTGAATGGTTTGTGAACGAGCAACTGGAAGAAGAAGTTACCGCTTCCGATAATATCCGCGATTTCAAATTGTTCGCCACCTGTGGCAACGGTCTGCGCCATATGAACAAAAAAATGGGCTCCCGCGAATAAGCGTTACCCATGCCTTATAAACCAAAAGCCTCCCATATTTCTGGGGGGCTTTTTTTGTACGCCTTATGCCTATGGGGGCATGTCTCGTTTACGAACGATGTCCTATGCGAAAACACCGCTATTTGTGGGAATTGAGAGTGTGGCGGTGCCACATAGCAGTGGGCAGAAGGGCGAGCCTATAGGTCGGTCATAGAAATGGGAACAAGTGTAGAAGATATGGCTGGCATTATTATATTTTGTTACGTCCAGAAAATAACAATGAGAAGAAAGTAACTGAGAACAGCGACCTTGGCGTTAATTCGGCAAGTGGCTATGACATCCTTGTGGGTCAGGTTGCGGGCCGTTTCGCCTATGAAGGGTTTTTCAACAAGGGCACCGTGGTAGACATTGGGCCCGCCGAGACGACAGTGAAGGCGTCCGGCAAGGGCCGCTTCGGGGTAACCAGCGTTAGGGCTGGCGTGCTTTTTTCCGTCGCGCAAGAGTATCCGCAGGGCGTTTTGATGGGGAGGGAAAGCCACCATAAAAAAAGCCGTGAGGCGCGCTGGAATATAATTGACAACATCATCTAGTTGAGCGGCAAAGCGACCAAAGTCGGCGTATCGGTCATTTTTATAGCCAATCATAGAATCCAGCGTGTTTATCATTTTATACATCATAACCCCGGGAACACCACCAAGGGCAAAGAAAAACAAGGGGGCCACGACCCCATCGCTGAGATTTTCCGAAAGGGTTTCTAAAAGGGCCGCGCGTATTTGAGTGGGGGACAAGTCATGAGTTTCACGGCCTACTATATGAGCCAGCTGTGCTCGGGCTCCTGCCATATCACCACGGACAAGCAGTTTTTCTACTTTAAGGGCTTCGTCAATGAGGGAGCGAGAACAAATGCCATAAAAGAGAAAAATAGCGTTATATAGGCAAAAAAGGAGGGGGTAGGGTGCTAAAAAATAGTTAGCAGCGCCAAAGCAAAAACCTGTGAGAATGATAAGGCCTAGACTCGCATATATGCCCTTTTGGCGACGGTTGTTCCCCGTATTAAAACGTTCCTCAACCCAGGCAATGAGGCTTCCAAAAAGGCGAATGGGATGGGGGAGCCAGCGGGGGTCGCCTAAAGCCGCATCGAGGCAGATGCCAAGGAGTATAGCGCTAATAGGAGCGAAAATATAATGAGTCATATTGGGGCAGGCCTTCTCTCGTAAAAGAGTAAATTTGAGGGAGGTTAGGCAAGTATTGCCTTCATGGCTCGGATAAGGGCGAGGTTGTCTTCATGCCTTTGGGGTGCAACTCTAAAATGCCCTGCTGTCAAACTCCTAAAGTTTGAGGCGTCACGAATAAGTATGCCGTAATCATCAATAAGGCGTTGCTTAAGTTCCGCGGCTGTACCCAAGGCAAGGCGCGAGAGAAAAAAGTTGCAGGGAGAGGGCAAAACGTTAATGCCTTGAATCTTCGCCAGAGCTTCTTGCAAGAAAAGACTTTCGCCAAGGAG
>CAZYJQ010000207.1:0-2000 GCA_964647835.1 uncultured Desulfovibrio sp. | reverse complement strand
GTATCGCTGGCTATTCCTACTTGGATAGACACCTTTTTAGCCGGCAGATGTGTTAACAACCTTGTTAGAAACATGGATATCCGCGAACAAGAGCAACTTGCGCCTCAGGGCATCATCTCTATTATGACGGCCCCCATCATGTTTCATGGCGAACTGTGGGGCTTTATCGGCTTTGACGATTGCCATTCGGAATATCTATGGAGCGAGTCCGAAGAAAATATCCTTCGAACGGCGGGAACGCTGGTTGGCACCGCCATCCGTAGCCAGCGCGTTAACGAAGCCCTGCGCGAGTCTCAAGAACGATTTAGCATGGTCGAAGAAGCCACCGGCGAAATTATCTGGTCCCTCGATACTAAGTATCGCTTTGACTATGTGTCTGAGCGCATTATCGAGCTGGGCTATTCCCCTTCGGATATTTTGGGCCAGCCCTGCCTTGATGTTCTTTTTCCAGACCAAAGCGAACAGTTCCTTGACCACTCTCCTGAAAACCCCATTGTTCGCAACATTGAACACAGGGTAACCTGTAAGAACGGAACAACCCGCTGGCTTCGCTCATCCTGCAAGTTCATTTTCCATAAAAACGGCAGTATCAAAGAGGCTTTTGGTTCAAGCGACGATATTACAGAAATGAAAGAAGCCCAAGAAGAGCTGGAACAGGCTAAGATCGCCGTTGAGGAGGCCAACCGCCAGCTCGCTGAAACCGCCCAACTCGCCCAGCACGCCAACAAGTCCAAAGGCGATTTCTTAGCCAATATGAGTCACGAAATCCGCACGCCCATGAACGCCATTATCGGCGTTGTGCAATTGGCTCTGCGCACAGAGCTAAGTCCAAAACAACGTGACTATCTCTTAAAGGTGGATTTCGCTTCAAAATCGCTTTTGCGAATCATCAACGATATCTTAGACTTTTCTAAGATTGAAGCGGGTAAAATGGATATGGAGGAGACCGTTTTCTTCGTACCCGACATTATTCACGGCGTAAGCGACCTTGTGAGCCAAAGAGCGCATGAAAAAGGGCTTCTCCTTTCCCTTGAAATGCCCCAAGAAATTCAAACCCAGTTTAAAGGCGATGCCCTGCGTTTGAGTCAAATATTAACCAACCTCGCGACCAACGCCATCAAATTTACCAGAACAGGCACTGTGACCCTTTCTGCCAGTCTCAAAGAAAGTTCAAAAAACACCTCTGTTCTGCTTTTTTCTGTAAAAGACACTGGCATCGGCATCTCAGACGAGCAACTTGCCAAGCTCTTTTCGCCCTTTACCCAAGCTGACACCTCGACAACGCGTCTCTATGGGGGGACGGGTCTTGGCCTTGCCTTGTGTAAAAAACTAACTGAGCTTATGGGGGGCACTATTTGGTGCGAAAGTGTTCCCGGCCAAGGATCTACCTTCTTTTTCACTGTCATCGTAGAAAATGTGGGGAAAAACGACAAGAGTGCGCGCGCTTTACACAGCGTAACGGACATGCATATTCTGGTCGCAGACGGTAAGGAAACCCGCCGCCGCAACCTGCGTAGTCTGTTAGAAGAAATTGGCTGTACAGCAATTGAAGAAACATACAGCACCCAAGATGTTTTAGCCAAAGTCAATGGACGTGAAGGTCAGCGCCCTTACGACATGGTTATTCTTTCCCATGAGCTTGAAGGATTCCCTGACTTTACCCGAGCCTTGCTCGAATCCAACAGGGGCAACCAGCTCCTTGAGCCCGAATATATTATTATCGCTGACGATGAACCCGAAAATAAACAGTCCATGGCTCTCACCAACTACTTGCTGGTGCGCCCTATCTCCCAATCAACTCTGTATGATACCCTCATAAAAACATTTAGCAGTATCTCAAGTAAAATCGTTCAAAGCGAAGAGCAGTGCGCCGAAGCAGAACTTATGCAGGACTTCATAGGGAGTCACATCTTGCTGGTGGAAGACAACGAAATTAACCAGCTTGTGGCTGAAGAAATGCTCACCCACACGGGTCTTAAGGTAAGTATTGCCGAAAACGG
>CAZYJQ010000206.1:0-2015 GCA_964647835.1 uncultured Desulfovibrio sp. | reverse complement strand
CTATCTTTTCCCTTGCCATCGCAGTTTTGCGGTTTGGCGGGCCCCTGAAGGACAGTTCCTGGAAGGGCGTCTTGTGGCAGGGGACTGGTGGGAAGGGTGTGTCTTGTGGCAGGAATTTTTACCAATACATCTTTTCGTACCCACGGTAAGATTACCAGGGGCAGGGAACAAAAAGGGTATACAGTTTAAGATGAAAGGGTGGTCGCGCTTTGGTTAAGTATAAGGGGACTAAGAAAATATGAGTGTGAAACATTACGCGGTGTTATACGAAGAAACGGGATGGGAGACGGATAGTCAGCCAGACCTTAAAGGAAGAGAGTTCTCCTTTGACGAAAATACCCATGCGACAGGTGAGGCGGATGGTGAAAGGTTTTTTGTCCACCGCATCCCTTTTACACAAGGACAGACCGTGGCGCAGGCTGTCTATCTTTCAGGGATATTCGCCTCTCCCCCTTTATGTTCGGGCATGGGGCGCTGTGGCTATTGCCGTGTTGGGCTATGGCGCTGTATTGAGGATGGCTACCAGTCCGTTTTTCCCACGCCCCAAGAGCAGGAGTATTTCCAGAAGATTGGGCTGGATAATTGCGCCCAGGGAACGAAATCATCTTGCTTTGCTAACGTGAACCTAACGATAAGCGCACAAAGGCTCGCTCGGCTGAATCAATTGATTTTTGCAGAGGAAGCGTTGCAGGGGAGGGGTGAGAACTCGGAAAAGCTTGTTTCGCAGGCAAGGCTTGAGACTCAAGGGATAAATGAAGGGCTGGGTGACTCAGGCGGGTTTGCAATGCCTCATGAGAAAAAAGGCGATTCATCCCCCGTTATGAGCGATTCCTCTCTGTCTTCCACCATTAGACCTTCACTCTTTTCACCCCTAGAGGCGGGATGGCGTTTGGGGTGCCAACACACCGCTTGCGCTGGTGATGTGGTTTTATTGCCTGAAAATGTCACCCTTCTGTCTGAAGTTTCGCTGGCTGAGGAGAGCCATGTAGCGTGTGAAGGCGATGCTCTTTGCAAGACAACCATTTCTCACATTGCTGGCGAAGGCGTGGATTGGCTGGCCCTTGATATGGGAACAACGAGCGTGCATTGGGCGGCTTATACCCATGAAAAGGTTGATGGGGGGAGTTTTTCAAATCCGCAAATGGGCGCCGGGAGTGATGTTGTCTCGAGGATACAGGCGAGTTTGACACCAAATGGCGGTAAACGCTTGGCAAGCTTAAGCCAAAATATGTTGCGTTCTTTAGCGCGACAGATAGGATGGGTCAAAACCGTTGTTTTAGCCGCTAACCCTGCCATGACCAGTATATTTTTGGGTCAGGACGTGACTTCTCTTGCCCACGCTCCCTATGCTTTGCCTGACAGCGGGGGGGACTGGGTTCACGTTAAAGATTTACCGCCTCTGTGGATATGCCCTCACATCTCGCCCTTTGTGGGCGGCGACATTAGCGCCGGCTACGCCTCGCTTGTACAAGAGCAGAGGGAGTTCCCTTTTCTGCTGGCTGATATGGGCACCAACGGCGAGTTCATCCTCGCCCTTTCACCTGAAGAAGCCTTTGCCACCAGCGTTGCCCTCGGCCCAGCCCTTGAAGGCATTAACCTGTCTTTCGGGAGTGCAGCCAAAGAGGGCGTTGTGGTGGATTTTACGGTGTCCCCCTTGGCCCTGGAACCCGTCTGGTATAGTCCCACAGAGCCTTGCCCTAATAAATGTACCCCAGCTAAAAGCAGTCCTGATACAAGTAGTCTTGATAAAGGCAGGGCTAGGCAAGACAGTTCAGGTGAATACAGTTTTAATACAGGTACGAAAAATGAACTTTTCCAAGGGAAAACGTCCGCGACCTCTTCTTCTCGCTCTTTGGAAGCACAGCGAAACCAGCTAGGCTCTGTCCCTGACCTTCCATCACACCGCCCAGTGTTATCAGCCCCAGCGGAGCAAATGGTCGAGCTGGCAAAGGGAGAGGTCAAAATGAGCGGTACGGCCTATATTTCCCTCTTGAGCCAGCTTATAGACGGCAGGG
>CAZYJQ010000205.1:0-2024 GCA_964647835.1 uncultured Desulfovibrio sp. | reverse complement strand
GCGGTATAGTTTTTCAGGTTAAAAAGCTCAACGTGGGAAATCATGCCTTCGCAGGTATAGACAAGCTCCAGCACATCTTCAATGGTGAGGGAGTTAATGTTGAGGATAATATTGCAGTTGGGGCGGATTGAAGAGAGCCAACCCATGAGGGTGGCGGGTAAAAACCGCATAATTTCCGGAACGTTAATCATGTCGTCCGTATAACGGGGCAGGGGGATATCAGGGTTCTTGGCGTGGGAGAACCACTCGTCTGCTATGGTGTCGGCTGTGAGTGAGTTCATGCGGTCGGCAAGGTTATCAAGCTTGGCTCGTTCTTCAGCGTCGGCTTCAACATAGCGCTTGCGCAATTCGGGCAGGCGTTCTTTAACCAGTTCGCACAAGTGGCGAAAAACTAATTCAGCCAAGTGAGTTTTTGAGGTTTGCCCACGGCCTACAATGGCGTGAATTTCTTCTTCGGTAATAATGGGGAGCAATACGCCGTAGCTGTTACCTATTTCATAGCGGTGCGATTCGTTATAGCGATTGAGCAGGCTGATAATATAATCTTGGTGGAAAAGCGAGGCGAGACGTCCCATTTCCATAAGGGTTTGGGGCGCTCCTTCCTGTAAAAATTCAATAAACTCTTCATGATTGGCAAAACCCGTTGGTTCCCACACAAACTGGACATAGCGGTTATGGAAGTGCACCTGAAACTCAACGCCGACGTTGACATCGATATCCATGATTTCTGCCGCTTTAAGAAGCTCTTCCACAGCGCTTTTTTCAACGTAGTTGTAGTAAACGACGTTGAGCTTGCGAATCCCCTTAATCCAGGCGTCCATAATAAGATGAGTGGGGGTTTTTCGTCCTTTGGTGTTGGAGTCATGAACGTGGTTATCAAAGGCAAAATGATCCCAGGCTTCGGGCATTTCAAGGAGCTGGTAGCGCCGGAGCATTTCGCGAATGATGCGGCGTCTGCCCGTGGCGGCAAGGCGGAAGTCGTGGGCAAGGCGCAGCTGTCTTTGAGGGTTGCCCTTGGCTCTGATTAAGCCCTTCATAATCTGAATCAGAACACGACCTGTGTTATGGCGAAAGCTGGAGGTTTCCGAGTAGATAACTTCGTCGTGCAGGGCTTTGAGGGCGTTGGTTCGGTCGCTGGTTTGTCCGGCTTCCAGACTGCTTAAAAGGTCAATGACGGCCTCGGCTGTTCTGACTTCCTTTGAAGTGGCCAATTCTTTTATGCCGTGGGGATGCAGTACGGTGCGGTACATGTGTTGTTTGTCGTCAAAGGAGGCAGTGCCTCGCAGTTCCATATAGGCATTTACGAGGCGAAGGATTTCGTAGTCTTTGGCGTCAAAAAATAATGAAAATCTTGGTGGCATGATATGTCCTAAAAAAACAGCCAGAGCATCCCTTTGGCAGTCTGAGAATAAGCCCCCAAAGGCACTATACGCTCAAAATGCATGGGGGATGGCTAGAGTGAGACAGGGCGCGCCACGGCTGAGCCGCTGGCAAAGGCGACCATAAGGCGCTTTCATTTGTGAACTATCGAGCGTATCTCAATGAATATAGGGGGAAATAGGCGAAACTGCAATAGTCTATAGCGCATGAGGTGCTTCAGCCCTCATGAACCGCTTGAAAGACGGTAGGGGAGGACTGAAATGATACGGCTCAATGAAAGGTAAGCTACTGAAAGGGGGCGACTTCCATAAAGGCGGATTTCTATGGCAGGGGTCTTAGATAAAGGCGGTGCCAAGGGCAACAATATGGACTGGCCCTGTGACCCATGCATGGCAATGGCTGGCGGTTTGTTTTTCGATAATGACCGTAAGGGTCTGTCCGCTTGGCTGGAGGACGGCATATGGGGAGCGGGGTTGTGTCTCGTATGTTTTGGAGCTGACACTGGCATGCAGGGCGAGGGCGAGTGAGGCAGAGCCGCAGGCCGTTTCAAGGCAGAGGGAGTCGGTGGCCTTTACATAGACCGCGGGGAAAATAGCGAAACCCTGATTGCTGGCGTTGTCGGTGTTGCCGCAGCTGGCGTTGCT
>CAZYJQ010000204.1:0-2039 GCA_964647835.1 uncultured Desulfovibrio sp. | reverse complement strand
GAAGGAGCGATGAAGAAGATTTTTTCACGCTGCATGAACAGACCTGTCCCTGTGGTCAGGCTGGTGGGTGGTTTGAGAGCCTCGCCTTTATACATCTGCATGACAGGGCTAATCATACCCACAAAAATAATACCGAGCATGAGCAGATAAAAGCCGCTGAAAAACCACATTTCTTGAGTCAGCATGGATTGAAGAATGGAGATTTCAGTGATGAATATACCAAAGGGCGGGGAACCCGTAATGGCGATAATGCCCGCGATCCATAAGGCCCCTGTATAGGGAAGAGTTTTTCCAAGGCCCGTTATTTCAGAGCTTGTTTTTGTGTTGTAGCGGGCTAAAATATTACCCGCCAGCAAAAACAAGGAAGCTTTAATGAGGGAGTGGCAAACAAGATGGAGAGCGAAAGCTTTGCTCAAGGCGAGGTTTTGACGGATGAAGGCGGTTTCTTGCAATACCCCGCCAACCAGCCCAAGGCCGAGGAGCAAAATTCCCATATGCTCTACGCTTGAATAGGCGAGCATCCGTTTAAAGTCTTTTTGCCCGACGATGAAAAGGGAAGCCACCAAAAGTGAAAAGAGGCCGAAAGCAATGAGCAGGGTGGACGAAAATTGTCCTTCGCCCGCGGCAATACTGACTTGATGAATGCGGAAAATGCCCAAAAAGGCGCAGTTTAAAAGAGCGCCGGATAAGAGGGCGGAAACAAGGGAAGGTGCTTCGCTGTGCGCGTCAGGGAGCCAGGTGTGCATGGGGGCAAGTCCCATTTTGGTGCCATAGCCAATAAATAAAAAGACGAAGGCTGCTTTAAACCATGTGGTGTGAGCGCTTGGGGCGATGTTTTTCAGGTTGCCAAGGGTCATGCTGATGGCTTGGGGGCCCGTGCCCGTCTGCATGGAAATATCAAGGAGCAGGTTACCAACCAAGGCCAAGGTAATGCCCACGGAACAGATCATAAGATATTTCCATGTGGCTTCGAGGGAGCGTCGGTGGCGGTGAAAATAGATGAGTGGCGCGCTCACGAGGGTGGTTGTTTCAATGCCCACCCAAAGGAGCCCAAAGTGCTGGGTTGAGGCAACCAGAGCGGCGGCTGACAAGAATAAAAACAAGCAACCTGTAAAGGTGGCTTCGGGAGCGTTAACGAAAACAAGGCCATGAACAAGGTCGCGACGGGTGCCGTCGTCTTCATTATGCAGATAAGCAATGCCGTAAATGGTGGCGGCGCAAAATAAAATACAGGTTACGGTTAATACCAGCTTCCCCATGACGTCGAGAAAAAGAAGCTCGCCAATGGGTTCGGGCTGAACAAACCACGTACTGATGACCATGCCCAGCTCAATGAGAGGGACAGCCACCAAAAGAGCTCGTCTCATGGTGTTGGACGAGATAAACCAGGAAAAAAGAGCGGCCATGAAAGGGAGGGCGATAAGAGCGATGAGCATATGTGCGTCCTACCCTTTGAGTGATGAGAAATTATTGACATCGGTGGAGTCAAATTCTCGGTGAATATGGTGAATGGCAATACCCATGACGAAAACACCTACCAGAATATCAAGCAAGATGGTCAGCTCAAGCCAGAGGGCGTCGGCGCTGGCCATGGGAACACCCAAGAGATAAATGCCATTTTCAATGGTGAGATAGCCAAAAACCTGAGTGAGGGCGTTTTTACGGGTAACAATGAGCAAAAGCCCGGTAATCATGGTGGTGAAGGCCGCGGGGAAAACGGTGTTAAAGAGGGGATCACCCGAAAGTCCCAGTTGCTGGTTAAGCCACAAGGCCAAAGCAAAGGCCACCAGCCCGGCCAGGATACAGCCCGTGTTGCCCAAATAAGGCTTGGTCGGGCGCATATGGGGCAGATGGCGGTAAGTGCGGTAAAGCAGATAGGGTAAAATGACGGCCTTGATGGTGAGAAAAACCAGCCCCATCACAACAATATACAGGTCGGTAAAACCTTGGGAGTGCATGAGAATAGGCATGGAGCCGAGCATGGCCCCTTGAAAGGCGATGATGCGAAGGCGCTGAATCTGGCGTTCCGCGGCGAGCAG
>CAZYJQ010000203.1:0-2053 GCA_964647835.1 uncultured Desulfovibrio sp. | reverse complement strand
AGGGTGCCGCGCAGGCCAGCCGCTCCGGACTGAGCCGAAAGAACAATGGTGGCTTGGTCCAAGCTGGCGAGGGTCTCGTAGCCTTCTTGACCATGTAAAATCAGAGGATTGTAGGAGGGGCTCGTCGCAAGCAGGGAGCGCAGTTTGCCAATGTCGTCTTCATCTTGAACGGCAAGGTAGGGGGCTTGGAAGACATTGGCTTGCTGAGCCAGACGTTCTATGTTTTTGCCTCCAGCCAAACCCAGTACAAAAAAACTGTCAGGTGACGCCAAAAGGACTTTGATGGCGGATTGCCCAATGGAACCCGTTGAACCAAGGAGCACAATGGCACGCTTCCCTAAGTGATTACCCGTCTGTTTACCTTCCTGTTTATTGGTCTGGCTGTCTGGGTGAATAGCCATAGAAGACCGAACCTCAGCTGTGCTCATGTCAGGAAATGTCTTGGGGTCGCCCTTGGTATTTACGGCGAACTGAGGAAGGGCGGAAATATACGATGCCATCAGTTTACGCCCTTATGCTCCAAAGAGAAGGAGAAGGTATTTGCATCCCATGTACACCGGAATAACAAACAAAAGACTGTCGATGCGGTCGAGGATTCCCCCATGTCCAGGCAAGATATTGCTGGTGTCTTTAACGTCCATGCTTCTTTTAAGGGCCGACTCGAAAAGGTCGCCCACTTGAGAGGAGATGTTCAGTATAATGGCAAGGAAGAACCACAGCACCAAAGAAAAAGCCGGGAGCATGGCGGAGGAATCTGCCTTGATGGCAGCGAGCGGGGCAGAGGTGGTCACCGTTGTTACCGTGGTTACCGTTGTCTCTACGGTGTTTTCTGATTGAGGAGATGGCAATACCTTGGCATCGGCGCTGGGAGCGAGGTCGTTTTCTGCGCCTGTGGGGCTATCAGCATTGAGGAGGTCAGAATTATCCGCTGGGGGAAGAGCGGGGCTAACCGCAGGAGGCGCGGACACGAGGGAATTTGTTGTGGAATTGTCTGTTTCCTCTTTTGCCGACAGAATTTCTGCTTGAGATTCTTGTTTTGTAGCTTGAGCGGTAGTCTCTTGGTTTTTTTGTTCAAGAACTGGTGCAGGTTTTTCTTGTGCCTCGGCAAGGGGTATGGAGGTTTCAGCGAAGGTAATGGAAGGGGCCTCGGCGGTGTCGGAAGCGTCTTTGGGTTTCGTCGCTTCTTCAGTCGTTAGTTGAGTTGTCGGGGCTGTGTTGGCCTCAGCTAAAGCCTGATTTTCTGTGAGACTATCTTGGGCCACAGAGGTTACTGACATGGCTGTTGCGGAAGCGTCGTCGCTGTTTTTTTCAGTCTCGGTGGTTTCCGTGAGAATTGTTTTGGCCGATGGGGATGAGATCGCCATAACAGCCTTGGTTTCGGCGGGTTCTGGAGTAATTTTCGCAGGGCTGAAGAAAGCAGCCATGGCGAGAACGAGGATGACGCAAACTCCCATGCCGCCTAAAGAGCCTTCCCAGCTTTTCTTAGGACTAACAGCGGGCCAGAGTTTATGTTTGCCAAATCTTGTTCCTATATAGTAGCCCCCGGTGTCGGCTCCGGCGGCAACCAAGAGTACAAGACACATTTCAACGGTATTGAGCTGGAAGACGAGGGAGAGGGGAAGGGCCACATAGGCAAGGGCCAGAAGGCAAGGGGAGAGGTCTTTAAATTGAAAGGCCGAATCGCCCCGCCCGAAACGAATAAGGAAGAGAACAGCCGTGAGAAGGAATAGGGCGCTCAGCATTCCCGGTATGGAGGGGAAAGCGAGGGGGCTGGCAAGGCTCATGGCAGAGAGTGAAGAGCCTGTGGCGGCGCTAAAAATAATACAACCTGCGAAAAATGTGGTGATAATCCTGAGGGGAAGTTTGGTGGAGTCGCTCCAAAAGAGATGTAAAAATTCCCAAACTCCTAAAAGGGCCACCAAAGCGAGGAGAGTTGTTAACACCCAGCCTTGAAGAGAGAGGGCGATGCCAAGAATGGCAAGGAGGACAGCGGCCGTTACAACGCGTGGTTTATTATCTAAAAAAGCCATGAGTTTTCCCGGGTTGATGGTGT
>CAZYJQ010000202.1:0-2074 GCA_964647835.1 uncultured Desulfovibrio sp. | reverse complement strand
GGGAAGCCAAATAACGGGCTGTCCACAAGAAGGGCGTCCATATATTCAGGCGCCACCTTCAATCCCTCCAGACGCCAGGCTTGGCTGTTGTTTCCTTCTGCAAAAGCTCCGTCGAAGTAGGCGGATTGCAAAGTTAAGGGAGACAAGAAGCCTTCAAAGGAAAGGGAAGCGTTTTTTATTGCCAGCCCTTGGAGGTCATATTGCATTACGCCTAACAACTCTGAGGTAAGTCCATGGTTTACGTTTGCTTCTGCCAATAAGGGCTCGTATTTTTTCAAAAACGCGACAAGCTCTTGGTATTTGCCAATGGAAAGTTTTTTCACGCTTATCTCTTCAACGCTCAAGGCGTCCATGCCGGGAGCCAGCGATGTAAGAACCAATTGTTTTACGAGAATATTTTCCGAAACATCCATGCCTTTCATTACATAAGAAAAACTCTGCATGGAGCCTAAAGGTTTTCCTGTTGCATCAGTCATACTCATACCGTCGGCTTTCAAAGAAAACGAGACATCTTTATAAAGCTCGGAGTGAACAATCCCACCAATAAAGCCCAGCATATTTTTTTGGATCTCAGCCCCCCCATACATATCTTCAGCAACGGCCTTTTCGCAGAGGACATGGCCTTTGCCATAAAAGGGCCCCGCCAGGCTCAGCCCCTCGTAAACCACTTTTTGGGCAAGAAGACTTCTTTCCGTCACAGGCTCAAGCTCAGCGCCAAAAGCTGTCAAGGTTTTGGCTTCTATAGTAGCTTTCACGCCGGGATAGACGTCATATTCAAAGGTCACAGCGTAGTCATTAATGGTCCAGCTTTTTGTTTTGGCATCAACAGCGATTTCACCATAGCTTACACCGGGTCTATCCAGATATTCCAAAAGTAAGACCTTTTGGCGCTCTTCCCAAACCTTGTCTTCTTTTTCCGTACACCCAACCGACAAAAGAACCACAATCAAAGTCGCTAACAAAGCCGTACCACGTAAACGCATATCCCTCTCCCGGTTTTTATCACCTGTGCTGTCAATTACTCGTGTTTCGCGAACGAAAAGGAGCCCCAAGCTTGCCACTTGCCCAAAGGCTATGAAAAACCACAACCATTCACTCTCTGACAGTCTATTAGTTTTCTAGCAGTCTATCCTAAAACAAAGGGAGTGAAAACAATATGCGCACCATTCCCGTAAATTCCTCTCCTTTTTTATCACCTTCAATACATGGATTTTTACCGCATAAAACGGTAGTCTCTCACGAGCATCGCATGCTCTCTTCGCCTGCTTCGTTCTGCGTCGTCCAGCAGTAAGCCCACTTGCCTATAAGAAGCGCAAGAAGTGACAGCGCAACCCTTAACCCCGGCTTCCCTCATGACCCTTCAGCGAGAACTTCATATTATCAGCGGTAACGTGCAAGGTGTTGGCTTTCGCCCTTTTATCTACACCACGGCCCTTGCCTGCGCCTTAACGGGTTTTGTGCAAAACACTCACGAAGGGGTGCGCATTGAAATTCAGGGTCAAGCTGAACAATTAAAGGCCTTTAATCAAAAACTTCAAGATTCTCTGCCTCCCCTCGCTCTTATCGCCTCGCACCAACGCGAAGCCCTTCCCTCTCTCCAAGACGAAAAAATTTTCAGCATCTTACACAGCAGGGGGCAAAAAGGGCATAATGTTTTCATCGGGCCCGATGTCGCCATTTGCCAGGAATGTCTTGAGGATATTTTTAGCCCAACCAACAGGCGGTATCTCTACCCCTTTACCAACTGTACTAACTGCGGCCCTCGCTACAGCATTATTCGCTCCATACCCTATGACCGCGCCTCTACCAGCATGGCCTGCTTCCCTTTGTGCGAACAATGCGCCGAAGAATACAACAACCCGACCAACCGACGCTTCCACGCCCAACCCAACGCCTGCCCCAAATGCGGCCCCCATGTTTGGTATGTTTCTGCCCAAAATGTTCAGGACGGGCACACTACCATCAGCGAAGAAGGGTACCCCCTCATGCCGAGTCCACCTTCGCCGTCCGCCATAAGCAACGCCGTTCGCCTCGTTATAGAAGGAAAAATCCTCGCGCTCAAAGGACTTGGCGG
>CAZYJQ010000201.1:0-2087 GCA_964647835.1 uncultured Desulfovibrio sp. | reverse complement strand
CGGCAATGTCCGTCATAACGAGGTTTTTTACCTTGTTCCCGAGCTTTTTCCCGCATGGCTTCCACTTCTTCGGGGGTGCATTGGCACCAGTAGGCATGGCCCGCCTCAAGGAGCTTATCTATATGCTCATTGTAAATATCAAAGCGTTTGTGCTGATAAATGGCCTCGCCGTCCCAATGCAAACCAAGCCAGCTCATGGAAGCCAGAATGGAGTCCGTATACTCCTGTTTGGAACGCTCGGTATCGGTATCCTCAATACGCAAAGTGAAAGAACCTTTGGAGTGGCGCGATAAGAGCCAGCAAAAAATAGCTGTGCGGGCGCCGCCTAGGTGCAAGTGACCTGTGGGACTGGGAGCAAAACGTGTAACAACTTTCATGAAAACCTCTATACAGCAACTTAGGAATGTTTAATGCCGAAACCGGGAACAGCGACCTTTTTTTCTAACCAGCGCAGGAACCAAGCCGCCAAGGTCGTGAGAATTAAGTAATAAATCCCAGCGGTCAGGTAGACTTCAATATAGGTAAATGTCCTGTTGGCAAGTTCTTTGGCGTGGCCTGTGAGTTCAATAAAGGTCAGCACATAGGCCAAAGAAGAGTACTTAATAAGATAAATTATTTCGTTGCCGCACCCGGGCAAAGCAAGACGCATGGCTTGCGGCACAAGAATTTTTTTAACCATTTGGAAGCGCGTGAACCCTAAAGCCAGCGCCGCTTTTATTTGACCGGGCCGAATGGAGAGCAAAGCGCCTCGAACATATTCAGAATGATAAGCACCGCTACAAAGCACAAAGCCAAGAACGGCCGCCTCGTAAGGTGAAAATTTAATGCCCCAGGCAGGCAAAGCGTAATACAAGAAATAAAGCTGTAACAACAGAGGAACGCCGCGAAAAAGGCTGACATAGCCATTGGCGAGCAGTCTGATGGGCTTTGGCGCGAAAACACGAGTAGCGCCCACCATAACCCCCAAAAAGAAGCCTATGACAGCCGAGGGAACGATAAGAGCCACGGTTAAGCCAAGCCCCTTATTCATTTCAGGAACAACCCGTTCCACAATGAAAGTAAGGTTCTTGAGAAGCCCTTCGCTCATATGAGGTGCAAGAAATTCCCACACACCCTCAATCCACATGGCAGAAATCCTCAGGCAGCAGGGTTCGGCAAAAATCACTGGTGCGGGAAGCTTGAAGCTCAAGTAAATCACCAGGAGAACCACGCTCCACAATGGAGCCATTCTCCATAAACAATATCTCCGTCGCCAAAGCGCGAGCAAAATCCATTTGGTGAGTTGCCATAATCATGGTCATGCCGCCCTGAGCCAAAGCCCGAATAACCGCCAGAACTTCACCCACAAGCTCGGGGTCTAAGGCAGAGGTGGGTTCGTCAAGGAGCATAACCTGGGGATCCATGGCCAAGGCACGGGCAATGGCCACACGTTGTTTTTGACCGCCGGACAGCTCGGCGGGATAGAGCGTACCCTTATCATGCAACCCCACCCGCTCAAGCTCTTCAAGGGCTCTCGCGGCGGCTTTTTTTCTTGTCCAGCCTTTGACTTGCATGAGGGCCACTTCAATGTTTTTTTGAGCCGTAAGGTGGTCGAACAAGTTAAAGTCTTGAAAAATCATTCCTACACCCTGACGCAAGGCGTAAAGGTCAGTTTTTACCTTGGGGTTAATGCGCTTGCCTTCAAAGTAGAGCTCGCCTTCATCGGGCGGGATGAGGTAATTAAGGCACTGTAAAAAAGTGCTCTTTCCGCCACCCGAAGGGCCAATGAGCACTTTAAGCTCGCCGGGGGCGATGCTCAGCGACAGGTTGTTAAGAATGAGCCTGTCCCCAAAGGATTTGGTAAAATTCTTGGCTTCCAAAACAATGGGGCTGTCATGGTCGTGAGCCGCTGAAACAAAAGAAGTTGATGCCATTTATGCTGTACCTTGGTTATGGGAAAGTCCGGGCACTTGCACCCTAGAGGCTATGCGCCGCAAGAGGAAGTTTCCGATAAAGGTGATGATAAAATAAAGCACCGCGGCGGCGATATAAAAGGCCGCGTACTCAGCCGTACTGGTCGCGATAGCTTTCGTCCGCGCCATGAGGTC
>CAZYJQ010000200.1:0-2089 GCA_964647835.1 uncultured Desulfovibrio sp. | reverse complement strand
CAAACAGGCCAATACGAGCGACTGGGAGCCTTTAGTCCCCTGCCCTTACCCGGAGGCGAGGCCGCCATTGCCGAACCCTGGCGCATAGCCCACGCCCTCTGCCTTCAAAACGCCATTGACCCTCGTCCTTTCCCATGGCTTCCCAGTCACGCTGAAACCGCCCGTCATCTCCCCATGATGCTCGAAAAAGGTATAAACACCCCTGTTTCTACCAGTTGCGGGAGATTGTTTGACGCTGTTTCCGCCCTTCTAGGGCAAGTGGTGAGCGTTTCTTACGAAGGCCAAGCCGCCATTCGCCTTGAAAACCTCGCCCTCCAAAGCGCTGGCCTGACTAGTATGCCTCATCCTGACATGACTCCTTCTGGCATGGCTCCTTCTGCCTTGGCTCCCTCTCATCCTGCCTACCCTGACCAAACAGAAGCTAGCCGAACAGGCCCTTGCCAAACGGAAGCTCGCTTAACAGACCCTGGCTCGCCAAGGTTCGGTTTAACGGGATATGGCACAGCACAGCCAAACCATCAAAAAAGAGGACAGGTCGCTCTGCTTCCCTGTCCCCTGCATATGCATAACGGTTTTTGTACTCTGGATACTAATAAACTCTTTGTAGGCGTGTGCGAAGAAATAGCGGCTGATATCCCCCACGCCGATGTGGCCTTGTCCTTTCACCAAAGTCTTGTGACAGGCCTTGCCGTGTGGGCTAAAACCCTTTGCGCTTGGCGTGGCTTACACTCTGTTGGTCTTACGGGCGGGTGTTTTAATAACAGCCTCTTACTCACAGGACTCAAAGACGCCCTTGCTCGGTTCGGCCTCCATCCTTTAACCCATCACAAACTGCCTCATGGCGATGGCAATATCGCTTATGGGCAGGTCGTGTGGGGGGCCATTATGAGCCATCAAGGCGGGAAAAAATAAACAAAGGCAAAGAAAGAAGAAAAGAAGCACCAGATAACTCTGCCCGCCAAGGCGTGCCAGCCTCAATAAAGGCGAACACTCCTCAGGCCAAGGAACTAGCTCTCAGCTTTTCCCAAATATTCCACCAAATTCGCCATAACGACTTGCTGGTCAAAGGCAGGATCAGCAAAAGACCGTCCAGCCTCACCCATGCGTTTACGCAAGGCAGGGTCATGGGCCAAGCGCTTTACAGCCTCTGCCATGGCGCTCATATCCGGAGCTGACGGGCTAGCGCCCCCCCCATCCTGAGCCCTTTGCCCCATATTTTTCTGGTCTTTTAGGTCTTGGTCGCTTTCTAGGGGTAAGGGGAATAAAAAGCCATTATGCCCATCCTCCACAAGCTCAGGAATATTACTCACCCCAAAGGCCAGAATGGGCTTGGCGCTGAGCATGGCCTCGAGCAAAACATAGCCAAAGCCTTCCCATAACGAAGTCAGCACAAACACATCAATGCTTTTCCAAAAAGGGCAGGTATCATGTAAAAACCCTGTGAAAAAGACCTTATCCGCAACCCCAAGCCCTTGCGCCAATTGTTCTAACTCTTGGCGCCTTTCTCCCGAGCCAGCTATGACAAGTCGATAATCAACGCCCATGGTTTCCAAAGCTTTGGACAAATAAAGTAAGAAGTGCTGTCCTTTTTGCTTGTTCAGACGTCCGGCGTTACCCAAAATAATCGGCTGGGAGGAGTTTTTTGCAGGTGCCTCCCCAGCTCTCGCCGTCTCTTGCCTGAGCTGTTCGCCCCCGTCCCGTCCCGCCTTAGCCCTTTCATCACCTTTTCCACCAAGCTTCATACCAACATCTACATCAAGGCTGTCGGCCTTTGCCAAGCGCCTGTCAAAGTCGGCAATATCAATGCCGTTGGGTAAAACCATGACCCGCTTCTCTGCAATCAAACGAGAGTTGTGCCGAAAAACCTCATTTTTGGTTGCCTGCGAATTAACAATAAGTCCCGTAATTACCTTGCCATACAGGTAACGGTTCAAAGCGCTGTTTCGCACAGGCAGAGCGCTCCCCCGCCTGTAAATAATTTGCGAAATCCCTGCTTTTCGGGCGGCAAGCCCTATACACTTTAAATCTTGGGGTAAATTCATAAGCACAGCGTCAACCCCATGCTTGGACAAAAACCGTGCGTACTTTT
>CAZYJQ010000199.1:0-2096 GCA_964647835.1 uncultured Desulfovibrio sp. | reverse complement strand
ATTTGAACCGAGGCTCCTTCTTCATGCCCGAAGGCGAGGTGCGTGGCACCGCGCTTTATTTTGTCGGGTGCGGAGGGGGTATTTTCTTTAGAGAGGTCGGCATCGCCGGCATGGCGTTGCTCCTTAATGCAGGCTACGCCGTTGTTTTGCCTAATAGACCTCAGTGCTGTGGCTATCCTCTTCTTGCGGCAGGAGACCAAGATGGCTTTGCCACCAACCAGGATAGGAACATCGCTTTGTTGCGCCAGCTTGGCGAGCAGGCCGTCGCTCTGGGGCATCCTGTCAGTCAGGTCATTACCGCCTGCGGTTCGTGCCTCGACGGTATGGAGCGCCACTTTATCGGGCATGTGCTCAAGCATAACGGTAATGATGAGGTGCAACTCGACGATTTGGGCAACTTCCTCTTCCCCCTTATGCAGGAAGTTTTGCACACCTCTCACAGTAAATCAGATCATTTGATTTTCCACTCGCCCTGTCACGCCCAGATACCCCAAGAAAAAGCTTCTGTATCTGGTGTTAAATACGCCAAGAAAATAGCGGAAACCCTTGGCGCTACGGTGAAAGTCAGCCCCGGCTGTTGTGGAGAGTCCGGTCTTGGGGCCATGTCGTCGCCAGCCATTTATAACGTTATTCGTGACCAAAAAAGCGTTCAGCTGGATAAAGACTTTGAAGCCATGGGTGAAAAAGCCAAGGTTTTGGTCAGTTGCCCGTCCTGTAAAATGGGACTCGCTCGTATATTTATGAATAAGGGCGAAAAGCGTGAAGTGGCCCACCTGACAGAGTTTTTCGCGGAAAACTTGTTCGGCCCGTCGTGGTTGCATGATTGCACCAAACTTCTGGCGCACGCGACCAATAAAGACGGTGTCAGAAAAGTAAATATGGAACCTTTGCGCTTAAGAAAGTAAGATTAGCGTAGAAGAAGTAAAAGAAGAAATCCCGAGGTCAGCAAAGCTGACCTCGGGATTTTTCGTTGCTAAACTGGTATGGGGAACATACGAAGAAGAATTGGTTGGAAGATTTTATTGGGAAAGGCTCTGCCTTTCCCAAGCCCTATCCGCCAAGGAGATTCTCTCCTTGGAACCTGTATTTTCTGGAATTGAGTTGGTTCGAGCCGACAGAGCCAATAAAGATAGCTGAATAGGTTGAGTTCCAAATTTCGGGGTCCAGGGAATCATTCCCTGGCGGGGGAGCTTTTGATTATTAGCGCAATTCCCAAATACCGTTATAAGGATGAATAGCTGGTTTCAAAATGTTTTGCTTGCGTAATTGAGTTGCTGCCCAGCGCATATCGTAGTGCCATGTGTAGTAAAGGTCTCCAGCGGCTTTTAGTTCTTTTTTGTAGGTATTGTCGATAACCTTAGCAATTTCTACTATTGAGCCTCTGCCACCAAGTTCTTTTAAAGCTTTGACTACACATTCTTGTAAATCTATTTTTGTCATATCTAGCTCCTTGAAGAATTTAAAATGAATAGCCTAGTCTGCATTATAGTCACATTTGCTTCTTGAAGTCTAGAAAACTAGAGATTTGTATGGAGGTCTAAATAAGATTTTTTGGTTCCAAATTTCGGGGTCCAGGGAATCATTCCCTGGCGGGGGTTGGGGCAGAGCCCCAATCTTTTCATCCCTTATTTTTCACTCTCAACCTTTGGCTGCTGAACGCCCACGGAGGCCGCGGGGTTGCGGGCAAAGAGTGATTTAAGCTGTCCGCAGGCGTCTTTGGCTTCTTGTCTTTTGGCGTGGACATAGCGAAAGAACGGCAGGCGGAATTTTACCTTGCTGAAGGCGATGCGGAAAATAATATAGGCGATACCGTAGACAAAAACGTAGCCGATATGGATGTTTTCGAAGGGGGTCGGGATGAATTCGATACCGTGAAAGCGCAACTCCAGCCATTGGAGAGCAAAGGGGACAGGCCAGAGGGAGGAAATGCTCAGGCCAGCTTGGGAGAAGAAAAATTTACCAAAATGCTCGTTGGCGTCTCGGTTGATGGCGAAGTAAGCTTCTTTATTGCCGGCGTGCAGAGCGCTTACGGATTTGTTGTGCGCCTCAATCATCTTTTTTTGCAGGTCGGTATAGTACTTACTATTCAGCACATA
>CAZYJQ010000198.1:0-2106 GCA_964647835.1 uncultured Desulfovibrio sp. | reverse complement strand
CCAGCCGCCATTGTGCGAACCCCTAATTTCAATAAAATCTTTCGGCCCTGTATAGTTTTCAAAAAGCTCACGCCCCATGAAGTAAGGGATGACCTCATCATCTGGGCTATGCACTACCAGCAAAGGTAAATCCAAGGATTTTAGGGTTTGCAGGCTCGTATAGTCTTTTACAAATACCCAGCGGGGCAAACCCGGGAACATGCGTTTTCCGACAGCGTGTAAGGAGGTAAAGGTCGATTCCATAATAAGAGCGCCGGGCATTTCTTCGGTAGACAAGGCGCCGACAAAGTTCGCCGCCACCCCTCCGCCCAGCGACCGACCAAAGACAATTATTTGAGAAGGGACGATTTTTCTCTCGTCCACAAGCCACCGCCACGCGGCGCGCGCGTCTTCAAGGCTTCCTCCCACCGAAGGTTTACCCGAACTCTCGCCATAACCGCGGTAGTCAATAATCAGAACCGACAATCCCAACTCATGGAAAAAGGCAATACTCGCCAAACGGTGCGAAATATTACCCGCGTTGCCATGGAAAAAAAGCACGGTTTTCCCGCCCTTTAAATAGTCATCACCTGTAGCCAACAAGTCTTTGTTTATTTTCGCTAAGTGCTCCACATCGTCTTGGTCTCTTTGGCCCATGGCATTGAGGCCTGACTTACCTCTTCCTGCCCCATCAGAGGCGGGGACAAACCAGCCCGCGATGGTTTCGCCGTCATTGGTTTTCAGACGGATATCATCATAGGCCAGCCCCAGCGCCGCCGGGGTGGTTTCAATGTATTGGGAGGGATGGAAAATAAAAGAAGGCGCGAGCCAGCGCAAAAAGAAGAAAAGGAAAAGAGCAAAACCAATGAGGGAAAAAAACCAATATTTCATAAAAAAAGAATAGCCTAGTCAAGGGCAAAAAGAAACACTCCCTTGAAAGCTACAAAAGTTTTTTAATAAATTTACGTTGCCCGTCGTCCATAAGCTCTCGAGGTTCCCAGCCCAACCGCTCGTAGAATCCATGAGCCCGGAAGGAAATATCGGCCTCGGTGACGAGCCATGCCTGCTTTACCCCATGGGCAAGAAGTCCCTGTTCCAGCCATGAAAGGAGAGCACGCCCTACTCCCCTATTTTCATAGGCAGGATCGACAAACAGAGCAAAAATATAGGCTTGAGAAATCTGCGCCATGCCAAAACCCACCACAGGGTAAGGCTCCACACCAGAAGACAGGGGGGAGTCAAAAGATGGGGAATGGTCAGAAGAACCCTTGAAACAAAACTCACTGGACACAGCGGCGGCTAGGGCAGAAATACTGGGGAGACCCTCCAAAGGCGCAACGCTCGCCAATGGCACAATATAATCACCCCCGAGGAGCATTGTCTGAACCGCAGTAGGCGTGATGCCAAAACGGCTCAGCTCCTCAAGGGACATGTGGTTTTCCCTAACCGAACAACGCACCCGAAAAATCGAGTCTATAACATCAGGCAGATTCGCCAAGGGGAAGTGGCGGGGGGCTTCTCGAATATGTATTTTCTGCTCTTTCACAAAAAGCTCTCTACAAACGATATTACAAGCTAGCGCCGTAAGCTTTGGCCTTTTCAAGCATAGCGGTGTTCTTTTCCATCTCACCCTCATGAAGGGCGCAACCATACAAAGCGCCGACAAAGGGAATATCGAGATAGGCGCACGTATCTTGTATGGATCGAATGGCGTTAATACCGCCTGAATCAAAGGGATCATCCCCCTCGTGAGCAAGAACAAGCCCCATTTTTTTATGGCTAAAGCAAATGCTCCCATCGTCCATTTTCTTTCCGGCCAGAGCATAGCAACGGTCAATGAACTGCTTAATTTGCCCGCCCAGGTTGAACCAGTAGACAGGGGAAACAAAAATAAGGGTGTCGGCCTCTTCGAGCAATGGATAATGCTGCGCCATATCGTCTTTTTGTATACACCGTCCGCTATTGTCTTTGTGGCACACTCCACACCCCCGACACGGCCCAATAACTTGCTTGGCGATGTCAATGGTGGTCACTTGGTGCCCTTTTTCTTCAGCGGCCTGTGCCGCATGAAAAGCCAGACAGGTCGAGTTGCTTTTTTTACGCCAACTGCTGGTAACAAACACTATT
>CAZYJQ010000197.1:0-2107 GCA_964647835.1 uncultured Desulfovibrio sp. | reverse complement strand
GACGGCTCTTTGGTTGAAAGACAAAGCCTTGATGGAAGTAAAACCCGGAGATTATCAGTATGGCATACGTAAGTATGAAACAAATGCTTGAAACTGGTGTGCACTTTGGTCACCAGACCCGTCGTTGGAACCCTAAAATGAAGCCCTATATCTTTGGGGCTCGTAATGGTATCCATATCATTGACCTCCAGCAGACTGTTAAGCTGTATCGCACAGCTCACCACAGAGTTGCAGAGACTGTTGCCCGTGGTGGCAATGTGGTTTTTATTGGAACCAAACGTCAGGCTCAAGAGGCCATTGCTTCTGAAGCCAGTCGTTGCGGTCAGTTTTACGTTGCAAACCGTTGGATGGGTGGAACGCTCACCAACTTTGCTACCATTCGTAAAAGCATTGATCGCATGAAAAAGCTTGAAAGCATGTTTGAAGATGGTTCCATCAACCGTTACCAGAAAAAAGAAATTCTTACTCTTCAGCGTGAGTTGGATAAGGGCAAGCTTGTTCTTGGCGGTATCCGCGATATGGACAGCCTCCCCCAGCTCGCCTTTGTTATCGATCCTTATCGCGAGGCCATTGCCATTCAGGAATGCCGCAAACTAGGCATCCCCGTTATCGCCGTGACCGACACCAACTGCGACCCTGATCCCATCGATTATATTATTCCTGGTAACGATGACGCCATTCGCGCCATTAAGCTCTTTGTGGGCGCCATTGCCGACGCTTGCCTTGAAGGCGAAGCCATGCGCAAAGACGGCGGATCCAAAGAAGATCCTGAAGCCGCCCTTGCCAAAGCCGCAGCTGCTGAAAAGCCTGCCGCCGCACCCGCCCCTGAAGCAACCCCTACGACTGAAGAAGCCACCGAATAATATAGAATAAGGAAGGATAATATGGCCGCAATTACTGCCGCTTTAGTAAAAGATTTGCGTGACCGCACAAGCGCGGGCATGATGGATTGTAAAAAAGCTCTTGAAGTTAGCGAAGGCGACGTTGAAAAAGCCATTGACTGGCTTCGTCAAAAGGGTTTGTCTAACGCTGCCAAAAAAGCAGGCCGCGACACAAGCGAAGGTCTTGTTGCTCTGAAAGCCAGTGATGATAACGGCAAAGCCGCCATCGTTGAAATTATGTGCGAAACAGACTTCGTTGCCCGTGGTGATGACTTTAAAAACTTCACCTCTGACATCGTAGGACGTGTTTTTGATAAAAACCCCGCTGATGACGCCGCTTTGCAAGCTCTTGTTGGCGACGACCTGAAGCAACTCATCGGTACCCTTGGCGAAAACATGTCCGTTGGTCGTTTTTGCCGTATGGAAGTTGCCGGAAGCGGTGTGGTTGGTTCTTACATCCACTCCAATGGCAAAATCGGTGTTTTGGTTGAAGTTTCTTGCCAAAAAGCAGAAACTGCTGCCAAGCCTGAGCTTTTTGACCTTGCCAGAAACATTGCCATGCAAGTAGCGGCCAGCAACCCTGCCGCCCTTGACGATGAGTCCCTTGATGCTGATCTTGTTGAGCGCGAGCGTGAAGTTTTCCGCAAGAAAACCCTTGAAGAAGGCAAGCCCGCCAACATCGTTGAAAAAATCGTTGAAGGTCGCATTAAGAAGTTCTATCAGGAAGTATGCCTTGTTAACCAAGCTTATATCCGTGATGACAAAGTGACCATCAAAGAACTTGTAGCCAATACCGGCAAAGAATTGGGCGATGACCTTAAAGTCGTTCAGTTTTTTCGCATTGGCCTTGGCGAAGTAGCCGACGCTGACGAAGAATAGATTCTCTTTCAGCCTCATAAAAAATATTCTGCCGATAAGGGTTTTCCTTATCGGCAGTTTTGTAT
Source organism: uncultured Desulfovibrio sp. (assembly GCA_964647835.1). GTDB lineage: Bacteria > Desulfobacterota > Desulfovibrionia > Desulfovibrionales > Desulfovibrionaceae > Frigididesulfovibrio. The sequence continues at coordinate 282 of CAZYJQ010000197.1, read as the reverse complement.
ACAATGGATTCGACTTTTACCCCAAGGGCTTCGAGGTGCGTTGATGCGAACCTTACTTTTTTGAACAAGCCTTTGTGGCTTGGTTGCGTTAGAAAAAAGCCCTATGGTAACCTGCTAAAGAACGGCGACAGGCCATTAGCTTTATCAAGAAGGATGTATGGAACGAGATTCTGCCAATGAGTGTGATGGGCCGAGTGCTCAACTGACGGGTGTTGTTCTCACCTGTAATGGCGAGCATATTGTTGAGAAATGTCTTTCTTCTCTTTCATTTTGTCACACCGT
>CAZYJQ010000196.1:0-2114 GCA_964647835.1 uncultured Desulfovibrio sp. | reverse complement strand
CACACCGCCAACAGTATCAATGGTATTTTTGCCCCCATTGTGGGCATACATGGCCGATGTCTCGGAATCGTAATTTGTTTTTTGGTGGTTTGAGCTAACTCTCACCGTGCCAGAGACATTGCGAATAGTGTTGGTACCAAAATCACCGGTCTCCGTGTTTCCGGTGGCAACCATACCATACCCCGCAAGACCTATGCCCTGGGAGCTGATATTCACATCGCCTGAGACCTTTTCAATGGTGTTTGAGCCACTCCCTCCCTCGCGAGAAAACTCTTCTTTTTCATTAAAGCCAGCGCCCATGCCAATATAGTCAGCTTCTATCTGAACGCCGCCACCGCCACGGATAATGTTGTTAGCCCCTTCTGCGGCGCCTAACCCCATGTGCCCCTTGTTATTCCAAACCGGAGAGTCAGTGGTGACTGTAATATTCGCACGGGCAGAGTCACCGGAAAGTTCGATGATATTGGAGCTTCCAAAGCCCTTGGCAAGTACGCCGTACTTGTCAGCATCAATGTCTACGGTTCCCGAGGCCTTGATAGTATTCTCCCCTTCATGGGCGTAAATACCTTTTTCTTTGGCCTTGATATCAACATCCCCGGCGTTGAGAATCGCGTTTTTCTCCCCTAGGCCTTCGCTGTGCAAGCCGTTTTTTCCGGCTTGGATGAAAACTTCTTCGGCATTGGAGATTTCTCCCTTGTTCATGCCGTATAAGCCAGCGTTAATATTTACTTTGTCATTGCCGCCGCTTGTATTAATGCGCCCGCCTTCGCCTATGCCTACGCCTTGACTATGCGTGTTGCTAATGCTGAAAGAATCGTTCCCACCATGGGTACTGAAATTTCCTTCCCAGGCGGCTCCCGCCTCGTTTTTTGAGAGCCATACTTCGTTGGAACCAGTGTCGCCAAGGCGGTTGCCTTCGCCTGTTCCGCTTGCTTCAGTGTGCCACTCATAACCGCTGACGTTAGCACCGTTATTTGATAATGCATCTTCTTTAAGGGAAGAAAAATCACCACTTTGGTTAACAACAATTTGCATGCGGTATTCATACCCATCAATATTGATAGTAAGGTATTCATAGATATTACCGCCTTGGGCCGCAGCAAGGGCCGCTTCTCCAGCAGGGCTCAGCTCAAGGAGATAAACTCCACCATCGCCAGTAGGATCAAGCTTAGGGGGAAGGATAAAATATCCCTCTTCATCCTCAATAACAGGCTGAACATTGCCGGCAACAGGCCCGTTCTCGCTTAAGAAACGAAACTTGACTACCTTGGAAGAGTCGTCATCTGTTTTATATAAAACAGCTCTGGCGTCATAGTCAGGTATGGGAGGAACGATAGGAGTGTCAACATCAGCATCCCCAATGGTGGAAAGCAGGGGTGAAATTTCGGAAGTATCATCATACCCCAATGAAAAGTCCCCAGGTCCCCAAGCCTGTCTACACCGCTTAGTAAATCGCCCGCCCCATCATCGTAGTTGGTCCCACTTCCATCTAGGCTGTTTACTGGCCCGGCAGCGGTGGTGAGATCCATGTTTGGATTCATACTCTGAAGAAACTCAGTGGCTGAAACTTCGGTTCCGTCACTGAGCGATAAACGAGGCAGCTCAGCACTGTCCCCCACGACGAAAAAGTCAGTCATGGCAACACTCCCACCATTCTCAAAAGTAATGGTGAGGTCATTGCCTGAACGTTCAAAGGTGGAGTTGTCTGTGTTAAAGTCGAGATAGATAGAGCTTGTATCGGTCATAGCGACAACATGTCGCGTGGCATCACCAGGCGCTTGAATATGCATTTATATACCCCCTTATTCCCCTAAATAAAGTATTAACGTCATGAATTATGATTAATATCTATATTATGAAAACAAAAAATAAAGTCAAGGATAAAAACACTTTACTTTCACATATAGTGTACTCAAGAACCTATTGAATGAGCTATGAGGTACATCGTAATGCTTATGAAAACTGCGAAAAGCCTTTAGAGAAATATTCTAAAGGCCAGAGACAACCATCAGTCATCTAAGTACTACCAGTGCTGGTAGTGCTTTAGAGCAGTGCCTATGCTTCCCAGTCGTAAGTGCTCCTAAAAAGACAGATCGTTTTATAATGCCCGAGCC
>CAZYJQ010000195.1:0-2137 GCA_964647835.1 uncultured Desulfovibrio sp. | reverse complement strand
ATGGCGCCACCGAAAAGGAGCAACTTTTCCGTAAGGGTTGTTTTGCCTGCGTCAGGGTGGCTGATAATGCCGAAGGTACGGCGCTTGTTGATATTTTTACGAAACTTTGCTGATGACATGGAAATATCCGCTGACTGCGTGAAATGCAGAGTTAGAGGTATACATGGGGACGAGGTCGGTTTGAGAGAGGGGGGAACTTTTTTTAACCCTGTAATCCCTTTCTCCGTCGTCCTTAACCTTTATTCGGGTTGCAAGGGTATTATACCCTTGTCGGGGGGCGCAGCCCCATAAAAACTCTTCTTAAAAACATAAAAAGACCTGACTGTAGGGCAAAACAGTCAGGTCTATATAAAGCAAGACAGTTTATTCGTCTACATAGAGATAGCGTTTAATTTTTTGCGTGGGGGTTTTTTCAAAAGGATCAACCTGTTGAATTATTCTATGGACACGGGAAAAGGACGAGCCTTTTTTGTTCACTTCGGCGCGTGTTTTTTCTAAAAGCTCCACAATGGCGGCCCGTTGCTCTCCAACGGAGAGCGAACCAAGGGACTCATCGAGGTAGGTTTCGTTCAGGTGAACTCGGGCGGTGAGTTTGCCACCGCTCCCCATATACACCAAGACCTCGTTCACATAGGGGTATTCAAAAAAGAACGATTCGATCTCTTCGGGATAGATGTTTTCACCACTGGGGCCAAGGAGCATATTTTTGGAACGGCCTCTGATAAAGAGATACCCGTCTTTATCCAGATTGCCCAGGTCGCCCGTTTTAAACCATCCGTCTTCAGTCATGACTTCTTCTGTTAATTCAGGGAGTTTAAAGTAACCTTTCATGACGTTGTCGCCGTGGATCTCTACTTCGCCTATGCCTGTGTGGGGGTCGGGCGAGGCAATGCGGATGGCGACGCCTTTAAGGGCGTAGCCAGAGCTTCCCAGTCGTGGGGCTGATATTTTCGGAACGGAACAGGTGGGCGAGGTTTCCGTCAGCCCGTAACCGACAATATAGGGGAAGCCTGAATCGTACAGGAACTTTTCTACATCACTGGTAAGGGGAGCGCCCGAGATAACAAGACAGCGAATATGTCCGCCGAGGGCTTCGCCGAGTTTTTTCCCCGCGGCTTTGAGAACGAGCTTGCGGGTAAGGTAAAACTTCATCAAAAAGCGGGTTAAGGGCTTGGAGGCGAGTTTAGGGGCGATGAAGTTTTTGTAAATTTTTTCGATGACCAAAGGTACAGACAGCATGACCGTGGGCTTGGCTTCGGCAAGGGCGGGCAGGAGAACGCGGGCGGTGGGCGGTTTGCCAAGGTAAGTAATGCTCGCGCCATTGATGATGGGCAGAACCAAACCTAGGGTACATTCGTAGGTGTGGGCCAGGGGGAGGATGGAGAAAAATTTATCGGTTGGAAAGATAACTTCCGTTCCGTCTGTGGCTGCCGCGGTGAAAACAATGTTTTTATGGGTGAGCTGAACGCCCTTGGAGTGACCTGTTGTGCCAGAGGTATAGATAATGGCCGCAGTATCATTCTCGGTGATATGGTCAGAGCGTTTAGCCATAAGTTTCATGGCCTTGTCTTTGAGCTTTCTAAATTCCCTAAAACTGGCATCGGTAAATTTTTTGAAAATAGCCTTATCAGTGAGTTCTTCAATGAGAGTCAAATTTTCAATATCGATGCATATAAAATCTTTCCCAAATGAAGCGTCTTCAATCTTAGGTAGATATCGCTCAGAAATGAATATGGCCTTAGCGTCGCTATGACGAATGATATGGGTGATGGCGTCGGGATGGAATTCCGTTAAAATAGGGACAGCCACAGCGCCCATACAGGTAACCGCAAAGTAGGCTATGCCCCAATGGGGGGAGTTATCAGCCAAAATGGCGACCTTGTCGCCAGGCTGAATTCCTTTTTCTTGAAGCCATTGTCCAAGCTCGGCAACGGTGGAGTAAAGCTCTCCATAGGTAACAGGGGCACTGTCAAGGGTACAAAGGGCGGGTCTGTCGGTATAGAGACTGGCGCTTTTACGCAGGGCGCAGGGCAGGGTGTGTTCTTCTAATAAACGGTCCTCCCGATGATTAGGGAGAGTCTCGATGTTACTCATGGCATATATACTTTGGTTATCTAAAAATGAATGAAGCGTGAGG
>CAZYJQ010000194.1:0-2144 GCA_964647835.1 uncultured Desulfovibrio sp. | reverse complement strand
TAATGCCTTGAATCTTCGCCAGAGCTTCTTGCAAGAAAAGACTTTCGCCAAGGAGTTCATCCTTATCAGGCAAAAGCGATGCGTAGTTATCGAGGGTAAATTCTCCGACGGCAAGGGCCAAGGCGTTAACGTTCCAAGGCGGGCGCATTTGGCTTAAGGCGCTAACAGTGTTGGCAGATGCCGTAATATAGCCCAGACGCAAGCCGGGAATACCAAATTCTTTGGTGAGGGAATGGATGACGATAAGATTTTCAGGCAGAGAAGTCGTGGAGTCTGCTGTGTGGGATTTTTGAGCCGGAGCGGCTTGAGTTATTGCCTCGCCAAGGGGGGCTTGGCTCGCCTGAGAGCAATGGGGGATGACATCAACATTGTCTACCCCTGTGAGTTGGACATAGGCTTGGTCGATAATAAAAATTGTTTGGGGGTGGCGATGGCATTGTTCCACAATGGCTTCGGGCGGAGTAATAACCCCATCGGGATTATTGGGATTGCCAAGCCACACACTCTTGTAGGGGGCGCAATCAAGGTGAGGAAAGGCTTTGATATTCACAAAGTCCAGCTTGTGTTCATGCAGGGCGCAGGCGTCTTCGTATTCAGCGAAGGCTGGGATGCAAATGGCGGTGGTGGCTTTGGCTAAAAAATGTGCCACAAGATAAAAGGCCTCGGCAGAGCCGTTGGTTACCAAAACGTTCTCTGGCGTGATGGCATGGTGAATGGCAAGTCTTTGCGTTAGATGAGTGGCGGCGGGATCGGGATAATTTTTAATGCTCGGGAGTTGGTTTTGCAAATACTCAAGAATACTGTCGCAATGGTTGTTAAAGGCGATATTCGAGCTAAAATCCAGACGGATGTTTTTTCCGTAAGCGAGAAGATTGTTGCCGTGGCCATGTATCATTGCGTTTTTTCCTATCGGGGCGTTCTTGTTTGTGTATTTATAATAGTCATCGAACTGATGCTATCCATTTCCCCCTCCCCAAAAAAAAATCCCTGCCTTTAAAGGGCAAACTTCTAGGGTGCCAAGGAAGTAGGGAGCCAAGGGCTATGGGTTTGAGGTTTATGGGGACGAAAGGGAAAAAGTGTTGTGGGTAATGGTTACTATGTGCCCATAGGGAATAGGGATATCAAAGACTTCGCGGGGCTTTTGGGCGCAGAGAAGAACTAATATGGCCCTTATAACGCCTGCATGGGTAATAAAACAATAGGGGCCGTTTTTTTGAGTCTGTCCTATGTTGTGTTCCGTAGCGAGGTTCTTAGGTCGATTTGTGCTTTGGGCGTCGTGGATATTGTGCTCGGATTTATAATTAGGTTCGTGCAGGTGTCCATTGAGGGGGTGGATTCTTCCGTCGCTCACTTCGTGCGCGCATTGTTCCTGAGGTACAATACTCAGGTCTTTCAGAAAGGATTCTACCCTCGCCACAACATCCTTAAAAGATTCGCCACCGGGGCAAGGCGTGGTAATGTACTCTGCAAACCAGCGTTTTCCTTCAGGCGAATCAAAAATAGTATCCCAAGGCTGGTTTTCCCATTTGCCAAAGTTCATTTCCATAAGGCGAGTGTCACTTTGGGCGGTAAGATTCAGTTTTTCGCTTAAAAGCACACAGCGCTGGAGAGGGCTTGTGTAGACCTTGGAAAAAACACAGCTGGCAAGTCGCTTTTGAACCCCGCGCGCTTCTTCATGAAAACTTTTGGTCAGGGGAATGTCGCTTTGTCCGTAGCAAAGACCCTTGGCAATGGCGGGACGAGTATGTCTTATGAGATAGAGCGGGTTACTCACGACACAAAAGAGGCATGGGAAGCCACAAAAACCAGATAAAAGAGCGTTTCAGTCAGTTGTTGCAAAGCCCCCAAGGTGTCGCCCGTAAAGCCATTGATTTTTTTGTGGAGGTAGGCCCTGAAAAGAAGAAAAAGGACACATGAAAAGGGGAGGTACCACAGGCAGGAGCCAAAGGGTAAAAACAGCAGGGGCACTAGGCCAATGGTGACACTCATGGCAAAGGTTTTCAGATCAACCCCGAGACGGGTATGTTGCGATTTGCTTTCTTCCTTTCGTGCGTAACGTGAAAACCGAACCATGGCGACGGCATAGGCACGGCTGATGGCGTGGGCGGCGATGAAGACCATGGGGATATAGGGTGTGGGGATGG
>CAZYJQ010000193.1:0-2176 GCA_964647835.1 uncultured Desulfovibrio sp. | reverse complement strand
TGCACTCTACCACTGAGTTACTCCCGCAAAGCAGTCATGTTTTTACGTTCCATTGACTAAATTGTCAAGCCAAATTCCGAATAAAAATAAATCAGCCATGAATACCAGAGCACTCAATAATTTTACCGCAAGGGTGTGGGATAATTAAAAGGGATAGGACACAGGATGAGGTTGAAAGTTCCACGGGAAGTCGTCGAATAGCCCTTGATGCCACGCGCGGGTGGGTGGAGGGGAGGCCAACGGCAGGAGGGAAAAGGCCAAGATTAGCCCGAAAGGGGCAAAGGGGTGAAAGAGGTGAGAGGGCGACAGGCTTGGCAACCTCAAAGGGCTGGCAGAGTTACGAGGGCAGACAGAGGGATAGAAATGAATTCGAGGAAAGCAAAATATGAGCAAAGGTGAGCCGAGTGAGCCGAATAAGGAAGGTGAGGGCAAGGAAGGGCGTGGCGCTTTAAAGAAACATTTCCTTCACAATACTATAGCTGCCTTCAGCGGTGATAATGACATGATCCAGAAAGCGTAAGTGGAGTACCTGCGCCGCCTTGTCTACACGCTCGGTGAGCAGGATATCGGCCTGAGAAGGGGAAAGGTTGCCACCGGGGTGGTTGTGCACAAGGATGAAGCCGGAGGCTTTCACAGAAAGAGCAACGGCGATGATATCTTTAGCAGAGACAGCGGCTGCGTTATATGTCCCAACGGCAATTTGTCGCCAGGCGATAACTCTGTTGCTGGCGTCCACATAGGCTCCCCAGAGCTCTTCATGGGCAGAGCGCCCAAGGCGGATTTGGGCTATGCGGGCGATGGACGCGGGCGAGCTGATAAAGTCATGCTCATACAAGGCGGCTTCTTCATAACGCGCGAAAATTTCACGAAGCAGGGTGAAGAAGGTTTCCGTACTCGGCCCGATGCCTTCTATGGTTTGCAAGGAGGCTTCTTTGGCGTCTAAGGCTCCGCGAAGGGAGCCAAATTTAGCTAAAAGTGTTTTTGCCAAAGGCTTGGTGTCTTTGCGGGCAAAGACATACCCTAGGAGGAGCTCGAGTATTTCGTAGTCAGCCATGCCGCTAGGGTCACGCAAAAAACGTTCTCTCAGGCGTTTGCGGTGTCCACTTGTCAGGGAAGTCTTAGGGGGTGAAGGCATGGCGGTAACTGTGGAGGGGGTTGTGGCCCTTAATGGCCCGTTGGGTGAAATACAAGGGAGAGTTCTGCCACAAGAAAGTCAAAGGCCTGCTCTGGCGATTGTTCCCCTGTTTTAATGGCCCTTTCGGCCGTAGAGGCTAGCTCCCAAAGCTTGGCAATACCCACGGGGCCCATGGCCTGAGCCAAGGATTTTTTTGCTGGAATAAGACTAGGGGGCATGGCGGGGCGCTCGCCCATACACAGTTGCCAGAGGTTCCGGGCTTCGCGGGTGAGGCTTGCTAAAAAAGCGAAAATAAGGCTCTCACCGCTTTGGTTATATTCGAGTAGCTGTTGCCAGACAGGGGCGGTTTGACGGCTGGTTTGAATGGCCGTTAAAAGTCTGAAAATATCACCTTCAAGGGTTTGTTGAATGGCTGTATGAGCGGATTCAGGCACTTGCCCTTGCTCATCGGCTAAAAGAGCTATTTTTTGTAATTCAGAATTAATACTGGCGGCGTCTTGAGGGAGAACGTCGATAAGCTTGAGGAGGAGGCTTTGGGGGAGAGTTACACCAAGGGTTTTAACCTGCTCAACAATATAGGTGCTTATGGTGCGCTTGTTCAGTTCGGGAATGGTGGTTATCCATTGTGATTTTTCAGCAAAAGCGTAGCAGGGGAGCTTGCTTATATGGGCGGCGATTTTAGGCTTTCCTCGCTCAAAGGGAACCTCAAGGCAAATGATAATAAAGGCGTCTTGGGGAGCTTTGTTGAGGGCGTTGGAAAGAGTTTTAAGGCTTGCCGCGGGAAGGAGGTTGGCATTGCGAAGGACAAGGACTTTGGGTTGGGAAAAAAGTCCTTGAAGGGTAAGCTGGTCATAAAAATCTTCAGAAAGCCCGTCATCACCCCAAAATACATGGAGCGATGATGAGCCTAATCTTGAATCAGATGTCGAACCAGATGTCGAGCCAGCAGATAGACCGGGGGACATAGCTGCTGACTGGCTCGATACCTGAAAATTGCGGATACGTTTCGATATTTCTTGTTGTAAAAGAAAGGAGTCATTG
>CAZYJQ010000192.1:0-2188 GCA_964647835.1 uncultured Desulfovibrio sp. | reverse complement strand
TTCGCGCCGTTATGGGCGACTCTGGCCTTGCCATGATGGGAACGGGCATTGCCTCAGGTGAAAATCGCGCTCGTGAAGCCGCCATGAAAGCCATCACCAGCCCTCTTCTTGAAGGCGTTTCCATTGATGGCGCCCATAAGGTGCTCATGAACATCACGTGCAGCTCTGACCTTTCCATTGATGAGGTCAGCGAAGCCGCCGCCATTGTTAACGAAGCCGCTCATAGCGACGTAAGCGTTTTCTTTGGTACCGTTACCGATGACTCCCTTGAAGACGAAATGCGTATTACCGTTATCGCCACTGGCATCGACAACAATACCGCGCAGCAACCCCAGCAGAAGAAAGCGACGGTCAACAGCTTGCATAAGCCCTCGGCCCCACAGCCTAAGACCATCACCGAACCACAAGGCTTAAATCAGGGTGGCCCTGCCATTCGCCAAAGCCTCGCTGGGCAGGAAGACTTGAACCTTCCCGCTTATCTGCGTCTGCAAAACGCTAGACAAAACGCAGGGGTACACACCCCCGGAGCCGAAGACTTTACCTTTGACGAGGATGACTTCGAAACGCCTTCTTTTATTCGTAAACAGGCGAACTAATATTAGGAATTGCTCTCTTGCCCTTTATACCAAACCATGAAGCACAAGGCTTGGTAAGGTCCAAAAAAAGAGAACAATGGCAAAACTGCGTGGCTATTTCTTCTGCAGAAGATAAAGATATGTACTTGTCGTCACCACGGGGTTTTGTTCCTTGACAGAGCGACGGGGGTCTCATTGAAAGACCCTCGTCGTCAATTACCTTCTCCGCTCGCTACAATTGGCTACGCCCATGATACAGTTCCCTGACATTTCTCCTGTGGCCTTTGCCCTAGGGCCCGTGCAAGTGCACTGGTATGGCCTGACCTATCTTATGGGTTTTTTAGCAGCCTGGTGGCTTGGTAACCAACGCTGCAAACCAACTGCTAAGCTCCAGTCTCCCATAAATAAAGAGCGATTCGAGTTCATTGTCACTGCGGCCATGTTCGGCGTCATCATTGGCGCGCGACTTGGCTATGTTATTTTTTACGATTTTGAGTATCTTCTTCATAACCCCCTCCACATCTTTAAGGTGTGGCAGGGTGGCATGTCATTTCATGGCGGTCTTCTGGGTGTCCTTTGCGCTCTTTTCTATGCCTCTCGAAAATTTTCTTTGCCCTTTTTTACGGTTGTGGACTTCATCGCCCCCCTTGTTCCCCCGGGTCTTTTCTTCGGTCGCCTAGGCAACTTTATCAATGGCGAACTTTGGGGAAAAGTGACCACGGTCCCTTGGGGCATGGTCTTTCCCACGGGCGGCCCCCTACCACGTCACCCCTCTCAGCTCTATGAAGGCTTCTTAGAAGGGCTCGTCCTTTTTGCTCTCCTTTGGGTCTATTCCTCAAAAAAACGCCCCACCATGGCGGTCAGCGGTTTTTTTGCCATTGGCTACGGAGTATTCCGTTCCTTTGTTGAGTTTTTCAGAGTTCCTGACGCCCACATCGGCTACCTTGCTGGCGGGTTTCTCACCATGGGTATGGTTTTGTGCATCCCCCTCATAGCCGTTGGCATTTTCCTCGTTGTGAGGGCGTATGCACAAGGGCTCCCTGATACCGCCCCTTCAACCAAGGCACGCCGCAAATAAACCTCTCGCCCTGCCTTCTTGTTTTCCCCTCCCCTGAAGGCGCTCAGTCTTCTTAACTCACCATAGCTTTTATCCCTCCATCCCTATACAGACTCCACGCCGCCACAACCGCCACGGTTATCATGAGCCCCTTTGCCCTCACCCGCTCCCCCCAAACATCCCTATCTCGCTCAATAAGCGCTCCACTACTGGGCACCCCTCCCTTCACAGCATTCCTCCCCCTATCTCCTTATCCAAATCATCACATCAATATTGCCCCCTTCCGGCTCCCCCTCCCTCAGTCAGCCCAAATTAATCCCTTCTTCAAACTAGTCCGGAAAACTCACCCCAGAAGCTGCCTTTAGATGCTAGCCCTTAAAGCTAGCCAACTAAGCTAACCTACAGAGCTAAGCTCGCCCATTATACCAATCCAAACACCCCTTGTTATTCGTCATTATTCTACAATTTGTAAAAATTTGTTAAATAATGCTTGCCATGTTCGCCGGGAAGCGATATACACATTTCTCTAAGCCGAGGTGGTGGAACTGGTAGACAC
>CAZYJQ010000191.1:0-2199 GCA_964647835.1 uncultured Desulfovibrio sp. | reverse complement strand
CTAACAAAGGTAGCAGGATACGCAACACTTCGTGGTCTCTATATAATCAGTTCTTCGGGGAAAAAGCAAGGGTAAGGGGGAAACGGTTTTTGGGGCATAAAAGCCTTCTTACTCTAGGGTGTTTCATGTAATTCGGACTCATGTGAAAAAAAGGATTAGCAGGGGCCTCGTCATCTCTTTTTGGCTTGCTCAGCTAAGGAATGGTTATTAGTTGCGCTTGTTACTCTTTACGGCAGGTATATATGCCGCTTAGGAAAAAAGAGCGATGTGAAAAAAATCTTATGGGTGGGATGGCAGTCCATGGGAATGGCGTCCAGTAGCCTTTTCCATGCCCTAGGGGGGAGGGGGATTGCTCCAGAAAGGGGAAATGTCTGCAATATATCCATGCCAAAGGAGTATAGTTGTAAGCTTTGGCGTGGCGACGCTCGGATGAGTTCTGGTTGAGTCAGGTGTAGCTTGCGTTAGGCATGCTTACGTCAGGTTTATTTGCACAGGATATCCTTGCGCCAGTCCTGCGTAGCTTTGCTACGCTTACGCCCGTTGCGGTTGGGCCAGTTCGCGTTTGAATGGTTGGGAAACAGGGTACAGGAGGACTGTCCAAAGCGATCGAAAAGGGCTAAATCGACTGTGCATCTCGAGTCGCCTGCGTAACAGGGGCAGGCTTGTCAGCGAGACGCATTATGGGGCGCAAGCGGGCTTACAACAACGAGGGCTCGGCAGGGGTAAGAAGAGTTATTTATGCTCCTTCAAGGCTGACGAGCAGATGCAGGTTGGCTACGACAAACCGAGGATGATGCTCATAAAATTGGTAGTAGTCGGCTGCCATGCGCTCGATGCTGAGACGTTTATCAACGATAACGAAGTCATCTTGTTCTGGAAAAGCGAACAAATCGTGGCTTCGGGTAATAATGGGTAACTGGTGCTGGTCAAAATCTAATTTCGCCCACTCCGTTTGAGTTTTCATTTGGGGTTCAAGTTGTTGGAGGCCAAGGGCGTCAATCATCATTTCATACATGACCTTAAGAAAAGAAAGAGTGGGGTGGCGGGGGGAATGGATAAGGCGTTCCTTGCGGAAATTTTGGAGAAAATACGTCAGGGTAGATAAATCTACGCCTTGCTCGCGTTTCACATAGTTCTCAAGACTTTTATCGATCTGTTCCAGCATATTCTTTTTATGAAAAAACCAATGGGAGGTGTATATGGCTTCAACTTCGTGAAGGGGAACCTTATTCACAAAGCAAGAGAAGATTATTCGACTGTCCCACTCGAGAGGTTTTGGCGTGGTGCTCGGTACACTATTATTAAAGTGGTGGAGTTCGGGAAAATAAGCAGAAAATTCGGGGGACGAAAAAATAATCAGTTCTTGATGGGGTTTGAGATTTTTGCGGATTTCACTGGTGTTGCAGGGGCCGTAATTAAAGAGCGGTTGTGAAAAAATGATGTCGTACTCTTGGACGAGCTTTGCCACATGCTTGAGGTCTTTTTTCTTAATATACGGAATGATATTAAACCGCTTTATGTCGAAAGCTTCTAAGAGGCCCGGGTGTGAGCGAAGCATGAGAAGAAGCCGCTCAGCGACACAGTTTCCCAGAACGGTCAAGGTTTTCTTTGGCATAGTCTTTTGAGGCTCAAGGTGAAGGAGATTGAAGGACATGGGGAGCATGTCCTTCAGGCCCTAAACAACGTAGATACTTGTTCAACTTAGACGCTTAGATACCTAGATAACTTGAGCAACCCAGATAATTCGGCCACTGGGACACTGGGGCAACTGGGGTGCCTTAGAGACTCTGGTTGTCCAAAAGAGCATAAGCATAATAGCCAGTTCGTGCAAAAGTGTCTTTGCCCTGCTGAGGTCAAGGGGCATGCGTTACAATAGTTTTGAGAAGGTATGGCCCAAAGACTGTACGCTTTTGTTCTGCCCTGTGCCCCTGGCGAGGGGATGGTCAATCATCGCCAAGGGCACGGGGTAGAAGTTCATTATACTAAGAGGGCAGAACTCCCAGTTTCTTGGCAGAAGAGATGCCGCCAAGGACACTGCGCGTATTGGTATACCCATTTTTGGTTAAATCCAGCTGGGCGTCAAAGGAGCGCAGACCCGTATTGCATATTAAGATAATGGGCTTGTCTTTGGGGATTTCATCCAACCTTTCGGATATTTCATCTTGGGGGATGTTATGCCAAACATCGGAGAAAGCTTCC
>CAZYJQ010000190.1:0-2202 GCA_964647835.1 uncultured Desulfovibrio sp. | reverse complement strand
TCAGCCTTTGCAAAGGTTTGTCTGATGGTGGCTGTCGGCTCTAGCGCTTATTTGTATTTTTTTATGAGTTCGGTGGGAGCCTCCTTTTTTGCCGAAGGAGCCGTAAGTTCTCTCTATATCGGCGAGCGATTTATTGAATTTCCCCTTGCCATTATCGCTTCGAGTATCGGCATGGCTTTTATGCCGCAGTTCTCCCGTCTGGCGCATGACAGCCAAGCCTTGCGCGAGTCTTTATGGCGTACGGTACGCCTCTCCTGTCTTGTTTGTTTTCCTGCCACCATTGGTATTATCGCCCTGCATAAGCCCATAATTTTCTTGTTTTTTGGGCACGGCGCCATGGGTGCTTCCGAGGCGTTGATGACGGCGAGAATGTTCGCCATACTGGGGGGCGCGTTACCTGCTTTTTGTCTTAGTCGGCAATTTATCGGGGTGCTTATCGCCTTGAGCGGCGTAAAGGTAGCGCCAGAGCATACGGTCTATGAAGGTGGGGAAGAAATATTAAAAAAGGATAGTGCCAAGCAAGGGCGGCTGTTACGGGAAATGGGGCACTCGGTCTGGTTGGGGTGCCTTGTGGTTTTGGCGGTGAGTGGGGCGTTCGGCTGGTTTATGGGGTTGGGGGCCGTGGCTCTTGGTGTGCTCGTGGCTGCTTGGGGGCAATGCTTCTATTTCTGGGCTCTCGTTCAAAGAGAGATAGATTTTGAGGGTCCCCTTGGTTTCGCGCGGCGCCACCTGTCTTACTTGCTGGTCTTACTGGCCTTGGCAGGAGCTTTGTGGCTGGTGGGTATACAGTTAGAAGGCATTGCCAACCGCTGGCTTGCAGGGGGCGGTTTGTGCGCTGTTATTGTCGGGGTAGCCCTTGGCTGGATTAAAGGTTGCGCTCTCTTTGGCAACAGGGAGGCTTGCGCTTTATGGGATGTTTTGGGGAGGCTTTGGGGAGGAAAGCTCAGCGCCAAGGCGGGCTGAGATTCACGGATAGTGTAATAAGAAGTGCCTCAGCGTGGGATGGATTACCTTGCAACTGGTCCCCACGAAGCTACAGGCATTTGGAGTAAAACTTTAGTGAAGGGGCGCGACAGGGCTCCTCTTTTTTCGACAGATTTCCTCTTTTTAAAGGTCCCTCACAAAAAAACCCGACATATGCCGGGTTTTTGGTTTTGTGAAGGAGAGGTGAGTTTTATTTTTTGTCAAGCCAAGGCATCATGGCGCGCAACTCTTTCCCAACGTGTTCGATGGGGTGGTCGGCTTGGATGCGGCGCTGAGCGGTAAAGCTGGGCATATTGGCTTGGTTCTCAAGAATAAAGTTGCGGGCAAAGGTGCCGTCTTGGATTTCTCTGAGAACTTCTTTCATGGCTTTCTTGGTTTCGCAAGTTACCATGCGGGGGCCGGTGACGTAATCGCCATATTCAGCAGTGTCGCTAATGGAGTTACGCATTTTGCCAAAGCCGCCTTCATAAATCAGGTCGACAATGAGTTTTACTTCGTGCAGGCACTCAAAATAGGCCATTTCAGGGGCATAGCCAGCTTCAACGAGGGTTTCAAAACCAGCCTGAATGAGGGCGGAAAGACCACCGCACAAAACGGCCTGTTCGCCGAAAAGGTCGGTTTCGGTTTCTTCTTTGAAGGTGGTGGCGATGACGCCAGAGCGGGTTCCGCCAATGCCTTTGGCATAGGCAAGACCTTTTTCCAAAGCTTTACCGGAAGCATCTTGGTGGATGGCTACGAGGCTAGGAATACCGCCGCCTTCGGTGTAGGTGCGGCGCACGAGGTGACCGGGGCCTTTAGGAGCCACAAGGAAAACGTCGACATCTTTGGGGGCAACAATTTGATTGTAGTGAACGCTAAAACCGTGGGCAAACATAAGGGATTTGCCAGCGGTCAGGTGAGGACGGATGTCTTTTTCAAAAACAGCAGGTTGGTGCTGGTCAGGAAGCAGAATCATAATAATATCTGCTTTGGCAGCAGCTTCTGCTACGCTCATGGGTTCAAAGCCGTGCTCTTTGGCGAGGTCATAGTTGGGGCCGCCGGGGCGCTGGCCAACAATGACATCAAGGCCAGAGTCGCGGAGGTTTTGGGCGTGGGCGTGTCCCTGACTGCCATATCCCATGATGGCGATGGTTTTGCCTTTCAATACAGCGAGATCGGCATCTTTTTCGTAATAAACTTTCATGGTGACTCCTTCAAATTGTTGTCGATTGACCTTTA
>CAZYJQ010000189.1:0-2212 GCA_964647835.1 uncultured Desulfovibrio sp. | reverse complement strand
TTTATGCTCACCGAAGGGCTCACGGTTTTTAGAGCGAAACCTTCGGAAAAACTTGTTGGTAAAAACCTCATCGACAGCGGTATCCGTAAAATAACAGGTTGCAATATCGTAGCCTTTTATAGTGACGACCACATGCTTATCCCACCGCCTCCCACACACACCATTCGCCCTGAAGATGAACTTATCGTCATCGGCACCGAAGAAGAAGCAGGGCTGTTCCGCTCACATTACACCTAAACACCCGATTAAGAACGATTGTTCATTGGTAAGATATCGTATGCTATGAGGACTTTGCCACCGGGTTATTTAACTGGCTCCCCATTGAAGCCTTTGAGGCTCGATTTTTCCAAAGTTATACATCCGCTCAAAGCCAATATTTCAGAACACAGCCTAACTCATGAGGATGCAAGGAAATCATTTCCTTGCCAGGGGGTTTGGGGGACAGCATCCCCCAAAAAACACCTCTCCCAACAATAAACACCCTTTCAATAAGAAAAAAGCTCTTTATACGAGACCGTATAAAGAGCTTTTCATCCATTGCGCAAAGGCTCTTATGAGCTGTGCTTACACACCATCACCTTGGCAGGGCGCAAGAGTCGCCCTTTAAGGCGATAGCCTTTGGAGAGCATAGCCGAAATGTGGTTATCGGGAATTTCAGGAATATCGTTCATTCCCATGGCTTCGTGGATGGCCGGATCAAAGGCTTCGCCAATGCGCCCCACTTCCTCAAGGCCGTGCTGAGCGAGAGCGTCAAGGAGAAGTTTAAGGGTCATTTCAACGCCTAGGACGAAATTTTTACTCCCCTCGTCGTGGGGGGCGTGTTGCAAAGCCAGATGCATATTATCGAGAGCCGGAATAATATCGTTCAAAATCTTCTCGGCTACATAGGCGCTTTGTTCTTCTTTTTCGCGCTGTAACCGTTTTTTGGTGTTAGCCACATCAGCCAAAGCGCGCAGCTTATCTTCTTCGGCCTCTTTGCAAGTAGGGCAAACAGGACAAATTTGGGCACGACACAGCTTCAGCAAGTCATCGAAGGCAGGCTTGTCATTCCCCGCGGCAGAAGCCCCCAATGAGTCTAAGTTCAGCGAGGTGAGAAGGTCGGGGTCCATACCTTCGGGAAAAAGTCCGCCAAGGGATTCCCCAGAAAGTCCACCGGAAGCCCCACCGCCAGAAGCCTCATTGCCGCCCTGGTTGACACCATAGTCCAAGCCACTTGCCTCTGCGTCATATGTATCTTCGCCTCTCTTGTCCGCGTCAGCATCGTACGCGTTCTGCCTTTGCAGATCTGGCTCTTGTTTCATCTATATTCTCCTCAACCTGACAAAATCAGACTTTGGCGAGGGGCACGACCACCTCGCCAAAGTTTATGAATACGTGTCGGTATAGTACTTTTCATTGGCAGAAGTAAGCATGAACGAGCTCCTTGTCAAGGTGCCGGACACCTTCCTTCAGCCAGCAAAAAAGCCACTTAGTCAAGTCCAGTCGTACTCATTGGACAACCATGGTCAATGAGAAAACGCTTCAATTCCGGTATGGTATACTCATTATAGTGAACAATGGAGGCGACCAAAGCGGCGTTGGCCTTGGCTGTAGTGAGAGCTTCGAGCAAATGTTCCGGCTTACCGGCTCCGCCAGAGGCGATAACAGGTATGGTAACGGCCTCGGCTATGAGACGGGTCACGAGCAGGTCGTAACCGTCACGGGTGCCGTCACCGTCAATGGAGTTGACGCATAGCTCGCAAGCCCCTCTATTCTGGCATTCCTGCGCCCAAGCGACAGCGTCAATGCCCATGGACTTTCGCCCGCCCTGGATGACTATTTCATAGCCCGAAGGTAAGGTTTCCGAAGGAATAACACGTTTGACATCCATGCCCACCACAACGCTCTTGGAGCCAAAGCTTTTGGCGCCTTCTTCAATGAGCAGGGGGTTAAGCACCGCCGCGGAGTTGATAGAAACTTTCTGGGCTCCGGCTTCAAGAACAGCCTTCATGTCTTCAATGCTCGCGACTCCTCCACCAATGGTGAAAGGAACGGAAACGGCCTTCGCCACCCTTGTCGCCACATCAAGAATTGTACTGCGTCCTTCGGCTGATGCCGTAATATCGTAAAAAACAATTTCGTCGGCGCCTTGCTTACTGTACTGCTCTGCAATGACCACGGGGTCGCCAATATCGACGTTTCCTTCAAAGCGCACGCCTTTGGTTAAAAGCCC
>CAZYJQ010000188.1:0-2213 GCA_964647835.1 uncultured Desulfovibrio sp. | reverse complement strand
TTGAAGATATTACTGACGAGGATGATTTCCTCGAAGTACATTGCCAGCCCACTGACTTTGAGGCTGTGCGTGAAGCTTTTGAAGCCTCGGGAATGATTCCGGAAGAAGCGGAAGTCGCCATGGTGCCTCAAAATACCATTGAAGTGGACGAGGAAACGGGCGAGAAACTCCTTCGTCTCGTTGAAATGCTCGAAGAAAACGATGATATGCAGAACGTGTATGCCAACTTCGATCTGCCGGATTCGCTCTTGAACGCTATGGAATAATTTAAGGAAACCCGCCGGATACTGCATCAGGCGGGTTTTTTGCTGACCTATTTCTACTGGGACTATTGTTTTGGGATGGTATTTTTTGTAAGGAAGGGCGTCCGTCAAGGAACCTTTAAGGATTATTGTTCCTTGACACCTGCTTTCTTTCTTGTGTTTCTATCGGAAAAAAGAAAACATAGAAGATTTAGAGGCATTATGTCCTTTACAGGGAGTTTGAGGGTTGGAGTCCCTCAACTTCAACTAAAAAACGTAACACGGAGATACGAAGGTGGCGCTTACTATTATAGGTATTGACCCCGGTTCTGTTTGTCTTGGCTGGGGTGTTGTATGCGAGACTTCCGGCGTTGTTAAGCTGGTTGATTGCGGTGTTGTGCGCCCTAAAGGAAAGGATTTTTCATCCCGCATGGGGGATTTGTTTGTTGAGCTGAATAAGGTCATCGCCCAATATAACCCTGACGAGGCGGCTGTTGAAACGGTGTTTACCCATAAAAACATCATGTCGGCCCTGAAGCTGGGACAGGCTCGTGGGGTTGCCTTGGCCGCTTGCGCGGCTCATGGGGTGAGCGTCGCGGACTATGAACCCACTGCCATTAAAAAAGCCCTTGTGGGGACGGGGCGGGCCGAAAAAAGTCAAGTTAGCTTTATGGTGGGAAGGATTCTAGGGGTCAAGGAAGATTGGGCCGTTGACGCGGGTGACGCCTTGGGGTGCGCTATCTGCCACTTGAACACCCGCAGACTTACTGCTTTGACGGCTAAATCGCGTTAATTAATTGAACCAAGTCTTGTTAATCCATTGAGCCAAGGCTGAAAACACGGCTTTAAGGGCGTGTCTGAATACAAAAAACCTCGCTTCTCATTCTTTGGGCACTGGCTCGGGAGAATGTGAGTGTGCCTTCACGGGCAAATTGTTATTTCTCCCCAAAACTCAGTTTTATCAGCCATTATGGTGGTATGGGCTTTGGCTAAGACCTTAGGCATAATATTTTTAGCAATTATTCGCGCTCAAACAAGTTTTTGGTGAGTTAAGGTGCCTCAATGGAAAGGGCCCTGGAATGGGACACTGTAAAGGAGCAATCAGAAGGGGCGCAGAAAAAGACGCTGGAGGGGCAGGGCAAAAGCCTAGGGATGAAAAAGGAAAAAATAAGGGGAAAGGTGCTTGTAGAAAGTTCCTTTCCCCTTATTAATTATGAAAGCACAGCGCTGTAGTTGCAAGCTTTGTCACGTTGACGCTTAGGTTTTTTTCACATAGTTCGCTACGCCTGTTGCGTGCCCTTTATTTATGAGGCGGTTGCGGTGTATGGCTTCACCCTGTGTACGTGCATTGTTTTATCGCACAGCGTGGTGTGTTTTGGAGCTACCCGGCCTTAACCCCATTGACCACGTTAGTGGGTTTTTTATCTAAAAAGGCCTGAATATTGTCGAGGGCCATGTCGACGAGGCGGGTGCGGCACTCTATGGGCGCCCAAGCCATATGAGGAGTAATAACGCAGTTGGGTGTGGTGCGTAAGGGGTTATCGTTGGGCATGGGTTCCACTTCCACAACGTCAAGGCCCGCTCCGGCGATGACGCCGTTTTTTAAGGCGTCGGACAAATCTTGCTGATGGATAAGGGCGCCTCGCGAGCAGTTAATGAGATAGCTCGTTTTTTTCATGGTTTGAAGCGAGTCTTTGTTGATGCAGTATTGATTCTCAGGCGTAAGGGGGCAGTGGAGGGTGACCACATCGGATATTTTGAGCAGGGTAGGGAAGTCTACAAAACTAAAGGGGGTAAAGTCAGGGGCTGGCTTGGGCCGAGGGGCGTACACAACGACGTTCATTCCAAAGGCATGACCTAGTTTGGCCACGGCCTGTCCAATATTCCCAAAACCGACGATACCAAGGGTTTTCCTTTCAAGTTCCATGCCGGGAGTTTTCCAAAAACAAAACTGGGTGGCCTTGGCCCATT
>CAZYJQ010000187.1:0-2218 GCA_964647835.1 uncultured Desulfovibrio sp. | reverse complement strand
CTTTTAAGGTAAGCATCATGGCGTCAAAACCGCCCAAGCTATCAATGGCAAGATAACCACACAAACTCACGCCAATAATGATGATGACGTATTGCACCGCGTCTGTCATGGTAACAGCGAGCATGCCGCCAGACCAAGTATAGGCAAGGGTAACAACAGAAGAGATAAGAGCGGCCGGAATAAGCGCGATGCCAATGGCGGTTTGCAAAATAGCGCCCATGGCGAGAATTTGCACCCCATACAACCCCAAACAGAAGATGAAAGAAAAAACGCTTGAGGTCAAACGTCCCGGGCGACCATAATACAGGCCAAAAAGGTCACCGATACTGTACACGTTTTTAATACTGTGTACTTTACCGGCAATATAAAGTCCCGAAAAAATCTGGTTAATAACAACTCCCAAGAGCCCGGCAAAAACGACAATACCCGTCGTATGCATATAGGAGATACGACCAATGGTCGCTCCGCCTCCGCAGAGGGTTGCCGCGATGGCCGCGAAAAAGATAGACATGGGAAGTCCACGCCCCGCAACGGCGTAGTCGTCAAAGTTTTTAACCTTTTTCATTGACCAGTAACCGATGTAGAGAACCACACCGAAATAGAGAAAAATAATTGCGTAGTCCAGCCAGTTGATGGGCATGGCATCCTCCTGAAAGATGTTAAGCATGAATATATAGGGTCGCCATGCCGTACACTACGAGCAGGCCCCATTGTGGCAAGATTTTTGGAACAGCGCCAAAAGTCTTGCTGTTGTTCATGATATTAAGGGAGCTTTAATCCGCTTCCGGCGCGTAATAGTTACAATATTGCTGTAAACTCAGCGGCCTGAAAGGCGGACGAATATGCAACATACCCACGGCGCTGGGGTCTTTACCCTGAGCCGCCGCCGTTATTTCAGCCAAAGCTGGGCCACACATGCGTCCCTGACATGGCCCCATGCCACAACGCGTAAACCGCTTAATTTCGTTAACTTCTACGTAGCCTTCTTGCACCGCGGCCCGAATATCTCCCGCGCTTACTCCTTCACAACGACACACCGTCGTCTGGTCGGGAACCTGAAAAATAGAAGCTGACGGCGCGAAAAGATGGCGCAAATAGCCGCGTGCACTCACGAGCCTCTTCAGCTCTCTGCGTTCAAAGCTTGTGCGATCGTCCGCTTCCTGCTGGCTAATAACCCGCAACAGGCAGGCCGCCTTAACCCCGGCGATATGTCCTTTCACCACGCTGGCGTCACCACCGTGAACATAGGCGCCATCGCCAGCCATAAGCACTCCGGGTGTACTGGTTTGCCCCCATTCGTCAACGACAGGGTACCAATAGCGCTGAACAGCGTCCCATTGAAGTTGCATCCCCAAAGACTGCGGGATATGGGTGCGCGGAATGATTCCTTCATGGCGCACCAAAAGACCAGCGGGCAACGAACGTTCCTTGCCGCCCTTGGTATAAACGACTTCACGCAAAGTGCTGTCGCCAACGGCTTTTATGGCTGTGACGCCGCGAATAATAGGGAACTTAGCTTTCAAGGCTTTAAGACCCATGCCGAGCCCTTTGGTGAAATAGGCGAAATCTTTTAAAGCCGCTGGCATCTTCAGCCCCGCCACAAGCCGTGGCCCCATGGTTCCCGTATCCAGCCACGCCCCAATGGGAACGCCTGCCGCCAAAAGATGAGAGGTGAGCAACAGGAGTAAAGGCCCGTTGCCAGCAAGGATAAGGGGAGTTTCTTTGCTTACAGGAAAACTTCCTCCCGTACGAAGCACGATATCCGCGGCCCCTGCCCCCATAACACCGGGCATAGTCCAACCGGGAAAAGGTACGGGCCGTTCCATGCCACCTGTGGCGATAATAATGACGGACGCCGCGACCTCTTTCACCAAACCGTTAACCAAACAGGAAACTTTTTTGGGCTCAAGGCTCCACACCGTAGCCTGAGGAAGGTATTCGGCTCCGCTCGTCAAAAAGCGTTCAATAAGCGCTTTGCCGTCATCACCCTCTTCTTTTTCCATATTTTTCCTGAGGTGCTCGCTTCCTGCCCCCCGGTATAACTGACCACCAAGGCTCGGCTGGTCGTCGAGAACAATGACATCAAGGCCACAATCAGAGGCCGAGCAGGCCGCCGCAAGTCCGGCAGGGCCGCCGCCTATTATGCAAAGGTCATACTGTCTGTCCATTATATTTTCTCCTCTGGCTCAGGCTGGCGCGCCACAACCATGCCCTCTTC
>CAZYJQ010000186.1:0-2267 GCA_964647835.1 uncultured Desulfovibrio sp. | reverse complement strand
GATACGCCTTATGCCAACCTAGGCTTACGCACGCTTTTGCGCGCCTTTGAGAGTCGCCAGCTTGTCCTTGCTGGCGACGGTTACGGCCTTCGAGAGGTGCGTATTCGTGATTTGGGTGTAACTGTCCCTGTTTCGCCAAGTGGCATGGCCTACGTCCCCTTTAAGGGGGGAGCCCGCACTTACCCCTATTATAGCGCCATTGATGTTTTGCAAGGAAAAGTGGGTGCGGAAGAACTGAGGGACAGAATTGTGTTCTTAGGCTCATCGGCGGCCGGCTTGCTCGATATGCGAGCCACGCCATACACGTCTGTTTATCCCGGGGTCGAAGTTCATGCGACGACGGTGGATGCGGTTTTAAATCAAGAGTTTATTCACGTTCCCGAGTGGACCCCCGCTGCTCAGCTGGCTGGCATTGTCGTAACAGGACTTCTTTGTGGTTTCTTTTTTTCACAGGCGGGATTCATCGTTTATTTTGGAGCCGGGGCCCTTGTGACGGCAGGGGCAGTGGGATTTTCTCGATGGCTTTGGTTGCAGGGCATCTTTTTTTCACCGACCTATATTATCCTCACAGTAGCCCTGCAAGTGCTTTTCTTGGCGACCTATCGCTTCTGGCTGAGCGAGCGCCAAAAAAAGCGCATTCAAACTATTTTTGGTTTATATGTCGCGCCGGAGGTTGTTGATAATATAGTGGCTTCCGGAAAGAACTATTTTAAAGGCGAAGAGTGCGATATTACTGTTATGTTTACGGATATTCGTAAGTTTACCAGTATTGCCGAAAAACTCACACCAGAGCAGGTTGTCGAACTCCTTAACTGTTACTTTACGCCCATGACAGCGATTATCCGCGACAGCAAAGGAACGCTGGATAAATTTATTGGGGACGCCTTAATGGCTTTTTGGAATGCTCCGGTTGCCGTAGAAAACCATCAGGCGGTGGCGGT
The DNA here is from genome assembly GCA_964647835.1 of uncultured Desulfovibrio sp. Classification (GTDB taxonomy): domain Bacteria; phylum Desulfobacterota; class Desulfovibrionia; order Desulfovibrionales; family Desulfovibrionaceae; genus Frigididesulfovibrio. The sequence goes on along the minus strand of CAZYJQ010000186.1, from coordinate 1,326 downwards.
TGAATCGGCCCTTCGCATTAAAGAATCGCTGGAAGGGGTCAACAAGGAACTTCAAAAACTCTTTGGCCTTTCTTTAAGAATGGGCATTGGGCTGCATACTGGTTCTGTCTATGCGGGTAACATGGGTTCCGAAGAGCTTATTGAATACACCATTATCGGCGATAGCGTGAACGTGGCATCGCGCCTTGAGGGCATGAGCTCCCACTATGGACTAACCATTGTTGCGAGCGAAAGTATCCGTGAAGCAGCTCCCGGGGCGGGGGTATATATTCATATTGATGATGTGATTTTGAAGGGGAAAAGCGAACCCATAGCTATCTACACGGTGTTACGTCCAGAGGAGGCGCGTCTCCGCGCTGAAGAGCTGGCTCGCTTCGCTGAAGCGAAGACCGCTTTTGCAAGAGGAACCAAAGACGTTGCCCTGGAAGCCTTTGAGTTTTTGAGCACGAACTATCCAGAACAAGCGACGCTCTACACGGCCTTTGCAGATCGGATTCGTACTAGTACTTCGTAATCAGCGTTTCATAACTGTCTTGGACATGAAGCCCCTTGACCATGAGATGCCTAGACTCATTAAGATGTTCTTTCTTAAGCCACTCAATAGACGCCAGCCTTTGGGGAGCTCGCCCGTTGCTTCGAGAGTTACCTCAGCTATTCTAGGGCCAGGCCAATTGTGGGAGAGGGGGGCCGAGAGGGGCAATCTCAGGTTCATGTGGGGGAAAGAGGGGAATGCCCATTTTGATAATATTCTTTATCTGAGCGATGGCCCAGCAGCCCTTCTTGATAAATAATTGTTGTTGCGGCACCATGCTTTTTTGCCGTATAAAGTTCGGATATGTCCAAAAAGTTATACTTTCGTTAGACAGAAAGTCTAGAAACTGATAATCTTTACTAATAGGCTTCTTTTTATACTGCTTTAACAAGGTGACCAAATGAAAGTAACTATATGGGGAACCCGAGGTTCTGTGCCTGTTTCAACACCTGAAACTGTAAAGTTCGGTGGTAATACAACCTGCGTGGAAGTAGTAACGGATGCTGGTGATGTTATTATTCTTGATGCGGGAACGGGCATACGCGAACTGGGTCAAAATCTGTCTGTCCGTGGGACAAATAATTGTGCCATTTGTTTTACCCATGGTCACTGGGATCATATGCAGGGGCTCCCTTTTTTCAATTTGCTGTATGATGATACAGCGACCATTGATTTTTATGTCCCCTTGCCCGAAGGGCAGGATAGCTCGGGCGAAATTCTTTTGTCCGGGTTGTTCAACAGCAAAAATTTCCCCATTGGCCTTGATAGCATGCGCTCTGCAATCAATATGCATG
>CAZYJQ010000185.1:0-2291 GCA_964647835.1 uncultured Desulfovibrio sp. | reverse complement strand
TTGTCCCCTTGCCTTGTGAAAGAGCGGTATTTGGTATACATACAGGCAGTGAAGACTATTAGCCCACTTTGCCCCTTTTGAGGTTGTCATGCTTGATATTTTATTAGAGCGGATTCGCCAAAAACACCGCACTTATCCTTATCCCCAAAAAGACCCGGTTATGCCCCCGTTGTTTAAGGGTTTACCTGTGTTGCAGGAATACACGGGCGCTACCCGCCAGCAATGGGAAGACAGCATGGCTCAGTGTCCCAGCGGTGCCTTGTTTTGCGATAGTGAGGGCATTGCCCTCGATATGGGAAAGTGCACTTTTTGCGGCGCTTGCGCTCAAAAGGAACCGGGGGTGTTTTTGCACTGTGAAGATTCTCGAGTTTCTTCGACTTCAAAGCTTCTGGATACCCATGAATCTGGGATGTCGGGGGAAGCTTCAGGCTCTTCTCAACCGCCGGTGAAGTCTCCGGCGAAGCCTCAGGGAAAGCCTCCTGTAAAGACCCCAGCTTCTCTGCAAGCTACGCGCAACACCGCCTTTAAGGTTGATGGCGGTAAATATGGCGATGCTCTTATCAATAATGGCGGGTTAGTCGGATTTTCCCGTTGCTGGCAATTGGCCTCTACGGACAGACAAGCGCTCATAATTCGGCCTGGGCGTTCTATCTCCCCCCCTCCCGTCGTGGTTGAGCCTGCTTTGCAAAAGCTTTTTACCAAGTCCTTTCGCTTCCGTCAGGTTTCTGCCGGAGGATGTAACGCTTGCGAAGCTGATTTGAACGTTTTAACCACCTTAGCCTTTGATATCAGCCGTTTTGGCATGGATTTCGTGGCTTCGCCAAGACACGCCGACGCCATGGCTATTACCGGCCCTGTCACACGCAATATGCAGGGCGCGCTTATTAAGGTGGATAACGCCATGCCCAAACCGCGTATTTCTATGGCTGTTGGTGCTTGCGCCATCTCTGGCGGTTTATTCCATAACCCGGAGAATAAGCAACAGGCCAATGGCGTTGAACCTCACATGGATGTGGATTTGTATATTCCGGGTTGTCCCCCCCACCCCTATACGATTCTTGATGGTTTCTTGCGTTTTTTAGGGCGGATTTAGGCCGAAGGGGCACTTTATGTTCCCTCAAAAATTTCTAGAAGCCTCATTGATGCGCTTTGGCGGTAGAAATGAGGGTGCTCTGACAGACAGAGACACTTTGTCAGATGAAAATTTTCTGGTGGACAAGAAAGCCTTATTGGACACAAGCGCTCTATAAGATAAAGAATTTTCTCTGCGGATTGGATGCAATATCAATAAAAAACACCACCTGAAGACAGGTGGTGTTTTTACTGCAAAGGTCGAATGAAACCGAAGGTTATTTCTTAAGGAATTTCCCCACGCGGGTGAGGGCTTCTTCAAGAACATCGTCCGCCACGGCGTAGGAGATTCGCACACAGTTGTCGTTGCCAAAGGCAACGCCGGGAACAAGGGCGACCCCTGTGGCATCAAGAAGTGCCGCGCAAAAGCTGGCGGAATCGGGGTGTTTTTTATTGTAGTATTCCTGAATGCTGGGGAAAATATAAAAAGCGCCTTCGGGTTTCGGGCAAAGGACATTGTCCCATGTGCAGATGATTTCATAGGCGAGGTCGCGCCGTTTTTCAAAGGTAGTGCGCATGGTTTCAATGGACGAGTAGTCCCCTGTGAGGGCGGCGACGGCTGCCATTTGGGCGATGGAGCAGATATTAGAGGTGCTTTGCCCTTGGAGCTTGCTAATGCTATTGACGATATCTTTATGGGCCAAAAGGTAGCCCACGCGCCAGCCAGTCATGGCGAAGGATTTGGCGACACCGCCACAGATAATGAAGTTTTCAGGGTGTTTAGCCCACCAAGGAGAGAGGCTGACAGGTTCAATGCCCGAGTAAACAAGGCGGTCGTATATTTCGTCCGAAATAATGAAGATTTTATGGTCAACGGCCCATTGGGCGAGACGGTCGAGTTCCTCTTTGGTGTAGACGACCCCTGTGGGGTTTGAGGGCGAGTTAAGAATGATAGCCTTGGTTTTAGGGGTGACGTTTTGCTCGAGGTCTTCGCAGGTTATCTTGAAATTTTTTGAGGCCAGCGTGGGAATAATGGTGGGTTTTCCGCCCATGAGTTCCACCATGGGGGGGTAGCTTACCCAGTAGGGCGCGGGTATAATAACCTGATCGCCGGGGTCGATGATACTTAACAGGGCGTTAAAGAGGCTATGCTTGCCGCCGTTGCTTAAGATAACGTTTTCGTTTTTGGCGCTGACCTTATAAAAATGTTTGAAATAGTG
>CAZYJQ010000184.1:0-2295 GCA_964647835.1 uncultured Desulfovibrio sp. | reverse complement strand
TTGCCGTGGCCTTTCCCACGGCCTATTACACAAGAAAATATATTTATGGATTTGAAGGCGAATGCATTCGAGAGGGCATAGGCAACAATGCTGAGAGGTGCCTTGACAAACACCGTCAATTCATTGATATAGCCATTAATCAGGCTAATATTGAGTTTGATAATACCTCGGTCTTTATCCAAGCAGGCGAGCGCCTCTTTCAAGGACACGAAATATCTGCCAGATGGCACGAAGCCGACCCCTTTCAAAACCCCGAACTGTATAACCCCTCACAGGACGAGGTTATCAATAAAAAACAGCCTTTAGTGACCTTTTCCTGTGAAGGACGTAAACGCCCCTGCGATTACTCCATTTTTTATTTTGTCTTTGAAGGCATCACCTGCACTGACTTAGAGGGAGCTATCTTCTCCATTAAGGGAATGTCCCATAATGGGAAAGCACTACCGCCCTTACAAATCCAACTGCGTTATAAGGATTTCAGCCAAGTTCCCACCCCCTTAGCCGACCCCCTCCCTCAGCAAACACCCCGCAGCTAAAAATTCCATTGAAGCCCAACTTGAGCTCCGGCAGAGGATTTATCGCTTGGGTCGTGCGAAGAAGTTTCATGGGTACGCACCTCTCCTCCCACCTTGACCTTCACATTATCGTTGACGCCTACATTTAAATACATACCGGCCGCATTCAGCCCTTCATCTTTTTTTATGGGAGTATAGGTGGGTGAATCAAGATTCTGCTCATTAACCGCCACATGAGCGGTAGCTTGTTCATCAAGTTTATAATAGACATTGAGCTGGGAAGGAGTTTCTTCGTCCATTTGCGAGAGGGTATCACTCTTCCCAGGGAAAGTTCCGCGACGGGGCGTAAGGTCTGTATCCTTAGGAGGGTCCTGAGGCCTGCCTGCGAACGTAACGGGTGCTTCAACGTCAATGTTCTTTTGCTGAACAGAGACGACTCGGTTGATTTTTTTTTGTAAGTCAACATCCGCCTGAGGCTTTGGCCGTTTTTTACCAAAGGGATGGGCTTTGATGGTTGTGGGGATAGGCGTAGGAACGGCTTGAGCGGCAGACGCAGAAAGACCTTCCGCACCACCAAGCTGAGGGCAAGCGACCACAAGTGTTCCTATGATAAGCAAACGCGCACCACAGAACCGAATATGGCGATAAAGAGATTCCATGCAATTCTACAGCAGGTTTGAGCACTCATGACGGGTTTTGCGCCACCCGCACCCCCCCCGCTTTGAATACTGTTTTTGCTTCTAGTTTAGAATGGTAAAGGTGATTTGACAAATAGTCTACCAAAAATCTAGAATTCATGGAAAGACTCTTTAATAACCACCAGCCCAATGCTTTATTGCCAATGGTATACACTTCGCCCATAGCCTCCCCACAAGGGTAGCTTCCTCAGGTGGGCTAGAGGTAAGCCATTGTATTGATTAGCTTAGCTTTCTTTGGCTACTCCGATACCTTGAAACAATAAGAGCTTGCGTCACAAGCCGTCTGTAAAAACAATGAAAAGCATTGCAACCGAACAGAAACTCCCCTCCCACTTCCCCTTTTAGCAAAATTCTTGGCTAACGCTCACCCTATCCATATGGCAGCCATCTGCCGTTCAGCGTCTTTACGGCGGTAGGAATAAAAAAGTTCTGGATTGGAGAGGGTACAAAAGTCCAAACCATAAATTTGCGCTGGGGGAACACCCGCCTGCTCTAGTTGATAGCGTGTAAGCCCCCATAAATCCATGGTTTTGCTCTTTTCATTAAACCAAGGGGCATACTCATCGCCCCACTCCTCGGCAAAATTCACAAACTCAGCAACCCCACTACCTAAGCTTGGTCCACGTACAGCAACAACGTCTTGAGGCGTATAGCCATAGCGTTCACAAAAAGCGATTATCGCCGTTGTGGGGAAATGGAGCCGATTCCCTCGCCAACCCGCATGAATGGCCCCGATGGCTTTACCGTCTTTACCTGCGAATAAAATAGCCTGGCAATCGGCAGTCTTAATAAGAAGAGCCCGCCCTCGAACATGGGTAAAAAGTCCATCAGCTGAATGCGGGGGCTCTTCGCTCGGAGAACCAGCTTCCGCCTCTAAGCACAAATCGCCATGCACTTGATAATTCTCCGCCCATTCGGAAAAACCAGACTCTTCCATGAGTCGGCGTCTATTGGAAATAACCCCGGCGGTCATGGCAGAACCGCTCAGATTTCCAGCCGCACGGGTAGTAAAGAGGCACTGAACCCCACTCACCCCAGGGAAGATAAAGGGAAGGGAGGAAAAAGAAGAAGAAGAAGAAGAA
>CAZYJQ010000183.1:0-2389 GCA_964647835.1 uncultured Desulfovibrio sp. | reverse complement strand
CTCCTGTAACGCAGGAGACGGTTACCATGCTGTCAGAATCCGCTTGTGATAAAGGGAAATTATCGTTTTCCATGCTAGGCATCCTTCTCGCTGGGAATAGGAACATGGGTCTGTTCCAAAAAACACAAAGTTCGTAGATAATGATTATCATTAATACTTGAACTGCCTTGTGTCAATCTTTATCCGATAAAAAGAGTATGATTTTTGATGTCCTCTCGTTCAGGCACTGCGCTTCCTCTTCTCTCGGAAAACTTATTGGCTGTTTTGCTTTTATCGATTTTGTTCACAAGGTTCCGCTCCTTATTATAAGGACTGAGGCTTAGGAGGGGGTGTTGTTGAGGTTGAGGAGAGTTTTTCACGGTGACAAGGCCTTTCTGGCGGCGTCGCTAGAGGGCAGATTTTTTCAGAAGTAGGCGGGTGTCTTGAGGGGGGGGAGCAGGTCGATGCCGTCAGAGATATGATGTCGAAGCTGGGAAGGATGAAGGCTGGTGTGGGCTGGGGGACAATCGATTGGTGTAATCGATAGGCGCAAGAAGGTGAGAGGTTAGGGGCAGGTTCAGGAGACGTTCAGGGGTATGGACGAAAAAAAGGGAGAAAGGGCTTGGGCGCAAGTATGGGATAGGTACGAGAGAGTGGGCAATCTAGGGCAAGCATGGTAGAGGCAGAGGGCCAATAAGAAGGGGTAACTATAATTAAGTTGCCTTTCGTTCTCTAAGGATTGAGGTCTCTTTGATTTGAGTTGGTCTGGCCGACCAGAGCAGGGTTCTATACTTTTAGATAGAACTATCGAGGAGAACACCTGTGGGAAGGGGGGAGGCAGAGGCGTATGAGTAAGCCGCTGTTCCTTTCTCGGCCTGAACTCTTTTGTTTTGCATTTCCTGAAGAATTTTATCTGTAAATTGATCAACGCTGGTGAGGGCGTCAGCAATAGTCTCCGAAAGAGATTTGGAATTGGCAGCAGATATAGCCCCGTCAGCCGTAGAGTGGGTTTTCCCGTTTATGGTGGTTACGGCAATGAACATTTCCGTTTGTCCGTTTTGGAAAAGTTCATTCATACTTTCGTTAAGATTACCGTTGAGGTGGTGAATAAAATTATCCCCTTGGCTCAAACCGAAGTTGGCATCAATAAACTTGGTTACATCAAGAAAAGCCTGACCGAGGGTGCCCTCGGTGATGGGCGCGTCCCCAAGGTTTTTATAAACAATACCCATGGCAGCTGTCGCCGCACCCGCACCATGGTTTTGAGTAAGGTATTGAATGGTACTTTCAAGGGATTTTTCCATGTCGGCAACGCGCTGGCTCATGGCGGCGGAGAGGTCTGGGGAGTTCTCCTTCAATGCCTCGATTTCTTTGGCAAAACCAGTGCGCTGTATAATGTCGGCCGCAAATCCCTTGGCAGATTCCAAGGGACTGAGTAAGCGCTGGTTAGGCGCTAAAAGTTGTGGAAGGAGATTGGCTATAGACATGGTATTCATCCTGAATTAATGTTGTTCCGTAAGTTTATTCGGCAGTATTCCCGAAATCTTTAGGGAAAAGGGCAGGTCGGTGCCAACGTAATAATTTTGTCACCTCTAAGAACGAGGTGGGGGTGGCGCATACATGCCATTAGCTAGATTCGGTCAATGAGTTCTCAATATATATTTGATCAATTACTGTTGTGGCGACCAGTGGTCTGGCAAAATAGGGAAAACGGGTAAGGCAAAAAATGATACACTCGCAGGTGTTTTTGATAGGTATGCGGGGGAGCGGGAAAAGCACGGTGGGGCGTAAGCTGGCGCAGTTGCTGGGATACTCCTTTGTTGATACGGATGTGGTTTTTACTGAGCGACAAGAAGAGAGTATTGAGTCCTTTGTGGGAAGGGCGGGGTGGGAGTCTTTTCGGCAGGTTGAAAGAACCACCTTGTTGGAGGTGGCAGGGCCTGGCATGGTTGTGGGAACGGGTGGGGGGATTATCATAAACAATGATAATGTCCTTTTTATGCGCGAAGCTGGGGTGGTTGTTTACCTTGATGTGCCCGTCTCAGTCTTAGTGCAAAGGCTCACTCAAGACAGGGGGAAGGAGTCTCGCCCGAGCTTAACGGGACAGGATGTTGTTGAGGAGATAAGGGCTATTTATGACCAGCGCAAAGACCTGTATGGGAATGCGGCTCACATTCAAGTTGACGGGGCTCGGAGTCCGTCTTTTGTGGCCCAAGAAATTAAAGAGGCGGTGGAATCTTTTGGGAAAAAGCAAAAGTAAGGGATGCCTTCGGGTGGTTTGTTCATATTTGCTAAAAGAAATGATAAATTTTGTATTTTTCACTAGTAAAGCGTTGAGAATTATAGTACAAAATTCCGATGCCCGTGAAATGAGACTTGTCTTCACTAGTAAAGTCTGGTAGAAGATATA
>CAZYJQ010000182.1:0-2392 GCA_964647835.1 uncultured Desulfovibrio sp. | reverse complement strand
GACCTGTTTTTCTTCATCCTGAGGAGCATGACGTTCAAAGGGTGGCCTGTTGTGGCCTCCCTTTTTTTTGTAACAAAAATTGGTTTTTTATAGGGTTACTGTCGCGCCGAAAGCCAGTCAGCCGTTGGTATAAGCGGGGTCTGTTAGTCTAGCCAGACGACGAAACTGAATGGTGAAGCCGGACGGCGAAGTCGGGCAGTGAAATTAGACGGCGAAACCAGACTGTAAAATCGCAGCCCTAACGCAGTAATGCCAGCACGGTTAGCCCGACACCCTAAAAACTTAGAGACTTTCAAGCCTATGGAAACGAAACCAGCTGATATCGCGCAAACTATCACCAACCTCGCCACACCTTTGGCGGCCTCGTTGGGCCTTGCCATTTGGGGCGTGGATGTCGTTCCTGCTGGTCGTCTTGTTATTCGCGTCTTTGCTGAAAGTTTAGATGAATACAACCGAGGCCAGTCGATTTTAGACGGTCACCAAGAAGTTTCCCTTCAAGATACAGCAGAACAGGGCACGTCTGAACAGGTAGAGCCAGTAGAGGCGGGGCTTGAACTGACCGAGTCTGGTCAGGGAACACCCGTTCAAGCCGAATCAGCACAGCTTGATTCAGAGGCTGATTCTCCTGGGGCTGTCGTAACCCAAGGCGGCATTACCATTGACCAATGCGCTGAACTTTCGCGTCTTTTGGGGCTTTCGCTGGAAGTGGAAGATTGTGTGGAGTCGGCCTATGTGCTTGAGGTGTCATCGCCTGGTTTGGAGCGATTGTTTTTTAAAGCTGAGCAACTCAAAAGGGCTTTGGGCGTCAAAGTTGAAGCGACACTTTTCAAGCCGCTGACAGAATTTCCCGGGCGCAGAAAATTTATTGGTATCGTCAACGGCGTTGTAGGGGACTTATGTACCTTAACAGTAGCCGAACCAGAGAATGTTCAGGTGAGTTTTCCCTGGAACATGGTTAAAAAAATTAAGCAAATATATGTAGCACCGGAAAAAACCTTACCCGGTAAAAGTGTTAAAAATACCCGGCAGAAGAAAAGCGCCGGCAAGAAAAACAAGTAAATAGAACCTGTATATGTTCTATGGGCCGCGTGAAATTTCAGTAGCGACGGACTATAGATAGTCATTTTTTTGAGTGGAGTGAGTCATTATGAGCCTTGAACTGAAAAAAGCCATTGACCAGATAAGTAAAGACAAGGGTCTTGATAGGGATATGCTTATTGAAACCCTTGAGGAAGCCGTGCGAACCTCTGTTTTGCGTCGTTATGGAGACGCCATTGACGTTGAGGTCTCGTTTAATGAAGAAACTGGTGAAATTGATGTCTTCCAGTTTAAGATTGTTGTGAAAGAGGTTGATGACCCTGACGCGGAAATTGCCTTGGAAGACGCCAAGACTCATGACGCTAGCGTGCAGCTTGACGATGAAATGGGTTTTCGCCTGCGCGTGGAAGACTTGGGCCGAATCGCCGCTCAGTCTGCCAAACAAATTATTATTCAGCGTATGCGCGATGCCGAACAGGGCATTATCTATGAAGAGTATAAAGATCGGGTGAATGAAATCGTTTCGGGTATCATTCAGCGCCGTGACAAGGCTGGCTGGATTATCAACCTCGGTCGAACCGAAGCCCTCTTGCCTAAAGAGGAACAAATTCCACGGGAACACTACAAGCGTGGGGATAGAATCCAAGCCCTTCTCATTGAGGTTCGCCGCGAAGGCCGAGGCCCTCAAATTATCGTTTCACGTTCCCACCGCGACTATATGGCCGCCTTGTTCCGCAGGGAAGTGCCTGAGGTGGATGATGGCTCCGTACAAATCATGGGTGTTGCCCGTGACCCCGGCAGCCGCGCCAAGGTAGCTGTTATGAGCCGGGATAGGGATGTTGACCCTGTGGGCGCCTGTGTGGGTATTCGTGGTTCACGTATCCAAAATATCGTTCAAGAACTGCGTGGCGAGCGCATTGATATCGTTGTGTGGAGTCAGGATTTGGCTACCTACGCTCGCAACTCGCTGGCCCCTGCCGTTATCTCTCGTATTATCATTGATGAAGACGAGAGCCTTTTGGAAGTGGTGGTTCCTGATGATCAGCTCACTAACTCCATTGGACGTAAAGGGCAAAACGTTAAATTGGCCGCCAAGCTTTTGGGATGGAAAATTGATATTTTCACTGAATCCCGTTTTAAGGAAGCCAATGATATCGGACATGGCCTTGATCAGATTGCCAGTGTTGCCGAAGTCCCCATGGAAAGCTTTATTGAAGCAGGACTTACCTCCCCCGCCCTCATCGCCGAGGCTTCTGATGAAGCTTTGCTTAGTATCGCAGGCATGACCGCGGGTAAAATCGCCAACGTTCGCGCGGCCATTAGCTTTTTGGCTCCCCAGGATGTTGAAGAACAG
>CAZYJQ010000181.1:0-2397 GCA_964647835.1 uncultured Desulfovibrio sp. | reverse complement strand
GAGGCTTCGGGGTTTTTGTTGTCCTAGGAAGGACATAAATTTGGTGGGTCGTGCGGGGTTCGAACCTGCGACTCCCTCCTTAAAAGGGAGGTACTCTACCTGCTGAGTTAACGACCCGTGGTGCGCTTTGGTTAATACGTCATTTCTGTTTTAGCGTCAACAACTTTTTGTTGTTTCTTGTAACTTTGTTCAAAAAGACTGCCAACCAAGCCAAGAAAAGTGAATTTACAGATTAACCTTCAACAAGTCAACATTTTTATAGCTTTTTTTCCATGGGGGCAAAAAATTCCCGAAAATCATTGGTACAGTTAGTGCATTATTATAGGAAAATATAAAGGTAATGATAGTAAGCCATCACAAGTAATCATTAAAACAACATATAACGAACTGTTTTTAATGAAGAACTGTAAACGAAGAGAAATATATGAGCTCTTCCCTTGGCTGTCTTATCAGCGGAAACATTTTCCGTTCTGCTACTTTGAGGGAAGCGGCAGAGCCTTTGAGACACGTAATTTTGGAGGGCAACCCCTATGATGAGCTCCTTATATATAGGCGCTACGGGCATGAAAACTCAAGGCGAAGGGATGAACGTTGTCAGCAATAACCTTGCGAACGTAAACACCGTCGGCTTCAAAAAAACCCTAATGCAGTACCATGACCTTATAAGTCAAACAATGCCTTCAGGCTCAAACTATAAAACCAACCTGTCACAGGTGGGCATGGGAGCCATGGTCGCCGACACCAAGAAAATTTTTAAGCAAGGCGGCATTGAAGCAGGAAGCGCAGTCACTGATTTAGCCATTGAGGGCAAAGGGTTTTTCGGTGTTCAAAAAAACGGACAAACCCACTACACTCGCGCTGGAAACTTTCGTTTTAACTACGATGGGCAACTCCTGGACCCATCTGGCTGGAACGTGCTTGGCTATAAAATTACCAACGGACAACGAGCCACAGAACCAAGCATCATTGACCTCGATTTGTCGGACGCGGGCATTGGAAGCTTTCCGCCCAAAGCCAGCACATCCATTACCTCAATTCTTCAACTAGGCAAAATTACCGACAAAACCGTTGACGAAACAAACCCTTTATTTAGCTTGGCGGCCTCTTATAATGGCACGAGTTCACCGCCCCTTGGAGAAGCCTACTACAGCTATTCCCAGCCACTGCAATTCTACGACTCCACTGGCAAGCTCCAGTCCGCCACTATTTACATTGACTACGCTGGCGAACACAACGGACAGACAGCCATGGAATATGTCATCGCCATGCCTCCGGGCGAAGCCGGAGGCAATAAAAGCGATGGTCTTCTTATGGCGGGCAACATGTTCTTTAGTAGCACAGGTGAAATAACCAACATAACCGCTTATTCACCGCCTTCTGGGGACCCGGCGAACCTATCGGGCTGGACAGCAGCACCGTTAAAAAACGGGCACCCTGCTTTAAACGTTGCGCCCCCCGGCGCGAGGCCACAAACCATAGCCCTTGATTTTGGCATTACCCTGTCAGGCAAGGCTCAGCCAGCAACAGCGGCCGAGGCGAACGGTCTACCTCTGGATGATATGTATGCCGCCGATCCTGACGCCGTCGTCGCCAGCACACGAACCACCAAACGGGGAACGAGCAATGCCATGCAATACATGACCACGGACGGCTACCCCGAAGGTGAGCTCAAAGACATTACCATTTCAGCCGACGGCACCATGCGCGGTGTTTATACAAACAATCAGGTGCAAGATTTGTATCAATTTACCCTGTTCCGCTTTACTAGCGAAGATGGGTTGCGACGCGAAGGCAACAACCATTTTTCAGGTTCGGATGACGTGGGAAATATTACCCACGGTGTCCCTCAACATGAGAACTTCGGTAGCTTAAGTCCTTGGTCCCTGGAAACATCAAACGTGGAATATTCAGAAGAATTTGCCACTATGATTATCACTCAACGCGCTTTTCAAATGAACAGCAAGGTGGTTACCACATCTGACATGATGCTCCAAAAAGCCATGGAGCTTAAAAGAAGCTAAAAGCGGCTAATGGCATTACCTTTTACCCAAGCTTTGCCGAGGCCATACCAGCACCTTACCTTTTTTGTCTTTGACTACGCCGCCTTCAAGCACGAACCCTAGTTGCCTTTGAAGGCGGCGTTGAATCTTCCCGCCTCAATCCTAATGAGCCTTATTCTTTATTTTCTCTTTTTATGCTAAACTTTCAAGACAGTTACAACAGATGCACACCTCAGAACCACACAAGGCCTCAAACCACGCTACTAACAGCTTGCAATATAGTTAGCAGTCTACAAACAATTGACCGCTGTCAAAGTAGTCATCAGGGCACAAAATCAAGGCGCAATAATTATCCCCCGGCGTAGCCGGGGGTTTTTCATATGCGCCTGTAAGGCTC
>CAZYJQ010000180.1:0-2490 GCA_964647835.1 uncultured Desulfovibrio sp. | reverse complement strand
CAAAAGACTCTGCATAACTGACTTCAAGGTCGTGAGTGGTAGGCATGGAGCCCATATCTTCAAGGACAATATACATATACCGCAATCTCCTTTTTGGATGAGTGGTTAACCGGCTTCCTCAGTAGGTTAAAGGTTCACATTTTACGGCTTAGGGCCGAACTTTTGAGCGTACTTGCTATGCGACTTATGTGTGGCACTTCCTATGGGGCCCTGTCTAAGAACCCTCATGCCCTCGCTTTCCAACTTATTCTATAGGGAATACCCTAAAGCGATGTAAGGTTAGTATCTACTTTTTTATTTTATCGGTTTGGCTATTTTGTTGAGGTAGGTTTCTTTGCCTCCATATAAGAATAGCCATGATGTTCTGGTTCTCCTTTTTACTATGTTATATATGCACTTTTGTTTGAAGCGCACCCTTTGTGTTTACTGGAGGAATTCGTTCCCCCTTGTTTTAGATATTAACAAATTTGTTAAGCTTGTGTCAATAAAGATTAACAAAAATGTAAGTTTGCATATATAGAAAACAGGTTAATTTATGATATTATAAGAGTCTCACTAAAAAGACAGCTTTTCTGGTGGTGGGCGTTTCAAAGTAGGTGTCTTGCGAAGGCCTTGAGGGGGTCTTTTTGCCATGAGCGGTTGTTTCCAAGGGGGGCAAGAACCCTAGGGTGGAAGGTGGGGCAAGGAGGTAAATCAGGTGACAAATCAAGCGGCAAGGCAAGCTCGGTTAAGGTAAGGATAGAGCGTCACAGGTGATAGGCTATCAAGAAAAATCCAAGGCTAGAGAAAAAAGTGTTCGACAAGGTTAGCCCAAGGAAGGGGCAACAGAGGAATGAAGAAGGGGGTGGTAAAAGGAGGACGGAGTGCGCAGCTTTGGGGTGTTTATTTGCGACTCAAGTCAGTCCAAGCCCAGACGACACGTCCAACAACGGCTTTTTTGAGGTCGTTGTCATATTCACTTAAAAGATAGGTGTCTGGTTCGAAGAGGGGGTTATCGCTATAAAATGTGATGGTGGTAACGTCTTTGCGCTTGGTGATGCTTACTCGTTTAACCATGGCGCCGCCTTCTTGCCCGGGTTCTCGAACAAGAAAGATATTGCCGGGAGGTGTGAACCCCCGAGTGTCGCCAGAGTCGTCACGGTTGACAAGGATGATGTCCATGGGGTGCAGGGTGGGTTCCATGGAGCGTTGATTTTTTCCTATCTCAACAGCCAAGAGGTTGGATCGATTGTGAACAGCCAGCGAGTGAATATGGACAAGCACCCAGCTCAGGATTTCACCTTGGTCAATCATGCCCGCCCCAGCGCCCACTTCTCCCACCATGGGGACGGCGACGTAGTCTTCGGCGTCGGGGGGAGGGATGCTGCCTGCAGACGCGGCAATGCGGGTATCAATAAAGCAGATATCGCGGACGGTGCTGTCCTCTTTCGCTTCGTCAGGGAAGACGAGCTTTGCCCCAAGGCTGTCAAGGACGGAACCAATGGCGCCCAATCCTCTTTTAGGGCCTTGAAGGTAGCGGTGTGTAAAAATAGGTTCTACGTCACAATGGCGAGCGAGTTCAGAATTGTTCTTGAATCGCCTTCCATCTCCTACCAGATTTGTTAATCCGTTATAAAGGTCGTCTACAAAGCTCATTACTTGTTTTTGCCACAGTATAGTAAAGGGCACAATAACAAATATGATAAGGGGATGTTGATATTTGTTAGCACATTTGTTATAATCGGTACTTGTTAAGAAGGGGATTGAGGGGGGGGGATGCCTCTTTTTTGGGTCTTTGGGGGGCAGTGAGGTGTAGGAGCAGGTAAGACTGATGCAAAGATGGAAATATGAAATTCCAGACAGGCTAAGCGTCAGGCAGACGAAAATGTAATTCATGACACGGAGAAAGCATGGTCGGGATTTCGTTTGGACGGCAGGGATTGTGTTGAGCGCATGAAAAGTATCGTAATTTTGAACTGCGAGGAGAATATATGGTGAACGAGACGATGGATGTTTTGGTAAGCCAAGGGTTTGGAGGGGTTGTTGGTATGAAGAACAGGTTGTTGCTGTGTCCTGAGTGCGGAGCAAAACTCACTTCTGACAAAAACGCCCTTACTACCAATGAGGGGAATATTTATCGTGAGCGTGTTTGCTCTTGTTGCGAGGCTGTTTATTTCACGCGGCAAGAACCAGAAAGGGTTACCCATGTGAAGATGGCATCATAAAGGGAGTTTTTCCTGTTCGTCTAAAGTCCGCGTATGCGGACTTTTTTTTGGGGGATTCCGCGGGATTGGGCGTATACTTGAGGTCTAAAAAGGAGGGGAGTATGGGATTAGGCTGGGAAGAGATTGTTGAAGCTTCTCGGAGCCTTGGCGTTTCTCCATGTTTCATCTGGGCGGTAGCCAGCAACGAGTCGGGGGTGAAGGGTTTTGATGCCTCGGGAAGGGTGCTGGTGCGGTTTGAAAAGCATGTTTTTAAGCGAGAGCTACGCAAACGGGGAATGGCGCAGGC
>CAZYJQ010000179.1:0-2587 GCA_964647835.1 uncultured Desulfovibrio sp. | reverse complement strand
TTCGACCCCAATATTTTGGGGGGACTGGGCTTGGGTTTTAGTATTGGTTGTTTTGTGGGCAAAATTATTTGTGGGCGGCTCATCGACCGCTATGGCTCCAGCAGGATATTTATGGCCTCGCATGGTATTTTAACCTTGCTTTTATGGGGGCTTGTCAGCGATATTTCCCTTAGTGTTGTTCTGGCCCTTGCCTTTGCCATAGGCTTTGTCACCAAGGGGTCTGTTCCCACTGTGCAAACCATTCTCATTGAATACATACCAAGTGAATACTATAAAGATATATTTTCAATAAATACCTTTTTTAGAGGGGTTATCATGATTATCATCCCCTTCATGTACGGGCTTATTTCCGAGCAGTACGGCATTACCCAGATTTATGTTCTCATGGCGGTATTTTCCATTGTCGCTATAGTCCCTATTTTTATCATTACCTATTGTAAGCTTGGGCAAGACGAGAAATACGCGGTTTCTTCTCAAAAACCTTGAGCCGCGAAAGGCGACAGTGGGAAATTAACTGAACTAAAAACACCGTCTACCTTAGGGAAGACGGTGTTTTTACCTGAAGAGTTTGGCCTAGGCTACCCTTGTAGAGGCTACCCCTGTAGAAGCAACTCCTTGTACAGCGCTGGCAGAATCTTCATTGACGATTCCGCATGTCTTTAGGGGCACGAACCAGCCCTGCCTAAGCATGTCTCTTTGCCGTTGACGTTTCTCACTGCCAGAAGAAGTGAGGACGTTGCCCTACCCCTAGGGCCAACTTCCTTTGGGTTTATGCTAGGTGTGACCTTGTGAATTCCGCCTGATGAATGGCTCTTGTTAGGCGTCTAGGTTCACCTTGTGGCGTAATTCATCCAAGGATTCTTTTGCTTGATAACTGCTCCGCACGAGGGGGGCAGAGAAAACATAGGGGATGCCAAGGTTTTTGCCCATTTGAGCATATTCTTCAAAACTATCAGGGTGAACGTAGCGGTCAACGGGCAGGTGCTCCATGGAAGGGCGCATATATTGCCCGATGGTGACCATACTACACCCCACGCCATGCAAATCCCTGAGCAATTCCTGTATCATCTGGTCATCTTCGCCAATGCCCACCATAAAACCGCTTTTAGAGATAATGCCTTTATTGGTTACTCGCTGGAGCAACTCAAGGCTTTGGGCATAATCCGCCTGCGGACGAACGGTGGCATAAAGGGAGGGGTGTGTTTCAACGTTGTGGTTGATTACATGGGGTTTGGCGGCGACCACGGTATCGAGGGCGCTCTCCAGTCCCTGAAAATCGGGGATAAGCACTTCAATGGTGCTTTGGGGGAGGGCTTCTTTGATGGCGGTGATAACGGACGCGAAGTGCAATGAACCGCCGTCAGGCAGGTCGTCACGGGTTACCGAAGTGACCACAACATGCTTAAGATTCAAGGTCGCGGCGGCTTGGGCTACGCGAGTAGGCTCAGAAGGATCCAAGGGGCCGGGGTTGGAGGTGGCGATATTACAGAAACGGCAGTTACGGGTGCAGGTATCGCCCATAATCATAAAAGTAGCCGTGCCGCAGGTATAACACTCGTGAATATTGGGACATTTGGCCCCAAAGCAAACCGTGGCAAGGTGAAGCCCTTCAATGAGTTTTTGGGTTGAAGAAAAGTTGTTGCCCACGGGTAGGGGACGGCGAAGCCAAGGAGGCAGACGGAGGGGTTTTTCTTGATTATTCATAATGCTCGTCTATGTGTTAAAGGGAAGTTGACTGTTGGTTGCTTTGCCCCAAAACCGTTGCAAAGGGTTTCGCATCAAGGCTCCCTTTGCAGTCGTATGGGTAAGGTCTCTATGGAGAGATTTACATGAAGATTCCTAAGGTTGGTCGTAAGTTAGGGGCTTTCGATGAAACAAAGGAGTCTTTTATCATCAGCCTATGGCGAGGAAAGGGAGTGGTAAGGCTTATTAGACAATAAGCGCCTTGTATGTGGGCGGAAGATTTTTAGCAGTGGATGCCCTGCTTTATGGGTATCTATGTACTCCCTTAGCCGCTGTTCTCCTTACGATCAAAGATGGTGAGAAAATTCTTGACGAATACCTCTTTTACTTCCTGCATACTGATAGAGTCGTTACCAGTTTCTCGGTGGAGTGAAGTCGCAGTGACGCCGGGTAGTCCGCAAGGCGTGACCATGTCGAACAAGGAAAGGTCATTGCCGATGTTCAAAGCGAGGCCGTGGCTGGTAATCCAATGACTTACGGCTATGCCAATGGAGCAAATCTTTCGCGAATCAAGCCAGACTCCGGGTCTTTTATCTTGGCGGGCGGCGTTAACGGTAAAATGGGCAAGGGTTTGGATGACCGCTTCTTCAAGGTTGAAGAAAAAGTGTTTCAAGCCACCAGGTTGTTTATCAATACACATGATCGGATAGACCACTAACTGCCCTGGGAAATGGCAGGTA
Organism: uncultured Desulfovibrio sp.; assembly: GCA_964647835.1. Lineage (GTDB taxonomy): Bacteria > Desulfobacterota > Desulfovibrionia > Desulfovibrionales > Desulfovibrionaceae > Frigididesulfovibrio. Next base: position 164 of record CAZYJQ010000179.1, on the reverse strand, counting down.
ATATTACCGCCGCGTCGTGTTTTAATAATAGTGATGCCTTGGCTCGCGAAAAAGTCTTCGGACAAGGGGAGGTTCTCTTCGCCCCCGTTACGACCAAAACTGATGACTGGATAGTGTTCCAGTAAGAAAAGTTGTTCTTCGCCGCCGTTGGTGACACGTTCAAC
>CAZYJQ010000178.1:0-2590 GCA_964647835.1 uncultured Desulfovibrio sp. | reverse complement strand
TTTCAACCAGCGCACGCAGGAAGGTAAAATAAGAGTGAGAGAAATAAAGGAAACATCGCTTACAATCATATCCACGGGTTCGCCGATAAGGTCTTCGGGGGCGTAGCGTAAATTGACCCCTTCCATGGACACCACCCGCTCATCGGCGAGGAGTTTTTCATGAATTTGGTTTTTACCCACGTCAACGGCATAAACCTTGGCGGCGCCATGTTGGATAAGACAATCCGTAAACCCGCCTGTGGAAGCCCCCGCGTCTAAGCAGACCAACCCTGTCACATCGAGGGAAAAATGCTCTAGGGCAGTGAGCAATTTATAAGCCCCGCGACTGGCGTAGGGATTTCTTCCTTCCACTTCAAAGGTGGTTTCAGAAGGATATCCATGCCCCGGTTTCTCCACCCGAACCCTGTTGTCTCCTTGCCAATAATAGACTTCGCCCGCCATAATAAGGCGTTTTGCCTGCTCTCGGCTGTCCGCCAGTCCTTGTGAATGAACAAGGTGATCGGCTCGTTCCTTTCTCGCCATACGTATCCTTTAATAGATATCCGAAAAAATTACCCGCGCAACAGGATGGTCACACTCCGAATCTATGGTTTACCTGTCGCTTGGCTATTGTTTGTATACAGACTAGCTCAAAAATCCGAAAAATACCCAAGGAAAACCTCAAACCAATACCAGAAACAAAACCAAAAGCATTAGCCAGAGGCCATGAGCGGGTTGGTTTATACTAAGTGGGCTTGTTATCTAAGACCACTACAAAATAGCGTTTTGAGGCGAAGGGACGATGAATCGTCCAAAAATACTTATTCAAAACAGTACGAAACACAAATTTGGGAGTATCAAATACTTCCACCTCGAAGGGGCCAATATCCGAAACCATAAAGCGCAAAGTCGAAGGCCCTTTAACCTGGTGCTTCTGAAAAACCCCACTCCCCATAAGGATAGAGGCGCTATCAACGAGCCTTTTCCTTTGAAGGTCAAATAAATAAATATAAAGAGTCTCTTCAAAGGGACAATCGCCCGTAGCGAAAACGAATAAATAACGCTCTTTCCAGACATAGGCAACCTCAATCCAGGCGGCGGGCACAGGCTCCCCAAGAGCGCTATCATCATAAATCAACTGTGAAATTTGCTCTTCATCATGCGTCTGTTCAACCACAACGCCAAAGAAACCTGTTGTGCAAGAGTAAACATGCCTTAGCCCCTATCAATAAATTTCCAATAGTTATCGGTCTTCATTGTTCACTAGCCCTTTGGATGCCAGTGTCCCTGTCGTACACTTCTCGATAATTGACTCAATAAACTTTGCCATGGACTCGGCCTGACCACAAGTGCACCCTCCCATTGCCCATGAGAAAAAGACGACTCTCTGAGACACTGAAACTATTGCCTATCATACCAGTTGCTTGTACAGTCAGCCTAGCATAAAGCATCAGCATATTGTCATTTGTCAGCCCTTGATATACAGATGAGAGTCATGGGTCTTTGTAGGGTGAACGAGCACCTGAAGTATAAGAAGAAGCTGGAAAAGCACGGGGAGAACAGAGGGCGGACATTACAAGAACGCGGATTGCTGGCTCACCTTGAAAAACCTTGATGGAAAGCTCATCCTGTATTCTTTTCTGTACCGTGTTTTCATATTCGTGCGACCCAGTGTCGCTCTGGTGTTGCTACAATGTCGTGTCGCCCCGGTGCCGCTTCAGTATCGCCACATACAGAGCAACCACTTTGGCAAACCCGTGTTCCCGCCAACCAAAACCTTGGCGCACTTATTTTACCGTTGGGAGTATTGTCATGGCCTTATCCCTTGCCCGTCGTATGGACAAGCTGAAAAGCTCTGAAATTCGCGAAATTCTTAAGGTTACGCAACAACCCGACATTATTTCTTTTGCTGGCGGTCTTCCCGCCCCTGAGCTTTTTCCCATAGAAGAGCTCAGCGTCTGTCAAAGTCGGGTTCTTAAAGAGTCTGGTGCCCAAGCTCTGCAATATTCCACCACCGAAGGTTACTGGCCCCTGCGCGAGCGCATCGCTACCCGCATGAACAAAACCGTGGGCACCTCTATCACCATGGGCAATGTCCTTATAACTCATGGTTCTCAACAAGTTCTCGACCTCGCCGGTAAAGTGTTTCTCGATGAGGGGGATGTGGTATTATGCGAAAGCCCTACCTATCTCGCGGCTCTTTCAGCCTTTAAAAGCTACGGCTGCTCCTTTAAAGAGATTACCACGGATGAGCACGGCATGCTCATGGATGACTTACAAGACACCTTAAAGACCACACCTAATTGTAAACTGATTTACGTTATCCCCGACTTTCAAAACCCCACAGGAAAAACATGGAGTATTGAACGTCGCCAAAAACTTGCCGCCCTTGCCGCCCAATATAACGTTGCTGTTTTAGAGGACAACCCCTACGGTGAATTGCGTTACGAAGGCGAGCCTCTGCCCTCGGTAAAGTCCTTTGATACACACAATGTTGTTCTTTACGCCGGTTCCTTCTCTAAAATTCTCTGCCCCGGCTATCGCCTTGGCTGGGTGGCGGGTGAAAAAGAACTCATTAAAAAATTTGTTCTCGCCAAACAAGGCACCGACC
>CAZYJQ010000177.1:0-2602 GCA_964647835.1 uncultured Desulfovibrio sp. | reverse complement strand
GCGATATTTTCCAAATCTTCAAGGCGCTTAACGTAGCTTTCCAAAAGCTCTTTACGGGCACCGGGGCGGGCACCCGAAAGACAGTCGGAAGCCTGCACAAGAACCGCCATGGCGGTTTGGGGGGCTACGTCTTCGTGGTGAGCCGCGATGGCATGGATTATTTCTTGATTTTCATTGTAGCGCTTGGCTATGTCGGCGCCAATGATGGCGTGGGAGCCTTCAATCTCGTGGTCAACGGCTTTGCCAAGGTCATGTAAAAGCCCTGCGCGTTTGGCCTGTTTAATGTCCAGACCAAGTTCGGCGGCCATAATGCCGCAAAGGGACGAGACTTCTAAGGAGTGCTGCAGCACGTTTTGGGAAAAGCTGGTGCGGAACTTGAGGGAGCCGAGAAGGCGGACAATATCGGCGTGAATGCCGTGAACACCTGCGTCAAAGGTGGCTTGTTCGCCCACTTCGCGAATATGCACTTCCAGTTCTTGCTCAACCTTGGAGACGATATCTTCAATGCGGGCAGGGTGGATACGCCCGTCTTGGATGAGGCGCTCAATGGCGATTTTTGCTACCTGACGACGCAAGGGGCTGTAGGCAGACAAGATAACGGTTTCAGGGGTGTCGTCGATGATGAGGTCAACGCCAGTGGCCGCCTCAAGGGCGCGGATATTTCGTCCTTCCCTTCCGATGATACGACCTTTGAGGTCTTCGCTGGGCAAAGAGACCGTTGTGACGGTTTGCTCGGCAACATAGTCGCCTGCGTACCGCTGGATGGTGGTCGCTAAGATGGATTTGGCTTTTCTGTCGGCGGTTTCTTTGGCTTCGCTTTCAATGACGCGAATCATTTTTGCCGCTTCATGGCGTGTTTTAGATTCAATTTCTTCAAAGAGGCGGGCGGTGGCTTCTTCGGCGGTTAGGCCAGAAACTTCCTGAAGACGGCGTTCTTGCTCGTTGATTCTGTCAAGCAAGACGGACTCCATGTCGTCAAGCTCTTTTTCCTTACGGGAGAGGTCTTTTTCCGTGGTGATGAGCTCTTGTTCTTTTTGGAGGGTGTTGTCGAGTTTTTGGTCAACTTTGTCGTTTTGTTCCTGAAGCTTACGCTCGCGAGCCTTAAGCTCTTTTTCGCGTTCTTTGATTTCGTTATCCAGAGTATCTTTGTACTCGAGGATTTCATCTTTACCCTGAATAATAATTTCTTTTTTCTGCGCGGTGGCTTCTTTTCGGGCTTCTTCAACAATTCTTTCGGCGAGGTCTTGCGCGTCATTGAGCCGTTTGGTTGTCAGTATGCGCTGGATGACAAATCCGGCGATACACCCCAAAATCAAGGCTACAAAAGCGGCGATAATAGATGTGGCATGCATGGGTTAGGTTCCTTGGTTTCTGCTTGTACAAACCAGACATAAAAAGCAGTGGTAACAAAATAACGTACCAACGGTACGGGTCATAATGGAATCAAGGGTGCTTGCGATAAGGGGCCGTTTTCATGGGCCTTGTCTTGTTTTAAGCACGGGAATTCATGACAATTGCTAGCGAAGGCGACGTCAATAAAAAAACCGCATGGCTCGAAAACGCGCACATGCAGTAAAAAAATATATAACGACAGAAAATAAAAACCAGAAAATATCCCCGGGTGTGCCGTGCATTACCATCCCGCAGGACCTACGGCACCTACGGCGGAGCGATTAAGGGTCCATCAGGCTTCCCGGCGAGCCGGGCTTGCGCAACAAGACATCTTGCAGGCTCCTATCTTCTATACTTGTGAGGCCAGCGACGGATAAAAGTCACAAACACCCCAGGGATAAAGCTGTATTATCTATATATTCTCTATTGTCATAAGAAGCGAATCGAGTCTTTTTTGCACATCTTCTTGTTGTTCGCTCAATAACACGAGGTCATCGGCAAGGGCCAGTGCTAAAAAAGTTAAAAGCTTCTCTTTACTAATGTGTGCACCATGTTGTTTGATGGTCTCAAACCGTTCTTCAAGCAGGGCGTGCACTCGGTTAATTCTCTGTGGATCCGTATCGGCTTTAAAGCTGATGTCATGACCCAGCACATTGAGCGTGATTCCTGGCATACCTTACTCTGCAGCGGCTTGTTCCTTCAAACGAGTCAGAATATTCTCCACTCTTTCAAGAGCTGTTTTGGTTCTGTTTTTTTCCAGTTCCAGTTCTTTTTTGAGGGCGTCATTTTCCCTTTCTAGGGCTGTAAGGCCTTCGTTCGACTGTTTGAGTCTATCTATTTCAGCATGCAACATGGCATTTTTATTAAGAATGTCATTGATGCTTGCTTCTAGTTTATCGAGAACTTCCATGGTTTTCATTTTACGGGTTATTTGCTCGCAATGCAAGGGGTATTGTTAAATAAGCCCTTTCTTCAAAGGCAGGCAACGCTGTGTGCTTCTTTCAATGCCTAGGTGATTGTCAGGCACGTCTTTGGTTATTACCGACCCCGCCCCCACAAGGGCGCCCTCGCCGATGGTAACTGGCGCGACCAAGGCGGTGTTTGAGCCTATGAAGGCGTTTTTAGCGATGGTTGTCTTGTGTTTATGGGTGCCGTCATAGTTGCAGGTAATGGTTCCCGCCCCGATATTGGCTTTTTCGCCTATTTCAGC
>CAZYJQ010000176.1:0-2620 GCA_964647835.1 uncultured Desulfovibrio sp. | reverse complement strand
CCCAGATGACCGTAATAACCAGAAGAGCCAGCTCCTGACGAGAAAAAAAGGGCTGAGAAGATGGGGACAACGGAGATGGCTTGGTTGGCATGGAAATACCGATAACGCCTTTGTAAAAGCGCGTCTTGATTGAATGTACGTGCACTATGCTGATGGGAAAGGCTGCAACACACTAAGCTTATGTCTTTGTATCTCTATCCTGTCGCCTCTTTTTTGACCAGCGAAAAGAGCTCTATTTTTCGAGGCCGTTACGAATGAAACGACTGAACTTATTATTGACGAACATGCAAACACACACTGCTCAATGACCGTAGAGCAAAGCCTCCACTCTATCCTTTCATATCTTTAATACCCTTTGAGACCCCGTTACTATCTTATTGATACGGCTTGATTCCCTTTCTTCTCGACTCGGTTCCAGTAAATGAAGCTCCCTGACGGATGGGGACTAGAGGTGGCAAAGCCCTCTTTAACGAAGTAATAATGACAATACAGAGGAGCTATATAATGGTATGCCCTTGATGCTATCAGACCTAAAATAACTATCCCCACAAGAGAACCTTGTGGGGACGAGGGGACTCAAGCTACTTGCCAAAAGAACATTTGGGGTAGGTACAAATTCTACACGAGAGGCAATATCCTCCGACCCCAAGGCTGGCAATTTCTTCTCTGGTAACCGTTCTACCCGCCAGTAGCCGGGGGAAGACCAAATCAAAAAAGGTCGTTTTAAAATAGAGGGCGCAAGCGGGAACACCAATGACCTGTATGACCGAGTCAGGCGTCTCGCCGGGTAGCTCGCCCACTACGGACATGGCGCCAGGGAGTACGGGAACCCCGTGAATTACATTGGTCAGACCCGCTTCTAAAAGAGCGTTACGGGTCACGTCGTCCGGGTCAACGGAAAGACCGCCCGTGGTCACAAGGATATCAGCTCCTGCCTCGCGGATGGCTGTAATGGCTTCACCGATTTTTTTTGTGTCGTCGGGCACAATAACGGCCTTGACCATTTCACAGGAATACTGCTTAGCTTTGGCTTCCATGACAGGAATGAATTTATCCTGAATAATCCCCTGAAATACTTCAGTCCCCGTCACTAAAACGCCCATTTTGGCTTTGCGCATGGGCTGGACGCTAAACAAAGGTTCGTTGCCAAGCACCGACAAGGCTTCGCCCATGGTGTCGCGCGCAATATACAAAGGGATAATTCTCGTCCCCGCAAGGCGCGCCCCTTGGGAAACCATGCTGGCGTCATGGCGCGAAGCGCACATTACATCCGCCACCATATTAAACTGTTTCATGCGAGCGATATCCACGGCTACAAGACCGTCATGCTCCGCCACAAAATCTATTTTTCCTTCATGGGGAGGGAGGGAATAAGTCACCCCGGGCCCAGCCATACGCTTGGCGAAAAGTTCCGCCGCCTCATTTTCATGAAGCATGTCTTGGGGCAGATCGAAGTCTTCGGTCACTGCCACATGAAAACGCCCAATCTGCTGTAAACGGCACAAATCACGCGCCTGAATGCGATGCCCTGCTTTAAATTCCGGCCCCTTAAAAACACCGGGTTCGATGCGAGTGAGATCGTGGCTGACGGTCATGCCGACAGCCTCGTCCACAGGTACGATTTTTTGCGCAACGGGCGTCGCCTGTTTCGCTTCATCAAGGGAGTTGTAGGGCTGTTCCCCTTGGCAACCACGACAAATAGCGCCATCGGCCGTAGGATAGGCCTCATCGCACATGGGACAAAAGCCAATGTCCTGCATGGGGTGTTTGCCAAGAAAGCGTTTTTTAATGCGGATAGGTTCCACAAGGCACAAACTTACCCCTGCCTCACGAATTTCTTTTTCAAGCTGACGGCTGTCTTGTTCGGCCTTGGTTTTGGTTTTTAAAAACCAGGCTAAAATTTCAGGATACTCGCGCAAGGCTTTGGATGAAAGACTCACCCTCACCCCCTCGCCCGTATGCTTATCATAGAGCGACACGGCGTAACGGCCAAGGTTAACCACCTTCATCCAGTTGTTACCTGTACTGCAAGGCGTGAGAAGCTGTACAGCATCCGGTAGGCACTTGCGTGTTTCTACCAGCGCTTCATACAGCGTTCCTTTGGGAATATGACTCTTTGCCAAAGCCACCATATAGCCACCCAGTAATAAACCCGGTGCCGCATAACTGTGAAAATTTTCCGCTAATTGCCTGTATTCTTCAAACGTATAGGCATCAATGTTCATTACTGGGGTATCCGTGAGAGTTTACGATTCATCTAGTCCTGATAATACAACTTATGGTTAACAGCATAGAGATAGATGATGCGCGTGTTTTTGGGGTCGCCCAGATACGCGTTGGGATATTCCTCGCGCACTTTTTCCAGACGTTCTTTGGCCAAGGCCAGCATATCCTCGTATTCACCGTAATTCATACAACCTGTAGGACAGCATAGCACACATGAGGGAATCATATTATCACTGATTCTGTCAAAACAAAAATCGCATTTGGCTCCCCCTTTACCATCGGGAAAAGCGCGGGGGATATCATAAGGACAGGATTGACGCAGGGCATCGGCAGGCACGTTTTTGATATTCTCTGTGAAAACCACAGCCCCGGTGTCGGCGTCCAGATGAATGGC
>CAZYJQ010000175.1:0-2644 GCA_964647835.1 uncultured Desulfovibrio sp. | reverse complement strand
AACGTTCTCTGGGGGTTTTGGCAATATATACCATACAATTACCTAACAAACCAAGAGCATAAACCTGCCAATCTACCTCGTCAGCTTTGCATACCGCCAATCTTATCCCTCCACTCAATCTCAAAGAGCCCATCAAACCGCCCCAGCCAATGACCCCCAAGTGCCCTTATCATAGACCTTTACAGAGAAATATTTTACTATTGGTAAAACCTTACCCTCTACGGAGGCCACCATGCACCCTACCACTCGTCCACCATCCGCAAGCGCGTCTCCCTTTGAGCGTGAAGGCAAATCCCTTGCCCTCAACCTCGCCACTCTTCATAATCCCTACGCCGCCGCCATTACAGACGAGCTCAGTAATCTTATCTTCCCACAGCCGACGAAAGCCCCCGAAGGGCGCTCGGAGACCCTTCATGAAGTCATTGCCGAGCATGAGGGGGTATCGCCTGATAACCTGTATGTAAGTAACGGCCTGTGGCATATGCTTCATCAGTTTTTCATGAGCCTCGCCCCAAGGCAGGTCAGCCTCATAGGCCCCCTGCCCCAAGAGTACTATTCTACTTTAGAGCTTCTCAATATTCCCTTCACGCAGTTTCCTTTGTTGCCCGAGGACGATTTTCAAGTAGCTCCACAGGCTTTACAAGGGTTATGGGAAACACAGGCAGACCTTGTTGTTATCTCAACCCCCAATGCGTTGACAGGCTCCAGTTTTGCCAGTTTACAAGCTATCTTCTCCATGATTCGCGCGCCACGTGTACTCATTGACGCCAGCCTGCAAGAATTTCTCTATCCTTCCGTCCAATACCATCACCAGCGCTATACGGCCTGCCTGAACTATCTGAGACCGGGAATAGCTCTTTTTATGCTCAACAACCCCATGCCTTTTTTTGCCTGTCCGGGGCTGTGCCTCACCTATCTGCTCGGCGACAAGCACCCCCTTGCCGCCCTCAAAAGACACACGCCCCCACTCATGACGACAACCTACAGCCAGGGGCTTGGCGAGCGTATATTTCAACGCATAGACGATTATCGAGCCACCCTTCCTCAACTAGCGGCTGACCGCATGAATACGGCCATAACCATTCGCCGCTCTGCCCTTTTTAATGCCGACTTTGTTTTTGAAGGCCCAAGCTTTGTTTGCGCGGCTCTCAAAAACCACAAGGCTACCCCTCTTATTCTCGAAAAACTCCATAAACACCATATTGGCATTTTGCCTATTCCCAAAAGCATGGGCATGCCTCCGGGATTCATTCGCATGAGCGCTGTTAATGGCCAGCATATGCCCTATATCGAACAAACACTGAATGATATCGCCGAAGAACTCTAGTTTTTCCTTCGTTACTAAGGAGCTATTTCTATGGTGATTTAAAATGACTATAGAAAAGTGAAATAACGGGAACAAGAGCAGACGCCAGTAGCAAACACCTTATCAGACAGTAACAACAGCCCTAGGGATAGGTCCATGCCAGCGACACTTACAGGCTGTGCTATGTGGAGTACTGGGTCGCCCTATGCAGTGACAACCAGCCCTAGGGATAGGTCCATGCCAGCGACACTTACAGGCTGTGCTATGTGGAGTACTGGGTCGCCCTATGCAGTGACAACCAGCACCAGCCTCCTGCATAACCACCACCCTCGTAGTACAATCTGTCCAACGCCCTCTTATACCGCAATCCCCTATGGCCAATCACGGCAGGAATAACCTGTTATTGTCAAGGCCGTCTCTTCCTTGTACACTGCCCTTTCGTAAGTTCGCTCGGTGTAGCTCTTCCTTGGCTCTGTTCAAGCAAAAGTTCAGAAAAACTCTCAAGGGGTTGCCGCACTAGCGAGAAAGACAGAATGTCTTCAATGTTAAAGCAAAGACGCCTGAATGCGCCTTTACTAGGGTCTTGCCCAGACGGTGCTATTGATTTTTGCCCCTCTTTAAGGCAAGACTGTGAAGCCACGGTCTTCGTGTGCCAAGAAAACAAGAGAATTATCATAAATAGTGCAATTACCGCTCGCAGGAGAATGCGTATGTATATCGTTACCGGTGGCGCCGGATTTATCGGCAGTGCCATGATTTGGAAACTGAACTCCCTTGGTATCGACTCCATTCTGGTCGTTGACAACCTCGCCAAAACGGAAAAATGGAAAAATCTGGTTAACCGCTCCTTCGACCGCTACATGCATCGAGACGACTTTCTCATAGCCATAAACGAAGGGCATATTAAAGAACCGGTGGAAGCTATTTTTCACCTTGGCGCCTGCTCCGCCACCACCGAACGCGACGCGGATTTTCTCATGCGGAACAACTTGGAATATACCAAGGCCGTATGTACCTTCGCGCGACAAAAACGCGCCCGCTTTATTAACGCCAGCAGCGCCGCCACCTATGGCGACGGTTCCCAAGGCTTTGACGATGACGTTACCGCTTTGCAAACCTTGCGCCCCTTAAATATGTATGGTTATTCCAAGCATCTTTTCGACCTTTGGGCCAGACGCAAAAACATACTCGACGAAATTGTCTGCCTGAAATACTTTAACGTTTACGGCCCCAACGAACAGCACAAAGACGACATGCGTAGCGTGGTTAACAAATCCTTTCACCAAATTGGCGAAGAAGGCCTTATGCGCCTTTTCAAATCCAATGTGCCTGAATATA
>CAZYJQ010000174.1:0-2662 GCA_964647835.1 uncultured Desulfovibrio sp. | reverse complement strand
GTCCCCCACAAAAAATGTATATATCTTTTCGCAGTTTTTTTCTTATATACCAGAACGGGTAATTATGTAAGTAGATAGTTGATGCTTTTTTAAGGTATGCTATCTTGAGCAAGGCGTAACCGTATCAGCTTTTCAAAAAAATGCCAATATATATTGCCCTGCACGGTCATTGAAGAAAAGAAGGGAAATTGGCCCCACCCTTAACACCCCTAAATATTATGCCATTACCACACAACACCGCTAAGTATCTGCTTTTTATTATGGTTTTGCTTACCTTGCCAACTGCCGCCGTGGCAGGAAGCCTCGTGCCATCAGACGCGCAATCACGCGCAAAGCCTTCGCCTGCGCATATTTCGCCAAACAATCCCTCCCAAGAGAGGCTTTCACCCACTTCGCTTCCACCCGGGAGACTTTCTTCAGGCGAAATCTCGCAACCCTACGGCGGACTCTTAAGTATATCTCAAAGCACAGCGCAAGTACAAACACAAGCTCAACTTGAAGTGCATACCAATGTTTTGCGACAATTGGCTCACGAACCAATTATCCAATATATCAAAACGGTTACGTCAACATTTTCCCCACCAGATGTGCATGGCCTTATCTATTATCTTTACGATTTCCCCTTCACTTACCTCGTTGACCCTACCACTAAAACCGTTACGGGGACGGTGCAAGCTGTTCCGCAATTTACCGACCTGCGCCAAGCGGTGCTGGATTCTCTTCAAAAGCGCACCCTTATGGAACGCTACGGAGCCATCCATACCGCCCAAAAAGCCAGCCTTTATTCCCTTAAATCTTCTCCTGGGCCTGCCCTTGCCTCTTCCCCTCCTTCTGCCCTGAAAGAACAGCCACGGCCTACGGAAGATATCTCCACGGTCAAAGCACCATCCATACCTGCCGACGCTGGTCAGCCAGCCCCCGTTTCATCAGCCCCTGCCTCGCCTCCCCCTAGCGCACAAGCTCAGCATGCCAATACCCTTATTACCTTGCTCAAATATCAAGAGATGTTGCGACATCTCGATGGGCAATGGGAAAGCCCGCAAGATATTCTTGCGCAATTAACCGAACTTGAGCGCCTCACCCCCCACAACCCCCTTGTGCAAGGGGCCCTCGCCGAAGTCCTGCTTCAGCTTAAAAGACCCCAACAGGCCCAGCACCATAGTGATACCGCCGTTGCTACGGCCAAAAAACACGCCTATCTTTACGATACCCGTGGTGAAATATTCCTCCAGCTCCAGCTACCCTCCCTCGCCACCGAAGCCTTTACCAAGGCCATTGAGCTGGACAACCATAACCCCATTTTTTTCCTCCACAGGGCTACGAGTTATCTCCCTCGCAATAAAACAAATTCCATGTGCCAAGACTTTAACCAAGCTTGCCTGCTTGGCGATTGTTCAGGCTACCAGTGGGCCTTTGAACAAGAGTTCTGCCAGCATGACGAAACCGCCCCTTTGGAAAAACCTTCCCCCTCCAAAGCTCCGTCACCATCTGCCGAAGATTTTTTACCTCACGAGACGGCGCCCTGATGGGGGGGCTCAGCATGGAGAGGAGACTGGGCCAAAATTACCCTTACCCAAGTCTGCCGACCAAGCCTCCGACAGACCAATAGACCTTAAGCCCCTGCCTGCCCCCATTTCACGAGAGCCAAGGCAAAGAGACTGAGGAGGGATACTCAAAGCAGAGAGACACTCAAAATAGGAAAAAACTCAAAGTAGAGATATGAAGACCAGAAATATTACGACCAGAGGCGAGGAGGACAACGACGGTCGAAGAAAAATAGGTACTGCCAAAAACGACACGAACCGGTGCGATATTGGCAGAAAGGCTACCAGCGCAGGAGCCCTTGACGAGAGTCAGGCTGACATGAAAAAATGACGAAAATAGAAGTTAAATACAATGAAAGGACAAGGTAAGGATGTATCAGGTTTTTATGAAGGTTTACGGGGCATTCCACCCCACCGATCAAAGGGTGGACACGGCTCTGTTGTCGCTCCAGCCACAAATAATGGGTGATTCGCCGTGGTTTTATCGTACCAACGACATGATAAATATCAGCTATGAGGGCATTTGGTTCCCTGTGGACGATGCCCTCGACCTGCTCACTAAAAACCTTTCGCCAGAAAGCACAGGAAAGCTGGATGTTTTGGATTTGGACGCCTGGACCCTTACAAGACACCAGTGGCAAGGTGGCCAATTCCAATCCTCACCCGCCAGAGATCTCAATTCTGTGCTTGATTACTCGGGCCACTAAGTCACAGAATGAGGTCAGGTCACTGGGATTTTCCAGCCAACCTAACCAATCACCTTTTCGTTGCCTTCGCCGCATAGAGCCCTTGTGAGCAAGCCTTTGGACTGTGATACAAAAATAAGAACAAAAAAAGAGCGCTGGCAATGATAGTTTGCCTGCGCTCTTACAATATCGACAACCGGACAGTATCACCCAATCGAAAGCCATCCGATAGCTTGCCGACCCATAAAGCTTACTCCATGATGCTTACTCCATGAAGTCGAAGGGATTTTCTCCCTTTCTGCCCCTGTTATTACTTAACAGCGACGAATAATATCCTCAAGCTCCTCTTGGCTTAAGGGTAAAGGCTCGGGGAAACGAATGCCGAGGCGTTCTTCGCTCAGCCAAGAAACCATGCCGCAAACATCGGGCGCG
>CAZYJQ010000173.1:0-2689 GCA_964647835.1 uncultured Desulfovibrio sp. | reverse complement strand
ACGTTTTTGGCCTCGTCAGCACGCAGGATAGGCATACCATAAATGGGGGTGCCTTCGGCCTTCATGGCGGCGGGGTTCACAACGTCGTTAGCACCGACAACGATGACAACATCGGTGTCTTTAAACATGGGGTTAACAGTGTCCATTTCCAAGAGCTGTTCGTAATCAACGTTACACTCGGCGAGCAGAACGTTCATGTGACCGGGCATACGACCGGCAACAGGGTGGATGGCGTAGTTAACGTCAACGCCTTTCTTTTCAAGGGCGTCGGCCAATTGTTTTACTTTGTGCTGTGCTTGGGCAAGGGCCATACCGTAACCGGGTACGATAATGACTTTTTTAGCGCCACGCAAAATAGTACCGAAATCTTTAGCAGCGGCTTTAGGGGCAGCGGCTTTAGGAGCAGCGGGTGCGGCAGCTTTTTTAGCGCCGCCAGGGGCAACGGCGGTTTTGCCGAGGAGGATGTCGAAAAGGTGCTTGTTCATGGCACGGCACATGACCTGAGTCAGGAGCATACCAGCGGAACCAACGATACCACCGATGGCGACAAGCTGAACGTCGCCAATGGCGAACCCGGCAATGGCGCCGGAAACACCCGCGAGGGAGTTCAACAGTGAAATAGTGATAGGCATGTCTGCGCCACCAACACGAACCGTGAAGGTGACACCGAAAAGCAGACCAAGCACAACCAGAGCAAGACTCCAGAAAGCCCTGCTGTCGGGACCACTAATGGTAATGGCAATGGTCGCAACCAGCATCAAACCCAAAAGAGCGTTGATGTACATGTTGTGATTTTTCAGCACAACAGGCTTTTGGGGCAGAAGACGAGCCAGCTTACCAGCGGCGACAAAGGCACCGGAAATGGTCAACATACCGGTAAGAACGGCGAGGCCGGAGCTTAAAAGAACAAACCAGTTGATTGTGTTAGCCCAAGCGACATCAAAGAGAATCAAGAAACCTACGATACCAGCGGAACCGCCGCCAATACCGTTCAGGAATGCCACCAACTGAGGCATTTCGATCATCTTGACCTTGTTAGACAGGAACAACCCTGCTGCGCAACCAGCGATAACTGAGGCCCAAATATACCATTCGCCATAAGAACCATCTTTAATAATGGTGGCGAGCATGGCAATTACCATGGCAGCCCAGCAAATCTGGTTACCGCTGACAGAGGTCGTAACCTTGCTAAGTCGGGTCAGACCATACAAAATAGCCAAAGAGCAAGCTATTGTGAGAAATACATATATTAGTTCTACCATTGCATAATCCATCAAAAGTTAAAGTGACAACAAGCCCAAAAAAAAGTTATTTTCTTTTTTTACCCGCAACCATTTTTAGCATCTTGTCCGTAACGTCAAAGCCACCTATGACGTTCACCACAGCCAAGAAGATGGCTATGCAACCCAGAAATTTCGTAAAGGGGTTGGAAGCAGTATATGCAGCAGTCAGACTGCCTAAAATAATAACACCCGAAAGGGCGTTCATGGCTGACATAAGCGGCGTGTGCAACAAGCTGGGCACGTTGCTAATAACTTTGTAGCCAACAAGTGTAATGACAACAAAGATAATTGCCAGAACAAAAGGATTTTGAAGAAAAGTAACCAAGGAAGCCTCCTATACACTGGATAAAAAAAAAGGCAGCCCCTCCAGTTGCCCGGAGGAGCTGACAGTCAAGTTATTACAAACCAGCGTCAATGGCACCAGCGTGAACAATCTTTTTGTCGATTGTGGTCAAGCTGGAAGCAATGATTGGGTCGCTGGTGTCAACAGATACTTTACCTTCGTTGCAAAGGAAAGCAATGAAGTTGTAAATGTTGTGGGCATACATCCAGGTGGAGCTGGTGGGCAGCATTCCGGGGATGTTTTTGATACCACCGATTTGAACGCCGTGCTTTTCAACAACTTCACCGGCGTCGGTCAGTGCGCAGTTACCACCTTGGTCGATGGAGATGTCAACGATAGCAGAGCCGTGAGCCATGCCTTTGACCATATCTTCGTCGATAAGGATAGGAGCGATTTTACCGGGGATAAGAGCGGAAAGAATAACAACGTCGTGCTCTTTAACAACGGGGCGCAGAACTTCGATTTCTTTGGCGAGCCACTCATCGGGCAGACGCTGGGCATAGCCACCTTCACCAACGGCGAGTTCTTTGGGAACACCGGTGTCGAGGATTTTAGCGCCAAGGGATTTAGCTTGTTCAGCAGCATCAGGACGAATGTCAACGGCGGTTACGATGGCGCCGAGACGCTTAGCGGTAGCAACAGCTTGAAGACCGGCAACGCCAGTACCGATAACGAGAACTTTAGAAGGCTGGATAGCACCAACGGCGGTACCAACCATGGGGAGGAACTTGCCGAGGTAGTTAGAAGCCATAAGAACGGCTTTGTAACCAGCGCAGCAGCTCATGGAGGTCAAGGCGTCCATAGCTTGGGCGCGAGAAATACGGGGAATACCATCCATGGTATAGCTGGTGCAGCCGCTATCACGAAGCATTTTGGTCATTTCGTGGTTAACGGGAGCAGCAGGGTGCAAGAATGTTGCGAAGTACTGACCGGGACGGAACATTTCAGCTTCGTGCTTCTTCAGGGTTTCGTTAAAGAGGGGCTCTTTAACTTTGATGATGAAGTCAGCTTTTTCAAAAATAGGGGTAGGACCGTCAACCAGCTCAGCGCCAGCTTCTGCGTA
>CAZYJQ010000172.1:0-2702 GCA_964647835.1 uncultured Desulfovibrio sp. | reverse complement strand
AGGACCACAGAGGGCAATCTTTGGCTATACAGTCCCGCACATCCTGTCTGGTTTCCGCACACTCAAGGCAATAGCGCCTGACATGGCGCAAGGGGCGAATGTCTGCGGCTAAAGGCTCTAAGGTGCAAAGGCGCAAGGGGTAAATATGACAGTGCGAATCTTCGCAAGATGCAATAGCTTGCGAAGACCCACCCTGGCATAAAAGGCAAAATTTACGGATGGATTTGGCAGCTTTTGGTGAAAAAGCCGAACTCATCCTTACTTACCACAACACTTTTTATATTTTTTCCCGCTCCCACAAGGGCAAGGGTCATTGCGACCTACACGGGGGGACTCACGAACATAAGGTTCTTCGCTTTGGACAGTGCCGTCAACGTACATCCATGTTCCATCCTGCTTGGTGAAGAAACTGTCTTCGGTCATTTCTTGTTCTACTTCGCCCACTTTAAAGTGAGCGGTAAAAGAAACGTAGCCTTCGTTATCCGTTTCGCCGGGAGTAGCCGAAAGAATTTCAAGACCTGTCCATGTCACATGAGGAGACCACTGCTCAAGCTCTTCAACGGAAACGCCTTTGCGATAGTCAGGGTGAACAGAGTCCACAAGAAACTGAAGATTGCCAGAAGCATGAGCGGAATAACGAGCGCGCATGAGTTCTTCTGGGGTACGGGCTTTGCCCATATCGGCAATGATGGGTTCGCAACACTCGGCAAAGGATTTTTGGGAACCGCAATAACATAATGAATCTGACATAAAGAAACCTCCACAATAGTCATACTCTATGTGCCAGATAGCAGGCGTCAAGGCAAAGGAAATCTTGCCCCAGATTAAAAAAACCAAAAAAGACGAGGGCACTCGCCTACCTTGATTTATAATAGAATTAGGTATAACTATAAAAGAAAAAACAGACAGAGAAACTGAGACAGTCTATGAACAGCAGCGTCCCTTCAGACCAAAGACAATATTTGCGGCTTCCTCGCCCCTATCGCGTCCAGGTGAGAGAGCTCGTTTTCCCCATAGCTAAGGATCCATTGCTTGAAGGAACCGTCCACGATATTAGCAGAGGCGGCCTTTGTGTCGAATCCCCCGACCCTTATGAAAAAGGGGCTTCATGGCATGTCTCCGTCCACATTCCCCTCCTCAACAAATTCACTTCGGGCTTTTTCAAAGTCTATGAAAATGACGCTGAGCAATATTTTCAAGCCATAGCCGAAGTTGCCTGGTGTCGCCAAGTTCGTTCCGGTTATCTGGTTGGTATCAAATTTACCAATATCGACGACGACCTAAGTAGTGCCCTTGAAAGGCTCATCGACAAAGCTTTTATGGACGAAACCTACAAAATGAACGGTTCCATTAAGCTTTTTTAAACCTTACTCCATAAAAAAATTCACCAAACCTTGACTGGGCGGGAGTTTGATAACTCGCAACCAGCGTCATGTCTTTATGTTCAACCAAAAAACGGGCGACCTGCTCCTCATTTTCCTCGGGCATAAGGGTGCAGGTTATATAGACCAAATCGCCTCCCCTTCTTACGAAGTGCCAGGTATTATCAAGTATCGCCCTTTGTAACTGTGCAAGGCTGGCTACGTCTTGCAGGGTTCGACGAAAGCGAATTTCTGGATGCCTTGCCAAAGTACCAAATCCTGAACAAGGGGCATCAATGAGAATGCAGCCAAAATCACTTCTACCGGTCTCCGCGTAAAATTGTGATTTTTGTATATCCTGAACGGCTGAGAAATTTTCCACACGGCACGCCCCTTCGAGGCCCAAACGACAAAGCTCCTGTTCTAATCCCCGTAAACGAGACTTTGAAATATCACTAGCAAGGGCCACCTCAATGCCTTGTTCTAAAAGCGCCAAGGTTTTCCCCCCCCGCCCGCAACAACAATCCCAAATGGGCCCAACCCACTCCTGGGGTCGCATGGCTTCCAGCACATCAAGCACTGCGCCGGACTGCTGAGACACCAAACCTTGAGAAATAAAGTCATGGGCCGTGGCAGGTAAAGATGAGGAAAAAGTTAACCGCGGGGACTCTTTGAAAGAAGACCACAGGTCATTAACCAGCGAAAGGTAGCCCTCGTCCTGCTGAAGGGGAAAAGCTTCTTTGGAAAGGCTGGCGTCAAAGATACTTTCGCCCCTTACACTCTCACCCTGCCCAGCGGACTCATGGATTTCATGGGCATCGCTTAGGTGCATTGACTCGCCTGCGGCTGATTGAAGGTTCTGGAACTCTTGGGAAAAAGGCAAGAGCTCAGCAAAGGTGTCCTTAACCCCCTTAACGTAAGGGACATCATCGGCATCATGGATTCCATCAACATCATGAACATGACGCGACTGTGAGGCTTTGCTGTTAAAGCGAAGGGTGTTAGGGGCGGGCAAAGAGGAAGCCTCAAGGTAGTGAGCCGTATCCGCAGGGCCATAAGCTTTCAGCCAAACTTCAAGGAGCCAGTCAGGGACAGCATGCCAACGGGCTAAACCCGCAAGCTCAGAAGCGCACTTTTTGGTGTACCAGTTTTGGTCAAAGAAATCCTCGCGGTGTCGTTCAAGATTTCGCAATACGCCATTGGCAACTTTTCCCATGACAGGGCCAAACTGCGACCGAATAAGAGTGACAAAAGTGTCCACCGTGGCGTAGGCAGGAACACGCGTGTAAAAAAGCTCGTAAGAGGCCACACAAAGGGCGATTCCCATTTCCTTGGGCAATG
>CAZYJQ010000171.1:0-2710 GCA_964647835.1 uncultured Desulfovibrio sp. | reverse complement strand
TTCTTTGTTTTCCGCAAAGATGCGAGCCAGGCCAGAGCCGACGGTCCCAAAGCCTGCCAGCCCGATACGTAGGGGTGCTGTGTTCATTGTTAGTCCTTGAATGATAAAAGTTACTGCAAATAAAGAGCAATTTGCGCCGGTGTTCTTTCAGGCAGAAGCGACAGTGTAGCCAGCCTTGCTGGTTGTGTAAAGTTTTTTCAAGGGAATGCCTTCGCTATGGTGGCGGTATTATTATTAAATCGGATTACAGCGGTACGATATAGCTGTTTTCTGAGGTTATTCCCTTGCTTTTTAAGGAATACTTCTTACCATAGAACTAGAGCGGAGCAGGAATTTTCTCCTGCGAAAGGGCAAGGGTTTGCTTTTGATAGCGCCCCCTTGTTTTCATAACACCTAATATTTCATCACAACAGCTTTCTTCGGATGGCCACATACAATCTGAAGCGTTGAGAGTTGTCTTGTCCTTGGAGGTCCTCATGTGGGAATATACTGATATAGTGCGTGAACATTTCTTAAACCCGCGCAACGTAGGTGAAATAGCCGATGCGAACGGCGTTGGCGAAGTGGGAAGTCTTGCTTGCGGTGATGCTTTAAAGCTCTATTTAAAGATAGAGAATGATATTATCAGCGATGCCAAGTTCCAGACCTTTGGTTGCGCTAGCGCCATTGCTTCAAGTTCAGCCCTTACTGAAATGATTAAGGGTAAAACCGTGGAAGAAGCTCTCAAGGTGACCAATAAAGAAATCGCCGCGTATCTTGGTGGTCTTCCCAGAGAAAAAATGCACTGTTCGGTTATGGGCGAAGAGGCTCTTGAGGCCGCCATCCGTAACTATCGAGGCGAGCCCGCCATTCCTCACGCTCAAGAAGGACGCCTTGTATGCAAGTGCTTTGGCGTCACCGAAGAGCAGATTGTTAAGGCCATTAAAGAAAATAATCTGACAAGCGTCGAAGAGATAACCAACTATACCAAGGCCGGAGGCGGTTGCGGTAATTGTCTTGAAGAAATTGAAATGATTTTAAGCAATACCTTGGTTAAACCCCTTGCCGGCGCGCCGTTGGGGCTTGGTGATATGCGCCACGGCAATGCGACTTTGGGAGAAGTCGCCGCTCCTCAACCGTCCCTGACTAATATTCAGCGGATGCAAAAGGTCATGACCGTTTTAGAAGAGGTTATCCGTCCTCGTCTGCAACAAGACGGTGGCGATATAGAGCTTGTTGATATCAATGGCAAAGAGGTATCCGTGGCTTTGCGGGGAACATGCACGAGTTGTCCTTCCAGCAAGCTGACCATTGAGGGCTTTGTTCAACAAACTCTCCAAGAGAGTGTTGAAGCTGACTTGATTGTGAAGGAGGTGCAGTAATGAGCCAGAACACCACCAATCCAGTTGTTTATTTTGACAATAACGCCACCACCAAGGTTGCGCCCGAAGTGTTTGAAGCTATGCTTCCCTTCCTTCAAGAGGAGTATGGCAACCCCTCGAGTATGTATGGTTTCGCCGCTAAATCGCAACAGGCGGTGGCAGACGCTCGCGCTCAGGTAGCCGACTTGATAGGCGCTACTCCCGAAGAAATTATTTTTACCTCCTGCGGAACAGAGAGTGATTCAACGGCGATTTATGCCGCTTTGCGGGCTCGCCCTGACAAGCGCCATTTTATCACCACGCGTGTGGAACACCCAGCCGTCCTTGCCGTTGCTAATTTTGTGGCTTCCCAAGGGTATACTGTAGACTACCTTGATGTGGACAGCCAAGGGAACATCGACCTTGAGCAACTTAAAAAGCTCATTAGCGGCGAGACGGCCCTTGTCAGCATGATGATGGCGAATAACGAAACAGGCGTTATTTTTCCTGTGGCCGAAGCCGCCGCCATCTGCCGGAGCTATGGCGTCCCCATGCACACCGACGCGGTGCAGGCCGTTGGCAAGCTCGCCATCGATATGAAAACCCTGCCTGTGGATTATCTGGCCCTTTCAGGTCATAAACTGCACGCCCCCAAAGGGGTCGGAGCCCTTTATGTTCGTAAAGGAGCTGGTTTTAGAACCTTCCTTCGCGGTGGACATCAGGAATACGGGCGCCGAGCAGGAACCGAAGCTGTTCCTTCTCTTGTGGCCCTCGGTAAAGCGTGTGAACTCGCTAAAACAGGATTCGCCGTTGAAAATACGCAGGTAAAAGCCCTGCGTGATACCCTTGAAAATGGTCTCCTAGCCGCTATCCCCGAAAGTATTATTAACGGCGATACCATCAATCGTTTGCCCAATACCAGTAATATCTCTTTTAAATATGTTGAAGGCGAGGCGATCTTGCTCTTGCTCAACCAATTTGGTATTTGCGCCAGCTCCGGCTCGGCGTGCACCTCGGGAAGCTTGGAACCTTCACACGTTTTGCGTGCTATGGGAGTTCCCTTTACTTACGCCCACGGGTCTATCCGTCTTAGCCTCAGTCGTTATACTACCGATCAAGAAGTGGCTTTCGTATTGGAAAAATTCCCCGCTATCATCGCGCGCTTACGAGAGATTTCACCCTACCGTAATCTCGATGATGATAAAGTGCCCGATAGTTGTCTCTCGTGCGGGAGCTCATGCGCTCACGCCGGGTAGAGCCTTAGAAGGAAGACAATCGATTGAAAAGTCGCCTTGTTCGGGAGAGCAAGGCGACTTTGTTTTTTTAGTTGGCACGTTGATGGAGTAAAAGGGGGATGTGAAGGTGTGAAG
>CAZYJQ010000170.1:0-2719 GCA_964647835.1 uncultured Desulfovibrio sp. | reverse complement strand
AAGAGTTACGCCAGTCTTATTTGGAATATTCTCTTTCGGTTATTATTGGACGAGCCATTCCTGATGTGCGCGACGGTTTAAAGCCTGTGCACAGACGTATCTTATTTGCTCAGCATGAGCTTTCTAACACCTATTCACGCCCACCTAAAAAGTCTGCTCGTATTGTTGGTGACGTTATTGGTAAATATCACCCCCATGGTGACTTTGCTGTTTATGACGCCCTGGTTCGTATGGCGCAAGATTTTTCCATGCGCGGGCCATTGGCTGACGGGCAGGGTAACTTTGGTTCCATCGACGGCGACTCTGCGGCGGCCATGCGTTACACCGAAGTAAGAATGTCACGTCTTGCGGAGCAATTTTTAAGTGATATTGAAAAGGAAACCGTTGAGTGGCGTCCTAACTATGACAACACCTTACAGGAACCTTCAGTACTCCCTACGCGTGTTCCCAACCTTTTATTGAACGGTTCTTCGGGTATCGCCGTTGGTATGGCGACCAATATCGCTCCCCATAACCTTGGTGAGTTGTGCGACGCGCTATTGGCCCTGCTTGAAGATTCCGGTTGTACGGCCCTTGATTTGATGGAATACGTCAAAGGCCCAGACTTCCCCACAGGGGGGATTCTTTACGCTGGAAAAGGTCTTGAAGATGCCCTGACCACAGGACGCGGGTCGGTCAAACTTCGTGGTAAGGTTGAAATTGAGCAAAATAAACGCACAGAATCCATTGTTATTCGTGAGATACCTTATGGATTGAATAAATCCAGCCTCGTGGAAAAAATCGCTCATTTGGTGAATGAACGTAAAATCGAGGGTGTGTCTGACCTTCGCGACGAATCTGACCGTAAGGGAATCCGTATTGTTCTGGACGTTAAGCGCGGCGCTATTCCTGATATTATTATTAACGCCCTGTATAAATTTACCCCTCTCGAGTCCAGTTTTGCTTATAATATGCTGGCTGTTGTCGGGAACCGTCCAGTTTTACTGAACTTAAAAACAGCCCTATCTTATTTCTTAGACCACCGCCGCGAAGTGGTTATTCGCCGGACTCGTTTTGATCTTAATAAATCCGAAGCTCGGGCGCATATTTTGGAAGCTTTGCGCATAGCTCTTGATAATATTGACGAAGTCGTTTCACTCATTCGTCAGTCCAAGACCCCCCAAGAAGCCAAAGAGCGTCTCATGAATCGCTTTGAATTTACCGATATTCAAGCGCAGGCTATTTTGGATATGCGGTTGCAGCGCTTAACCAACCTTGAACATGAAAAACTTCTTGATGAATATACCGAGTTGCTTAAACTTATCGCGTATTTAACATCTATTCTTGAAAACGAAGAAGTTTTAAAAGGTGTCATCCGCGAAGAAATCGAAGAGCTGAAAGAAAAATTTGCTACTCCTCGTAAGACCGTTATTGAACACGATATGATTACGGGAATCGACATTGAAGACCTCATTCCTGATGAAGATGTGGTCATTACCCTTTCACGTCGCGGGTATATTAAACGTACAACCCTTGATAACTACCAGCAACAACGCCGCGGTGGAAAGGGAATTGCCGGTTTACAGATGAGTGACGATGATATGGTGCAGGACTTTATTACAACGTCCAACCACCAGTTCCTCTTGCTCTTCACCAATAAAGGCCGTGTGCATCAGCTGAAGGTACACCAGATTCCCGAAGGAAGCCGCACAGCCAAAGGCGCGCATATTGCGAACCTTCTGCCCCTTGAAAAGGAAGAATTTGTGGCCACGGTGCTTACCGTTCGTGAATTTAGCAGCGAGCAATATTTCCTTTTTGTTACCAGGCGCGGAATGGTGAAGAGAACCGAAGCTTCGCAGTACGCCCGGGTGAGAAAAAGTGGTATTATCGCCGTTGGGTTACGTGATGATGACGAACTTATCACCGTAAGAGAAGTTGATGATAGCAGTCAGGTTGTATTGACCACACAACACGGCTTAGCCATTCGCTTTAATTGTAGCGATGCCCGTGCCATGGGCAGAGGCGCTTCGGGTGTAAAAGGTATTGCCCTGCGCCCTGACGATAGAGTTGTGGCCTGTGTAGTTGTTAACGATGGTGATGATACGGAAATTATGACAATTTCTGAAAAAGGTTTTGGAAAGCGAACCAGACTTGAACTGTATCGCATCCAAACCCGAGGCGGAAAAGGTATTATTAACTTCAAGGTAACTCCAAAGACCAGTTCCGTTATTGGCGCTATGCCTGTGGGAGAACATGACGCTTTGCTGTTGCTCACGTCTACCAATAAAATAATTCGCATTGCCGTTGATGAGGTGCGCAGCGTTGGCCGGGCAACTCAGGGCGTGCGGTTGGTCGCTCTTGATGATGATGCTACGGTAGTAGCTTTCGACCGCATCGATGAAAATGGTGAAGATGAAGAATAGAACCCGCTTTCTTCGTTTACGAAGTACAATTATGGGGCTTTTGGGCCCTATAATTGTACTTTTTTGTTTTACCCTGGCAGGCTGCCAAAGCCAGTCAGGCGACGATTTAACTTTAGGTAACCAAGCCTATGATCGTTATGAAATAACCGACGCAGAGATGTTTTATGAGCGATATTTGCGTAAAAATCCAGAATCGAGCAACCGTTGGTGGGTTTGGAACAGATTACTTGATATTTCTTTAAATATTCGCCAGCAAAAATCCAATTCTATTGCCTATCTTGAAATTATGCTTGAAGAATACGGCAAGGATGATGATA
>CAZYJQ010000169.1:0-2732 GCA_964647835.1 uncultured Desulfovibrio sp. | reverse complement strand
TCGACCTTTGAACTGATTTTTGACGGGGACGCGCCCGGCCGTAAAGCGGCTTTTCGCGCCGCCGAAATGGTTTTATGCAAAGGCTTGCGTTGTAATGTTGTTTTATTGCCCGAAAAGGTTGATATAGACGAGCTACTGCACAATCAAGGTAAAGAAGCCTTTGACGAATTGCGGCGTTTTGCTCCCGATGGTTTGGATTTTTGCATCCGCATGCTATCAAGTCAATTCGCCCCAAAAGAAATTTTAGAATGGATACGTGGATTTATTGAAAAGATTGAGTATCCTGAACTATTAACCCAATATGTTTCTCGGTTAAGCCAGGCCTTGGATTTAGACGAGTCAGAAATACGCCAGACTGCGCGAAAAGCACAGGCAGAAGCTGGAAAAACGACACAAAAGGACTCTTCTTTAAATACCAAAGCTCTGGGAAAAGGAGCGCTCGATCGGGCTATTTTAAAATTTGTCGTGCGATACCCGCGTCACCTCCCCACCTTGCAAGAGGCCGGAGCATTTTTGCTTTTGTCTGAACGGTGGGCCCATGGATTATGGGAAAAAATAGCGGCAAGCCGACCTCATTTTGATAGCAACGATATCTTGCGTTCATTGACCGACAGTGAAAAAGAATTCTGGGGGCAATATCGCGTCATGGATAATCTGCCCCGTGACACGGAACAACAAGAACTCAAAGACATATGCGACACTGTGGCAAGGTTGTGTTTGGAAAAACAAAACTCGGCCTGTATTCAGGCCATGCGCCAAAGCGCGGCTATGGGCAGTGAGGACTCGGACATAGAGTTATTAAGGGCTGTAAATGAGACCTTGGTTCAGCGCCGGTCTCTTAGGGAGAATAAATGAGTAACATTAAGAATATTCAACAGATACAAGTATTGATTAACAAAGGTAAATCTGTAGGATTTCTCACTTTTGACGAAGTGAATAAAGCACTGCCTTCCGAAGCTTCTACTCCTGAGCAAATTGAAGAAATTATCGGGATTTTTGACCAACTAGATATCGCCATTGTGGATTCTGAAAAGGACGGCAAGAAGCTTAGCGTTTCTGCTGGCGAGCCAGACGACGAACCCGTGGCGGAAACAGTTTTTGATATTGTTGATACAGAAGAGAGCGCCGACTACTCCTCGCGTAGCACCGACCCTGTGCGGATGTATTTGCGTGAGATGGGGTCTGTGCCCTTGCTCGACAGAGACGGCGAAGTTGTCATTGCGAAGCGCATTGAAACTGGTGAACAAGATGTATTGTATGCTCTTGTTGAAGTGCCTGTTGCGGTTGAAGAGCTCATCCATGTTGGTGAAGAGCTGAAGAACAACCGTATCAAGCTTAAAGACGTTGTAAAAACCATTGAAGAAGACGACCCCAGCGAAGATGAGATGAACCAGCGACAGCGGGTTATTCTCCTTTTGGATGAAATTCGTCATTCTTATAATCGCAAGAAAAAGCTTTACGCCAAGTTTGATGACATGAACACCCTTGAAAAAAAGGTGGCGACCCTTCAAAAAGACGTTTTGGCGTACAAGGAATATGTCGTCGAACGCCTTCGTGACATTAAACTTGAAAAAACTCTCATCGACAGAATTATTGAAACCGTAGAAGACTATGTGCGCCAAATGCACAACTGCCAGCGGGATTTATCGGCTTATATTCTCGTAACGGGGAAAACACAGGTCGAGATTCAAGACCTTTTTAACCAAGTGGACGCGCGTGAAATCGCCCCCGGCGTTGTGGCGGAAAGCCTTAATTTCTCCGTAGACGAATTTTTCTCTTTTAAAGAGATGATTTCCGGTAAAATTGAAATCCTCAACCGTTTACAAGAAAAATGCTGTCACAACGTTTATGACCTTGAAGAAGTGTTGTGGCGCATTAAGCGCGGTGATGTAGCGGCCATGAGGGCCAAGCAAGACCTCATCCGCTCAAACTTGCGTCTTGTTGTTTCCATTGCCAAAAAATATACCAACCGCGGGCTACAATTCCTCGACCTTATTCAAGAAGGGAACATCGGGTTGATGAAAGCCGTGGACAAATTTGAGTATCAGCGTGGGTACAAATTTTCCACCTATGCGACATGGTGGATTCGTCAGGCCATTACACGGGCCATTGCCGACCAGGCGCGAACCATCCGTATTCCAGTGCATATGATTGAAACCATTAACAAGCTTATCAGGACATCGCGTTATCTGGTTCAAGAACTCGGGCGTGACCCAACCCCTGAAGAAATCGCCGAGCGGATGGATTACCCCATCGATAAGGTGAAAAAGGTGCTTAAAATCGCCAAGGAACCCATTTCTTTGGAAACGCCCATTGGTGATGAAGAAGATTCGAGCCTTGGCGACTTCATTGAAGATAAAAAGGCCGTGGCTCCTGCGGAAGAAGTGGTTAATACCAAATTGTCAGAACAGATTGATTCAATTTTGTCTGACTTGACCCCGCGTGAAGAGCAGGTCTTGCGTAAACGTTTTGGTATCGGCGAAAAAAGCGACCATACTCTTGAAGAAGTGGGTAAGCTGTTTAACGTTACTCGTGAACGTATTCGTCAAATTGAAGCGAAAGCCTTGCGTAAGCTCCGCCACCCTGTGAGAAGTCAGGTGCTTCGTTCTTATTACGAAAACTAAAGAATATAGCTCCCAGCAAGAAAGCCCCCTAGAGGGGCTTTCTTGGTTGTAAATGAAAACCCCCAGCTATGCTGGGGGTTCTTTTATGCTTACAGCTATGCACATGTT
>CAZYJQ010000168.1:0-2735 GCA_964647835.1 uncultured Desulfovibrio sp. | reverse complement strand
GCGCTTTTTTATGCCAAAGGGCATGGCGCCGACCCCGCCGCCGTCGCCTATGAAGCCATGGATAAAGCCATGGAAGGCAACGTTGACGTGATGTTTGTGGATACCGCAGGTCGCCTCCACACCAAAACCAACCTCATGGAAGAACTCACCAAAATTAAACGTGTTCTGGGCAAACGCCACGAAGGCGCCCCCCACCGCACCATCCTCGTACTCGATGCCACCACAGGCCAAAACGCCCTGCAGCAGGTAAAGCAGTTTAACGAGGCCAGCCAAATTGACGACATCATCCTGACCAAACTTGACGGCACTGCCAAGGGCGGCGTCGCCGTCGCCATCGGTATGCAATATAACATTCCCATTTCTTTTGTTGGCCTCGGCGAAAAGATGGAAGACCTACGCCCCTTTGACGCCACAGGCTTCGTGGATGCTCTCCTTGGATTTGAAGACGAACAGCCCTCTAGTTAAGTGAGATTTTCATGACTACACAACAAACGCCCAAAAGTCCCAACCCTCTCCTTGAAGAGTGGCTTACCAAACAAGTAAACGGTCGAATCTTCGACGCCAGTTACCTCCCTAAAAAGTTAACCTCTCTGCCGGGATTCATTAAAAAGGCTTTTGTAAAGCTCTTTGGCATTACACCCCTCATTGAGCGTCACGATTCCATCCCCCCTAATCTGACTGCTCAAAAATTTTCGGAAGAAGGGCTCAAAGCCCTCGATATAGACCTTACCGTTGACGGCGACCTCGATCAAATCCCCAAAGAAGGCCCCCTAGTTATCGTAAGTAACCACCCCTTTGGCGGCATTGACGGCATGGCGCTCATGTCAAAGCTCCTCAACGCTCGCCCCGATGCCAAGCTTCTTATCAATATCGCCCTGGGTGTTTTTCCGGATTTGCGCCCCAGCTGTCTGCCCCTTGATGTTCTTTCAAGCGACGCCGACTCGCGCGCGCTCAATATGGCCTCCCTGCGCATGGCGAGTAGCCACCTCGAACAAGGCGGCGCCGTTGTCTTCTTCCCTTCAGGGACTGTCTCCCACTGGCAGTGGAGAAAAGGCGTAACCGACCCCCAATGGTTGCCCACCCCAGCCCGTCTCGCCATACGCCACAATGCCCCGGTTCTCCCCATTCACTTTCATGGACGCAACAGCGCCCTCTTTAATATGGCGGGTCTCATCCATCCCCTCTTGCGCACCCTACTCCTCCCTACTGAGATGCGTAAACGCATAGGCAAAGGCATGCGTTTTAGCATAGGTCGCATCGTAGAGCCCCAAACCTTCAAATTTCTGGGAACCCCCGAAAGCATCATGGCCTATCTGCGCATGCGCTGTTACGCCATGGCAGATAAAGAGCAAAGGCTCATCGCCACGGCCGCTCCCCAAGAAAGGCCCATGGAGCCCATTGCCGATTCCCACGACTCCACAGTTTTGGAAGAAGCCCTGCGCGCCCTGCCCGATGATTGCCTCTATTTGCGTGAAGGGAACTATGCCATTTATGTCATTAAAAGCGGTCAATCCCCCCTTCTCCTTGAAGAGCTCGGCGCCCTGCGTGAGCACACCTTCCGCTTGGCTGGTGAAGGTTCAGGGAAAGCCCGAGACCTCGACACCTATGACGAACGCTATTACCACATGCTCCTCTGGCATGAAAAAGACAAGCGCCTCGCAGGAGCCTATCGTCTGGGGAAAGTTCAGGAAATTCTCACCTCCCATGGCGAAGCCGGTCTCTACACCACCTCGCTTTTTCGTATGAATAAAGAGTTTTTCCGCCGTTATGAAAACGGTCTTGAGCTCGGACGCGCCGTTGTCCACCCCAACTACCAACGAGAATACGCCCCCCTCATGCTCCTTTGGAAAGGTATCGGCCAGTTCCTTATCCGCCACGAAGATATCCGTTGTCTTTTCGGGCCAGTCAGCCTAAGCCTTGACTACGCGCCCAGTTCCTTGCGCACAGCCATTGAATATCTCAAAGAGCAATGCGGCAGTTCTGAACTCTCTACCATGGTTAAAGGACGTTATTTCCCCGAAAAACTGTTCACCCGCTCTCGCAACAACTTCCCCCTACCCGATACCCTGAACTATAACGGCTTAGTAGCTCTCGTACGGGATATCGAAGGCGGACGGGGAATCCCTATCCTTTTCAAACATTACCTGAAACTAGGCGGAAAAATCGCCGCTTTCCATATGGATACCGCCTTTAATACCCTTGACGCTTTCCTTCTCATGGATCTTGTCGAATCACCTCGCTTTATGCTCGATCGCTATATGACCAAAGAAGGCGCCGAAACCTTCCTTTCACGCTGGAAAGCGTAAGAAGAAGAAATAAAAAGGGAAGGCTCTGCCTTCCCTACCCCCATCCGCCAAGGAGCTTCGCCCCTTGGAACCCATATTGGCCCTCTTTACTCCGTTACTGAGCAATAACAGCTATTCCAACTTCCCCCTTCCCCTCAAAGCAGACGTAACCCGCCTCATATCCTTTGTTTGGCAAAACAAAAGCACACGGGGCCAAAGGTATCATACCCCTTGCGGGGAGCGTGAGGGGCAGAGCCCTTCACATCTTCACACCTTCACATCCCCCTTTTACTCCATCAACGTGCCAACTAAAAAAACAACCCCTAAACCACTAGCACCATTACTCAACAATAATATTCACCTCAAACTTAGCCCGTCACATATCCTTTGTTTGGCAAAACAAAGGAATACGGGGGTCAAGGGGTATCATACCCCTTGCGGGGAGCGTGA
>CAZYJQ010000167.1:0-2748 GCA_964647835.1 uncultured Desulfovibrio sp. | reverse complement strand
CACATGATTTTTGCCATTGATATTACCCAGTCATTCTTATCATCAAGCTCAAGTCATTTGATTTGGTGGAATAAGGGAACGAGTCTGCCTGTAGCAATCTGTTTTCCCACAGGCACTGAGGAGTGCACATGAAATTTGGTCTTTTTGGACGTCTTGCTTTTGTTCTAGCCGTGCTATTGCTCGCCGGAACCTATCTGGTTCCCGCTCTGGTCTTTTTTACCCCGCCAGGAAGCGCAGAAAAGCCTGAAAACGCTTTTGTGGAAAAGTATTTCCCCAAAACCCGCCTCAACCTCGGGTTGGACTTGCTCGGTGGAATCCACCTTACCCTTGGGGTCGAAGTCGATAGGGCCATCGAAACCTCGCTGACCCAGCACGGCAACGCCATCACCATGGACGCCCGCAAACAAAATATTTTGATGACCAAACCACGTCTGCTCCCCACCGGTAGTCTTGAACTCACCCTTGCCGACGCCACTAAAAAAGATGATTTTGAAGAGCTCATCGCCAAGTCCTACCCCGGCCTTAGCTTAAGCTCCCCCGCCAAAAGCGGCGCGGGTTATCTGGTGTATACCGCCCTTTACACAGAGGCTGAGAAAGCGGCCATCGCTGAGATGGCTGTTGAACAGGCCGTTAACACCATTCGCAACCGAATTGACCAGTTTGGCGTAGCCGAACCTGACATTCGCCGCCAAGAAGGCAACCGCATCGTTGTCCAACTTCCCGGCATGGATAGCACCCAGCGCGCCATTAACATCATCGGGCAAACCGCGCACCTTGAATTTCGCATCGTGCGTAGCGATGTTTCCCCAACGGCGACCATTGCCCCCAGCGGCACAGAATTTCTCCCCTTCCAGCAAGGGCCCGAAGGCGGCAACGCCAGGTTATGCGTTGAAAAAGACGCTCCCCTCACAGGTGAATACATAGATGACGCGAGAGCGGTGCCTAACCCCGAGCTTCCCGGAAGTTATCTCGTCACCATGAAATTCAACAGTCAGGGCGGAAAAATATTTGCCAACATCACCCGTGAGAACAAAGACCGACTCATGGCCATTGTGCTGGACGATAAAATTCACTCCGCTCCGCGCATTAACGAACCCATTGAAGGCGGCTCCGCCCAGATTACAGGCAACTTTACCCTGACCGAAGCCAACGACTTGGCTGTTGTTCTGCGCGCGGGTTCTCTGCCCGCCCCCGTTACGGTTCTGGAAGAACGCACCGTCGGGCCTTCCCTTGGGGAAGAGTCCATTAACGCCGGTGTTTCCGCCGCCCTTGCCGGATTCGCCGTGGTTGTTATTTTCATGGCAATTTATTACCGCAAGTCCGGCCTCATCGCCGACCTCATGCTCCTTCTCGACATTGTCCTTATCTTGGCCGGAATGGCGATTTTTGGCGCCACCATGACCTTGCCGGGCATCGCGGGTATTGTCCTCACCTTGGGGATGGCCATTGACGCCAACGTGCTTATTTTCGAACGAATACGCGAAGAAATAAAGAACGGCATCCCCATTCGAGAAGCCGTTACCCTTGGCTTCCAGCATGCCCAAAGAGCCATTGTGGACTCCAACCTGACCTCCATTATCTTTACGGTCATCTTGTATGAGCTTGGTTCGGGCCCTGTTCGCGGCTTTGCCGTTACCCTAACCCTCGGTATCATCGCCTCCATGTTCACGGCCCTTGTTGTATCCCGCATCATCTTTGATATCTGGGTGAGCGACAAGACCCGCAAACTGAGCATATAAGGAGAGGAATTATGTTTTTTGAATTTATTCCCAACGACTTAAAAATCGATTTTATCGGCATACGGAAAATTTCCTATATTTTCTCAGCCGTCATTATCCTCGTGGGCCTTATATCGCTTTTCTACCACGGCGGTCTCAAATACGGCATCGACTTTGCCGGAGGCGCCACCGTGCAGGTTAAAATGAGCAAGCCCATATCAGACGAAGATCTGAAAAAATCCCTTGCCGACGCCCAGTTACCCGGCCTTGCCATTCAAAGCTTTGGCACCGATGGCACAACCTACCTCTTGCGTATTTCCACCGTTGAAGAAACTTCAACAGGTATTAACAAGCAAGTTCAAGACGCATTAAGCGCAAACTTGCAGGGCATGAGCTATGAAATTCAGCGCCTTGAAATGGTTGGGCCTAAAGTTGGCGCCGACCTGCGCGCCAAAGCCCTGCAAGCCATCTATCTGGCTATCCTCATCACCGCTGTCTATATTTCAGGCCGCTTTGAAAAACGCTGGTTCACCGCCGCGGGGGTCGCCGCCATTCTCGCCATTGCCATGGCAGGCTTGGAATTCATAGGCTTTGGCAAAGAAATACTTGTGGCAGGCGCCATCGTCATCACTATCCTCATGTGCATTCGCCTCAAGCTCGTCTTCGCCCTTGGGACCATTGTCTCTATCTTGCACGACGTCCTCGTCACGGTAGGCATATTCTCACTCCTGGACAAAGAGTTCGACCTTACCATCATTGCCGCCCTGCTCACTGTTGTGGGCTACTCCCTCAACGATACTATCATTGTCTATGACCGTATCCGGGAAAACTTGCGCAATAGTAAGGACGAAGCGCTCTCGAGCATTATCAACCGAAGCATTAACCAGACCCTTTCACGAACTATCCTTACCTCAGGGTCTACCCTCTTCGTTGTCCTCGCCCTGCTTTTCTTCGGCGGGAGTATGCTACGCGACTTCTCCCTCATCATGGCCATCGGCGTTGTGGTGGGAACCTTCTCGTCCATCTTCGT
>CAZYJQ010000166.1:0-2750 GCA_964647835.1 uncultured Desulfovibrio sp. | reverse complement strand
CGGTTGGTGCCATAGCTTTTTTTGGTTTCGCTGTCATTCATCCAGTCGAATCTTAACCATGCGGTGGATGTGGAACTCGGGGTGCTGCGATATTCAATGCCGGGCTTTACGCCTCGTTTTTCCATAATTTCCACGTTAAGGGTCATGTCTGAGTTATCGTTAATGGCCCAGAAAAAAGGAAGGTTAAAATAGCCGCCTTTGACAGAGCTACGGCCAAATTCAGGGGTTAAAAGCCCTGTTTGGCGCTTTGTTTTAACGGGAAACATCATGAAGGGCGTGTAAGCAATGGGACTGTCTTTAACCTGAAAGGTAGAGCCCTTAAGGTGAGCGTAGCCATCAATTTCAAGGGTCGCTTCGTCGGTTTTAATGGACCAAGCGGGAACCTCACCGTCACAGGTGGTAAGGGTGGCTTCTTTGAAGGTGTATACATCACCCCAGTGTTTTTCTATATGGTCGCCTGAAACGTAGGTATGGGGGCCCGAAAGAAATATCTTTCCCTTTTTAAGCCAGCCGGTGCGACTTCTGAGGTCGAATTCAGCGGATTCCGCCCTGACCACGTCTTCGCCTGAGGATACTTCAACGTTACCCTGAAGATATACCCAGTTGGTGGCGCTATAATACCGCGCGAAGTCGGCTTTTAAATATTCTTTGCCATGGCGCAAAATGAAATTACCCTTGGCTTCCGTTATGCCCAGATCAGTAAAGTCTTCTACGCTGTCGGCGGTAAGTTGCCAACGGATGAGCCGTTCATCTTCGGATTGCATTTCCAAGGGACGTTTTTCTGCATGAGCTACAGAGGTGAGGCAGATGAAGAGCAATGCCACAATGCAGAGAGATAAGGATTTACAAGCTGTTTTCGCCATAGAGATTGATAACCTTAGGAGTTGTCGGACAAAGCCCTCGTGATGGTAATAAGGATGCTTATGGTTATTTATCATAGCTTTGGGCAAAGGCAAAGCCTTATGTTAGCTTTTTTAGAGGAAAGACACCGCCTTTTGAAGACCTTAAGAAAAGATGTTTTTGTTTGGGATAAAGGCTTTTACCAAGGAATTACGAGTGGTGTGGCAGGTGTGACTGTGCTAATGGTATGTGGTTTTGTCAGCTGTTTTCTTGGGGTGTTTTTAATCTAAGGCAGGGGGCGAAAAAAATTAAAGAAGAAGGTTGTGGGAAGAAATTGAAGGATTTTATGGGTTCGGGGGGGCGCATATGAGGGAAAGGAAGGAGAAAGGGCAATAAACTGTAGGGTATGCAGGGCTTCATGACGTGGCGAGGGAGGGGGATATCTTGCCATGAGTCAGCCAGATGATGAGTGGGGTTCATATATTTTTTTTACTGGTTTTTTACCATTCTTTCGCCGATTGTTTTTGGCGGAGAGTCTCTTGAGTGAAGCTTTTTAAGGGGATTAATTGGTTCATAATGAGGACGAGCGGGCTCTTCTCTTGAAGTTTTTTTTCGGTCGGGCTAGGCTTGGTCGTGATATGAAAGAAAGTTTGCATACCTTTTTACGTGATGAGTCTTTCTTGGCCATTAAGGCTTTTGACGGGTCTATTGCGGAGTATTGTCGGGTGTTTATGGAGTATTGCTTAGGGTATTTAGACGGCAATGCCTCCACAGATAGACACTTAACCTTGAAAATACAGCACACCTTACGTGTCTTGTCAAAGGCTTGGCGTATCACGGCGGGGGAGCGCCAAGTTTCCTTGCGCAGGGCTGCTCTATTGGCTGCGCTTTTTCATGATGTCGGTCGGTTTGAACAGTTCTCCCGGTTTGGAACCTTTTCTGATGCCCTCTCTGTGAATCATGGTATTCTAGGGGCGCAAGTATTGCAAAGGGAAGGTTTTTTGGCTAGTGAGCCTCCCTCGCTCAAACAGCTCATAAAGGCGGTTGTTCTTCTTCATAATCGCCAGCAGATTCCCCATGGTCTAGACCGTAATACGCTTTTCCCCCTTAAGGTTGTTCGTGATGCTGATAAGCTTGATATTTTGCGGGTTATGGCTGGTTTTTTGGGGGTGGGGTGTGAGCCGGATGATACTATTTTGTTGCATTTAAAAGATGAACCAAGTGCCATTTCGCCGTCCTTCCTTTCCTTTGGGTATACTTCCCAGCCCTTAGCCTATCTTTCCATGCGATATGTAAATGATTTTCGGGTGTTATTGGTGAGCTGGATGGGGCAAATGAACTTTCCTCAAAGTCGTGATATCGCCCTTGAAGAAGGGCATGTGTTTGCCATCGCAGAAGGTTTGCAGGGGGTTCCTGCGGCGCGTGAAAAAGCCTATGTATTTTTAGCGGAACATGGTAAAAGCAAGGCATCTTGAAAGCAGAAAAGTAAGCTTTGAGACTTGTGCTGTCTGGAAAATAGAACTCCTCATTCTCTCATGGAAGTTCGGTCAACCCCAATGGCTCTGTGAGGGGCGCCTCATAGCTTTCAACAGGGTGCTCAAGGGTCTAGCTCAAGAGCGGACAAATGATCCGCCTTAAGGATTGTGCTAATGACTTGCCTAAAGATTGGCCAGAGACTCGCCTCAGGGTGAGGTCTATGGTTGTCGATGGAGTTTTTGGTCGTTGCCAAGGCGGGGTTAAATCAGTCGCTAGGGCAAGAACGCCTTTCAGGGATATGGAAACGGACTCTGCCAGATAAGGCTAGACTTTTTCCTCATTTTGACCGAAAATACACTCTTGTCTTTTTACCAATCATGCAATTTTTGCAACTCTTTCTTAATTTTAAACCCTTATACAGGATACTCTTGTGA
>CAZYJQ010000165.1:0-2793 GCA_964647835.1 uncultured Desulfovibrio sp. | reverse complement strand
CGTATGGTCGTTTTTACCTCCTTAAACGCCCAGGAACGCCTCTTCATTTATCGAGTAAAAGCTATTAACAAAGGGAAGTTTACCCTGCCTGCCACCTCGGCGGCGGCTGTCTACGACCCCGACGCCAGAGCCAACACCGAAGAAGGTGTCATTGAAGTGAAATAAGTCAGATTGCTATACAGGAAGAAGGTTAGGGAAGGCTCTGCCTTCCCTAAAACCCTTCCGCCAAGGAGCTTCACTCCTTGGAACCTGTTTCGGCCCTTGGGCTCTACTCCATCCAACGAGCCGATATCTCATTAAAGACTCAAGAAAACAACGGCTTTCCCATGCAGCCCAAAAACCCGTAATATATTGCCGTAACTGGCACTAACAACACTTGCTGTGAGTTTTTACAAAAGACACAAAATCCTCTCTTCCCCCTCACCTCTTGCCCTCAGCAACCCCTGTCTCGTTCCACCTTGCCTCGTTGACCTTTGCCCTGCTGCCCCGCACAGATTCCTCTCCCTACTGCCTGACTGGCCTGACTGGCTCTTCGCCTCCAGCGAGCTGTGTTCTTCCAACACCCTTAACTTCTAGCAAATTACCGATATCTTTATGCCCTCTTGGGAGTTCTTTAGGGACATTGAGGCATAAAATTGCACTATATCTTAGAGACTTACCACACCTCACCTGCCCCATCACAACTCGTCCCACGACCAGTCAAAGTGTTTACTCTAAATTGTCCTCGCAAACGTTGAACATACGACAATATTTATTCTGTGTTGCCTTTACCCTATGAATGGTTTAAGGTTAGTGCCAAGAAACTAAGTAGCTCATGTTTTTGCAGTAACTCTTCGATTTTTTTGACAATTCCTTGTGCTACAATGTTTCTACATAAAATAGCCTTACATATAACATCCCCCCGTTGGGATGACGCAAATATATTCCAATCACTCCAAAGTGCGCAATGTCTTTGGAGTTTTTATGATACCCAACGACTCGTCGAGCCTTTCTCGCTATAAACGCGGTATGGCAAGCTCATGAGCCCGTTCACAATAACTTCCCAATCCAGTTAGGAGGCTTTGTGGTTTTTGACGTCATCCATCTCATCATCATCCTTTCCATAGTCGTCGGTATCGGGTTCGCCGCTGTGCCTTTATTAATGGCCTTGCTCATAACCCCACGCGCCGCAGGAGGCGACTTAGGCCTCCCCTATGAATGTGGCATGCGCCCTTACGGCCCCGCCTGGACTCGTTTTGGCATCAGCTTTTATATGTATGCCCTCCTTTTTATCTCCTTCGACGTGTTTATCCTCTATCTCTTCCCCATCGCTGTTTATTACAACCAGACAGACGGCTGGGGCGCCTTTATCAAGCTGACCATATTTCTGTCTTTTTTGCTTCTGGCAGTTATCTATTTCGCCGCTAAGGGAGTCTTTGTATGGCAAAGAAAAATATCTCTGTAGCCGACACGAGCCTGTACACTACTTCACGTGTCGACCCTCCTTTGGTTCCCCTGCCGGGGCCCATCAATAACTTTCTTGATATTTGCAGAGCCATGTCCCTGTGGCCCATGACCTTCGGCCTTGCTTGTTGCGCCATCGAAATGATGGGCGTCGGTATGGCTCGGTTCGATATTTCGCGCTTTGGGGCTGAGGTCTTTCGCCCCTCCCCACGCCAGGCAGACCTCATGATTGTGGCGGGAACCGTCACTCACAAGATGGCTCCTGTGCTTGTTCGCCTGTATGAGCAAATGCCCGCCCCCCGCTTTGTCCTTGCCATGGGCAACTGCGCCATTTCCGGCGGCCCCTTCGCCTTTGAAGGCCAATATTCCGTTGTTGAAGGCGTTGATAAGCTTGTGCCTGTTGATGTTTTTGTGCCCGGTTGTCCCCCAAGACCCGAGGCCCTGCTCGAAGGCCTCTTCACCTTACAACGCAAGCTCACGGGCAAGCGCTACTGGCCCGTTGCCGAGCCTGTGGCTCCCGAGGTGGTTGTCGCCGAGGTTAAAACACCTGAACCAGCCAAAAAAGCACACCCAAAAGCAGAGGCAAGCCCTCAATCTGCTGTAAGCTCTGAGGCGGAGCCTAACCAAAGCCCCACGATTCAGGCCGCCAATGACACGCCAACCGCCACAGCCGCTCAAACTTCTGAGAAGGAGAACGCCTGATGCTCCCAGCTCCTTTTAACGCTTTTCCTTGCCTGTATCTTGGGAAAGAAGACCCCAAACGCACGGGCAACGACTATGTCGCTTTCATCTCCCCCACCCACCTCTTGGTAGCGGCGACTGAGCTCCTTGAAGCGGGCTATCACCTTGAAGACATCAGCGGCCTCGACACCATAGAAGGCGCCATGTTTGTCTATCATTTCGACCACTTTGACACGCCGGGACGCATCACGGTTTGCATTATTATGCCCCACGAGTCCCCCAGCGTGCCCTCCATAGCGGGCATTTACTCCGGCGCCGAATGGCACGAACGTGAAACCAAAGACTTCTTTGGCTATTCCTTCACCAATATCCCCAACGCCAACCCGCTCCTCATTGACCACACCATGACCGAAATTTTACCCCTGCGAAAAGCTCCGGAAAAAAGAAAATCTTTGTGCGCGCTGTTTAATACCGCCGACCAAGAAGTTCTCTTTTGCCACTCATCTTTTACCATCATGACCTGTCCAGCCCAAAGCGAGGACAAGCCAAAGTCTGATTCCCAAGGATAATGCCCATGAGTTCATTATTCAGCAGTGATGTCCAAGGTGACTTCGACTCCGTCAGTTTTTACGAAGGAGCCCAGCCCGATAGTATTATTTTGAATATGGG
>CAZYJQ010000164.1:0-2801 GCA_964647835.1 uncultured Desulfovibrio sp. | reverse complement strand
TCATGTGGCAAGGTCATTTGGCAAGGTCATTTGGCGATGAAGGCATTGGGCATAGAGGGGACGCTCGTTCAGCGTTTTTGTGGGCGGGGGTTTGAGAAGTTCTATTTACTTAGGGGTAGACGGGCTTTTTCATTAGGGGAGCAAGTAAACAAAGGATATTTTTCCCTCCTTCAAAGCTTTTGGCAAAAGCTCATGGGCGCTATTTGTCACCCTATACCTTAAGTTTTTCGCCATTCATCCGAAGAAAAAATAAGGCTTGAGCAAAGTATAGCAGTAAGACGACTATGATGGCCTAAGAAGTAAAAGAATATTTTGCAGTAGCCTTCGTAGTATGGTACAGTAAAAGTCATCCTCTTTTTGTTGGAAAGATTGAAACATATGGTGAAACTATGACACAGACGAATATCCTGTTGGAAGCTGGCACGAATGAGCTTGAAATCGTTGAGTTTTATCTCGACGAAGAGGGCACGGAAGATACCCCTGCCTATAAGGGCTATTATGGCGTCAACGTTGCCAAGGTGCTTGAAATAATTCGGCAACCACGGATTACCGAGCTTCCCGAAGTTCGTCATCCGGCTATTTTAGGCGCTTTTAACTTGCGCTCGCATATTATCCCCCTTGTGGACCTGTCCTTATGGCTTGGTAAAGAGCGTGTTCCTTCCGAAGCCACCAAGGTTATCGTTACGGAGTTTAACAACGTAACAACAGCTTTTATGGTCTCTGGGGTAAACCGCATTCACCGCATTAGCTGGGAAGAGGTCGAGCCACCCAACGTGTATGTTTCAAGCATTACCAAAGATACCATCACAGGCGTTGTAAAGCTTGAAGGAAGGATAATATTTCTTTTGGACCTTGAGCGCATTGTGGGCGACTTAAACCCTGAACTGGCCCTGCGTCTTGACGATGCCGTTGACTGGCAGAGCAATGTTCGCTACCGCGCCCTTATCGCCGATGACTCTACGGTTATCCGTGAAATGCTTAAAGATTTGCTGGTAAAGGCCAACTTTGAAGTGGAGGCGGTTACCAACGGTCGTGAAGCCTGGGAAAAACTGCTCGAGATTAAAAATACGGCAGAAGCGGAAGGGAAGCAGGTCAGCGACTATGTGCAGTGTGTTGTTTCTGATATCGAAATGCCGCAACTGGATGGTCATACCCTTTGTAAGCAGATTAAGGAAGACCCGGCCCTTAAGGTCCTGCCCGTATTGCTTTTTTCCTCGCTTATTACCGATAAACTACGCCATAAAGGCTTGCAGGTCGGCGCTGACGAGCAGGTCTCAAAGCCTGAGGTCACACGCCTTGCGCAAATGGCTATTCAGCTTATTAAGGAAAGAAAGTTGGGCGCGGGTCACTCTTAGACCTGATGACGCTTTTTATAGAGAAGGGGCTTCTTGAAAAAGAGTCCCTTTTTTGTTGGGGCGAGAGCAGGGGGGCGGGATACCCGAGGTAGAACAGGTATGGAAGGAGAGGCAGGGCAACGAAGGTACTTATCAAGGAGGGTTGCAAAGGGGGCCTGTGAAGGTAATCTGCTTAAAGCTTTCTCCTAATGTATCCTGCTCGCAACTATGTCCGTTGGTTGTAATAGAGGGCACAGGCATGATATGTTTGGGAGGGAAGGCATTGCTGCTCAGCATAGATTTAAGGACTAGCTATTGACTAGTTTGATAACAAGGTCTATGTTACTCGTTTATACAAACATACGAAACGTTCTCCTGTAAGTCTTTTACGCAGGAAATTTTTTATGGAAGGAGCTTATATGGCCCGCATTACCGTTGAAGATTGTCAAGAGCGTGTAAATAACCGTTTCTTGTTGGTGCAAATGGCTATCAAAAGAGTTCGCCAATATCGTGACGGCTATTCTCCTCTGATTGAGTCCAAAAATAAAGAAGTTGTGACTGCCCTTAGAGAGATTGCCGCTGGCAAAGTGTACCCCGAAGACAGCGCTTATTATACCGCTGGCGAAGGGCGTGAATATCCTACTACCCCTGTTGAAGAATAAGCCATACGACTATTATGAGTGGAAAATTAGATTATTACGAGGTTTTGGGAGTTGAGCGGACAGCCGACGGCGAGGAAATTAAAAAA
Source organism: uncultured Desulfovibrio sp. (assembly GCA_964647835.1). Classification (GTDB taxonomy): domain Bacteria; phylum Desulfobacterota; class Desulfovibrionia; order Desulfovibrionales; family Desulfovibrionaceae; genus Frigididesulfovibrio. The sequence goes on along the minus strand of CAZYJQ010000164.1, from coordinate 719 downwards.
GCCTACCGTGCTTTGGCAATGAAGTATCACCCTGACAGAAACCCCGATAATCCTGAAGCCGAGGCCAAGTTTAAAGAAGCCGCTGAGGCCTATGATGTGTTGCGTGACGCTGACAAACGAAGCATGTATGACCGTTTTGGTCACGAAGGGCTCAACGGTGGCGGCGGGTTTTCTTCCACGCAAGATATTTTTTCACATTTTGGTGATATCTTTGGCGATCTTTTCGGCTTTGGCATGGGCGCGCGCGGTTATAACCGTCCGAGACGCGGAGCCGACTTGCGCTATGACCTGACCATTTCCTTTGCTCAGGCCGCCAAGGGTGACACCGTGACCCTGCACATTCCACGCACCAAGGCCTGCCCTGAGTGTGAGGGAACAGGTTGCGCCGAAGGCACTACGCGCGAGACCTGCCAGCAGTGCGGTGGTACAGGACAACTTCGTCACTCCCAAGGTTTTTTTCAGGTTTCTGTTCCTTGCGCCGCTTGTTCGGGGCGGGGACAAACCATTCCTCACCCCTGTCCTCGCTGTAAGGGCGATGGCATTATTGAGGAAGTGCGTGAACTGGAAGTTCGCATTCCTGCGGGCGTTGATACGGGTAACCGTTTGCGTCTGCGTGAAGAGGGCGAGGCCGGAAGTAACGGCGGCCCCACGGGTGATCTTTTTGTTGTCATCACCGTAGAGCAAGACAAGGTCTTTCAGCGCGACGGTCAGGATTTGAT
>CAZYJQ010000163.1:0-2829 GCA_964647835.1 uncultured Desulfovibrio sp. | reverse complement strand
CTACTCACCCTTGGGGAATAACCAAGGTCTTTTGAAAAGTTGACGATGCAAATGACAATGATAACAGAAACAGCGTAAAAGACCGCTTCGGCCCAAAAGACCAAAAACAATTCGGGCTCTTTGCGATAGGCCCAAAAGTTTTGAAAAGAACGCCATGGGCCGGCCCAAGGAAAGGGTTCGTCATCAGCCTTATGAGTCAGAGGATGTTTTTTTATGCCCAGCGAGACCAGTACGCCCAACAACGACACGCAAACGATGAAGACACCGCTCATCACACGCCCGTAAGAATAGTCAAAATCCCACGAGGTCGGAGCCGTTAAGTCAATAATATACCCCGCACTTCCTATTCCTAGAAGAATGGCCACTGTTGAGGCGAGTTTAATATAGGAGTTGACCCGTGGCACCACACTCACGGAAAATAACTCTGGAATGGTGCCGTTAAGAGCCGGACTAAAGAAAGTAGACTGCAGGCCCATGAAAAAGACCACCAAGAGCATGCCTACCCACCAACCAGTAATGACAGCGTAAGCCCCCACGAAAAGGGAGAAGAACTCGGTGCATTTAGCCAGCAGGATAATATTTCGCTTAATATGCCTGTCAGCCAGCCAACCCGCCCAAGCCGAACAGACCACAAAGGGAAGAGAATACAAAACCGTAGCAACACTTTGAACAATAATCGCTAAATTTTCACCATTAGCTCCCGCCTGTACTGAAAGGGAATGGGCGCCTTCAGCGCCAACATAGGCCGCGAGGAGCACAAGACATTGCTTAAAAAAGTTATCAGCAAATGTTCCCAGAGCATAACTTCCGCCCATGGCGGCCACGAGGCCACCGTGTCGAGTATGAGTTTCCGCTTCCTTTCTGTTCATATGTCCTCCGCGCCGCGACATTTTCGGCTCAAGCAATCAGTCTTGGTAACTGTCATCTCTTAAGGAATAGGATTAGCATATTTTTCCTAATATCGCATGAGGTATGGATAAAATAATAAAAATTTTATCCTTTACTCCTTCACTGGGCAAAAATTTCCCCCCCGTCTCACCCTCTAATCTTTTCATCAATCGGCCCGCCAAAGACTTCACAAAGAAGGCGTTAGTGCCTATACTTAATAATTAGTATAAGTAGGGAGCAACCAGACACCATGAGCAATATCCACATTATCAATGCCCGCACCGAGCATATACCCATTATTACCCAGGTAGAACGAGAGGCTGCCTCGGTCTATCCGCCTGGGGTTATGCCACACTACCTCAAGCACCAAATGCTCTCTTATAACGAACTCGTGGAAGGCATTGTTAATGATTCCCTCTTCATCGCCCTCACCGACAACGGTCGCGTTCAGGGCTTTGTCCTTGTCCGACACTTTCAAAACCTCGCTCTTCTCAGCAAGGTTGACGTGCGCCCCCAACTGATGCGACGGGGCATCGGCACCCAGCTCATTAACACGGCCCTTGAAAAGCTCCCATCGTGGGGACATTCGCACCTCTGGTTAACAACCTTCGCTAACCTGCCTTGGACAGTACCCTTTTATGAACGGTTTGGTTTTTCCATTATTCCCCATGAAGAACAGCCCAATATGATTCAAAGCATTATGACCCAAGAACAAGAGAACGGTTTAAAAGACAGAGTCGCCATGAAGTTCTCCCTCTCCCTTAAAAAACACCTCTAACCATAATAATCGCCAATAATTACTGCCCGTCCTTGTCCTTCCTAGTCCATCCCTCGCCTGTACCATCATTCATGGCTCTGCGACCACGCTGACCATGATACTGCAATGACGACTTACCGTTTCAATAAAAAAGGCCCTCTTCCAGTCAACCTGAAAGAGGGCCTTTTGCCTTAAGCGAATTTATTTTCCCGCACCTTCCAAGTGGTTGGGCGAACCAATGCACATGCCGCATGAAAAACTTGTTGCCAAGGCTTTGGTCAAAAAGTCCTGCGCCTTTACAATGGCTTCGCGCATACCATAGCCATGCCCCAAGAAGGTGGCAATGGCTGCGGACAAAGCGCAACCTGTTCCGTGGTTGTTTTCCGTGTCCACATAGGGGTGAGGCAAGCATACAAACTCACCAGTGTCCGTGGCGAGCCAATCAAGCATTTCATTGCCCTCGGCGGCAAAATGTCCACCCTTGAGAAGCACGGCCTTAGCTCCCATAGCAATGAGTTTTTTACAAGCCGCTTCAATATCCGCTGGTGTATCAATGGTAATGCCCGCCAAAAGCTCGGCTTCGGGTCTATTGGGGGTTAAGAGCGTCGTAATGGGGATAATTTTCTCTTTCAAAACTTCCACCGCGTCTTCTTTTAAAAGTGCATAGCCTGACTGGCTTACGCAAACAGGGTCAACCACCACAGGGCAGCTTGCTTTAGACAGCAAATCAGCAACAGTATCAATAAGTTCTGCGGAATAGAGCATGCCGACCTTAATGGCCTTCACAGGGAAACCCGTGGTGATGGCTTCATATTGCAAACGGACAAAATCAGCTGGGAGGGCATGGATTCCCAAAACCTTTGAAGCATTCTGAGCGGTTAAAGCCACCGCCACGGAGGTTGCGAAACCGCCTAAGGTCGTCATGGTTTTCAAATCGGCCTGAATGCCGGCTCCACCACCAGAGTCAGTCGTCGCGATGGTCATAATGACAGGATAGTCTTGCTGCATGGTACTATTTCCTCATCTAGCATACAAAAAGGGCAAAAAAAAGCGTTTCGCACAGGCGAAACGCTAACCAAACTTACGGAAAGCTTCCCCGCGACAGCATTACCTGTGTCAGGTCCAAGGGGTTAGGGACATGCCCATTCTCAGCCAATAGTGTACGGCTCCCCCAGCTAGGTGAA
>CAZYJQ010000162.1:0-2896 GCA_964647835.1 uncultured Desulfovibrio sp. | reverse complement strand
TGTAAAACTAGTCGAGTAAAGGAAGCCGTGTAAAGATTTACTGGCACTGGCATATCCTTACTTCTGTGGATACAAGAACCTTATGCCACAAGATTTATTGTTGGGGGTAGGTTTTAGGCAGGAAAACCCCTTCGTCACCTCTCTTATAAAATAACAGTAGAGCCAAGAGCATCGCTCATACTTTGTCAAAGGCCACCTTTTCAGCGGGTGGCCTTTGGCGTTGAGGGGCTTATTGTCGTGTTACCACTGGTTCGGCAAGAAAGACCGATATTCCTCATGCACTCAATGCGCTTTCTTGGCGATAGCGAAAGATTGCGAGAAGTACGCTGAGAGCGGAGGAGTGCTGAACTGGTTGCGTCATGCAAAGGAAGCTAAAAGAGAAAGAAGCTTAGGATAATATCCTAAGCTTCTTTTGGTTATGGTGGCGGAGAAAAAGGGACTTGAACCCTCGGCCTCCGGTGTGACAGGCCGAATGGCTCCTAGCGTACACCAATGGATAAGCCGTTTTCCTGTTTCACTAATATTCGTAAAAGGCATCCTTTTCATACCAGTTTGGCACATGCATTGGCACACGCTATTCAATTCCCCCTCACCACCAAAGCCATCATCATCCCAGCCTGACCGCTAACCAGAAAAAAATCGCTCGTATCTCCCTGTCACTTTTCTTTATGCATAAAATGCAGGGGTAGTTAGTGCTAGATATTACGCGCTGGCTACCCCTTTATTTTTTAAATGTTATCTACTGGGATACCATTAGTGTGTCCAATCAATGAGTGGAGTATCTTCAATTTTGCGTTGGATAGCATCCTTCATAGTCTCGTAGTTAGGGCAAGGGAATCCGATGGGGTTTCCCTTCTTAATGCATGAAGCTAAGACAATAACTTCTGCCCCTCGGTCTTTGAGCATCTTAGCCCTAGTGACGGCTTTTTTGCCGGGACAGCCGCCACAGCTTACGAACCCGACCACTTCACTGGAACCAATTTCTTGAAAGGCAAGCTTTCCTTCCGCGGCAACCTTAAAGTCAGTTGTCCCAGGACACATGTCTTCTGTTTGTTGACATCGAATAATTCCAACCTTTTTCATACCTGCTCCTTGAGGGGTTAAGGGTAATAAATATGCATACAGTGATATACTATCTATTATTGTGCCCAATTACTACCTAACTTCACCCCCCACCACCGAATAGTCATGTAGATCCGTTCCCTCCAAGGAATACCGGAGGCACTCAGTGCGCTTTCTTGGCGAGAACGAAGGATTGCGAGAAGTACCCTGAGAGAGGAGGAGTGCTGAACTGATTACGTCTGTAAAGGGAGCCTAAAAGAGAAAGACGCTTAGGATAGTATCCTAAGCGTCTTTTGGTTATGGTGGCGGAGCAGAAGGGACTTGAACCCTCGGCCTCCGGCGTGACAGGCCGGCGTTATAACCGTCTTAACTACTGCTCCGCGTTAGCGTTCCCCTTAAAAAGGGGTGTGGTGGGCGGTGCAGGGATTGAACCTGCGACCCTCGGCTTGTAAGGCCGATGCTCTCCCAGCTGAGCTAACCGCCCGTGAAGACATTGTTTAATTGATACTGGCGAGTTCGTCAAGCAAAAAAACTCTTTTAATCTGAACTTTTCTATAAAAAAAAGTGCGAAATATTATTTTCTTATAATAGTGGAGTTAATTAGGCATGTTAAGTGACTGTTGAATGAGGGATTAAAAAATATATTTTATTAATGTTTTTGGGTGAAATAACTGCTTTTAACAAGTTGGTCGGGCTTCTGCAATCCATGGCAGAAGATACTTGTCGGGACGAAGATGATAAGGGTGTTCACTTAACCTTTTTTCCCGCTAGGTCTGGAAAGTTCGTCACGAGTGAATAAAGCACAAGGCAGGGCTGAGTCGCTCCCCTTGGCTGTGAGTTTTAGCATCCAACGGCTGGGGCCAGTTCAAGGTATATAAAAAGTGTCAGTGTCCAGATGGGGGGAATGACAAGGTACAGGAGCGGGTGAAATTTTGGAGGAGAGGATTTTTTTTGAAAAAGGCTGTTGATGGCGGCAAATATGATTATGACTAAGTTCCCTAATGTTCCTAAGTACAGCATAGTAATCGCACCAAAAATGTTCCCACCATAGTGGTTTTCAGGCCCCACAACGTACCAGCTAATCCCTATGCAACACAGTGCGCTTACGATGAGGTTTTGATTTGGTGACATGTCCTAGCAGTACCATGAGTTAAAGGAAAAGGACAGGGAAGACTCGTTAATTGGCAGGGATAAGTGGTTAATTTAAAAAAATTCATAAAAACCATAAAACCATTGCACAACGAGTGACGGGGTTTTAGGAAAGGCTGAGTCTTTCCTAAGGTAGAGCATTTTCAAAAATCAGTTATACATCAGTTATGTAATGATATCTAAAAAGCACAAAAATAAATAATGCTAAGAAATATTGGAATCTTAAAAAAAGGCGGTGCTGATTGACAGACACCGCCTTTAGGGCTGGTTTATATAATGGCTGAGCTTATGAGCGGTTAAGTCAATGCAAGGGTATTTTTAAGCCTTCAAAGGCTTATTCCCAACCGCCGCCAAGGGTTTTATACAGGGTGAGGGCGTTTGTTTCACGCAACAAGCGGGTATTGATGTAGCTGACCTCGGCAGAATACAGGGAACGCTGGGCATCCAGCATGGTGAGCTGGTTGTCTACGCCGACATCATAGCGGTTTTTCGCCAGTGAGTAGTACTGGGAGGTGGCGTTCAAAAGTTCCTTTTGGGCGTCGAGCTGCTCGCCAATGAATTCACGCTGAACCAAGCCGTCAGAGACCTCTTTAAAGGCTGTTTGGATGGTCTTCTCGTAGCGGGCCACGGCCATGTCTTTATCGCGTTTGGCGGCCTGCAGGGTGGCTATGTTGCGGCCCGTGTC
>CAZYJQ010000161.1:0-2938 GCA_964647835.1 uncultured Desulfovibrio sp. | reverse complement strand
GTGGCCTGTTTTTTTATCACTCTAACCGTCACTGACGACCTGTCAATAACTAATAACCGTAAATGTATTTTCTCGCTGGACATCCAAGCATAAGCATTGAAATTCCTTGTGAGAAGTGGGGAAACAACTTTCATAAAGAAGCAACCTGCTTTGGTTGTCCTACTTATGAATACGACCGAAATCGATAATACGCGCGCTCAATATTTCTTCAAGCTCTTTAAAGGTCGTATTTTCATACATGGCCTCTTTTACGCTTTCTTTATCGAGGGCCGCTTCTTTCACCACATTTACCCGCATGGCAGGAACGCGCCCCATCATGTCCTGTAAAAGCTTGTCCAAGTAAACTTTGGTGGCAGGTTCCATAATCTTCGAACCTATAAAATCGCTATCCACCTTAAGCACAAGGTCGTTACCCTCCCACGAACCCGCAATACTCTGGACGAGACCGCCAAACCACGGCAAACCCTCCTGCTCTTGGGCGCGCGCCACAACATCGCTCCACGCAGGCAAAAAACCGCCCCCGTGAGAAGCGCTCAGGCTCTCACTGTCATCATCCTCTTCGTCGTCCCCAGTTTCTGCTGGGGCTTCACCCTGCAAAGCGGTATCCTTTTCCTCGGTAGCGTCACCCAAAGCGGGCTGCACGGGTTGAGCGGGCTGACTCGCCTGTACGGACGGACGGGGTTCCATAGGGTCTATGCCCGATTCACGGCGAGCGCCAGTTGCAATGCTTTCACTCTTCTCGCCGCTTAAGTTACTCTCGTTATTTTCGCCACTGGCACTAGGCACGCCAGCTTCTCCGCCAGTTTTTCGACCAGCCCCTCCGGTAGTTTCTCCGGCAACCTCTTCGGCAACTTCTCCGGTAATTTCTTTGGTAATTTCTGTGGCAAAGGCCGCAGGGGTAGGAACCTCACCAGACACAGGGGAGGTTGGAGAATGGAAGGAATCTGTTGAGCCGTCAAGGGGAGGGGGATTAAGACTCTCCAAAGGGCGAGAAGAAAGGGTATGGTTGGCATCAGGGGCAAGGGTAGCAGCAGTTTCACCATGTGCCGCATCGGAATAGTGCGCACCGCCTTCGCCTGTCGCAACAGTCTCAGTACTATTGTCTGCGCTGTCCGTCCTCTCTGACCTGCCCTCGCTGTCCCCTGTAGGGACGCCATCCATGGCGACTGGTTCAGGTTCTGGCTCCAGTTTTGGTTCCGGTTCCTGTCCTGCTTCCTGGTCTGGCCCAAACTCTTTGCCCGATGCGGCTCTGGTCAAAGAAGGGGTTTCATCCGCGGCAGCAAGAGAGCCTTCACCTACTGCCGCCGAGGGCTCCCCCCGCGGTTCACCTCCGCTTTTGCCTCCGCCTGGCTCTGTGGCTGACCCTGCGGTTGAGGCTGGGGCAGAAGGCGCTACATGCGCCCTGCGAGCCAAAGACGAAAGAGAGTCCAGAGGCATAAGCTGAGGCAACATGGCGAGGTTGAGCAACAATAGCTCCAGGGCCAAGCCCGGCTCCAAGCTTGACTGCACCCTTCGTTGGCCTTCAAGGGTCATTTGCCAACAAGCGTGAATATGGGGCAATGAAAATTTTTGGCTCAAGCCTAACATCAGCTTGGCTTCTTCTTGGGGCATATCCACAGCCACAAGCCCCGCTTCGCCCGACTGACGTAGAATAAACATTTCACGCCAAGCATTAGCCAGTTCCCGCAAGAAAAAGCCTATGTCCAACCCCTGTTCCAAAAAGAGACGCAAGCTTTGAACAAGCTCAAGGGTATCCCCCTGCCGAATGGACTCAAGGAGGCTGACGAAGGTTTCTTGTCCGGCAAGGCCCAGCACCATGCGGGTGGTTTCCTGCGTAAGACTATCCGCCCCAAAGGCCAAGACCTGCCCCAAAAGCGACATGGAGTCCCTCACGCTCCCCGCCCCGCGTCTGGCGATAAGCCTCACGGCCTGCGGTTCAAAGGTCATATTTTCCTGCGTTAAAACATGAGTCAGGTGGTCAATAAGCTCTTGCTCGCTCAGGCGTTTGAAAACAAAATGCTGACAACGGCTCACCACAGTGGCGGGGAATTTATGAGGTTCCGTGGTCGCCATAATAAAGGTCACCCCCGCGGGCGGCTCCTCAAGGGTTTTTAACAAGGCGTTAAAAGCGTCGCGCGAAAGCATATGCGCTTCGTCAATGATAAAAACCTTATAGCGTCCGTCCATGGGAGCGTAACCCACGACCTCTTTTAACCGGCGGACATCGTCAATGCCTCTGTTGGAAGCGCCGTCAATTTCAACCACGTCAATGGCCGCCCCTTGGGTTACGGCCCGGCACAAGTCGCACTCATTGCAAGGTTCCGCAGCGGGAGCCTTGCGACAGTTGAGAGCCTTGGCAAAAATTCTGGCAATGGTGGTTTTCCCCACTCCCCGCGTACCGCTAAAAAGATAGGCCGGAGCCACCTTATCTTCAGCCGCCGCGCGTGACAAAATAGTTTTAATAGTCTGTTGCCCGGCCACCTCGGCAAAGGATTGGGGTCTATATCTGGCAGTGAGGGGAGCATTTTTCATAAGAACACACAATATTGGAGGTTGAGAGAAAAGGTCGCGCGCCGCCTTATGACGTAAGGCAGTCCTTGGTGCGACCAGCCTCTTGTGAGAATATCCCAGCGGAGAAGGCCGAACTTTCTCTTTTCATCTTAATCCGTCTGTTACAAAGAAGCGGTTAGCTATGCGGCGCATACATAAACAAGGAATAAGCCCTTGTAAGCAAACCTATGTATTGTTATCACAATAGCCGTTGGGTAACAACCTGTTCCCTCGGTGTAAAAATAGACTTTTAATTTTTTTTGCGCTATATAAGATAGTTGAAGCACAACATTCAACAGGTAATTGCCATGCGTCTTTCAGGCCAGTTTTTCGCAGGACTTTTAGCGGGATGCCTGCTCACTTTCTTCCTTATGCTTGGATTGAACAC
>CAZYJQ010000160.1:0-2976 GCA_964647835.1 uncultured Desulfovibrio sp. | reverse complement strand
GCCTGTCGCCATAGGGCGGTGGTATAGCTCGCGACTTCAATGGCTTCTCGCAAGCGAGGATAGCGATCGAGCCAACTTGCTTTACGATACTTCAAGGGGGTTACCTCAGCCATGAGTTGGTTATGCAAGCGTTGTGAAATAGAGGTGTAGCCAAGCTGGGCATATACTTCACATAACCGCCTCAAGCTTTCTTCGGGCGTTTCGGTAAGCTGACAAAGCCGCCCTACGACCAAATGCAAGCGGGCTTCGGGGTGTTCATAGAGATGTTCCAAAATACTAAAGGCGGCTTCTCTGTATTCACCCTGCCCCAAACAAACGCCGGCTTCCTGTAGAAAAACCTGTTCGGCTTGGCTTGAGTTGGGCAACATTTTGCTAATGGCGCGCGCTTTGTCAAATTTACCCTGTCGCTTAAAAGCCGCCGCGGCTTTAATCAGACAGCCAACAACCGCCTGTTTTTCATTCTTCTGGGTTTTTACACGGGCCAGACCAAGGTAGGCCTCGGCGTTATCGTAGGAACGCCTGGTGAGGGCTAAAAACGCTCGTTCAGCCTTTTCCAAATCGCCCGACCGTAAATACTTTACCCCTTCGTCCATGACATCCGAGGTTGTTTGAACGCCTTGTTCCCCATTTTTTTTGGGAATAACGCGCAAACGTTTGTGGCGTGAGAGCTTGGCGCATACAGCGTCCATATTTTTTTGCGACAAAGGCTTACGCATGGCCGACATGGCGCGAGTCAAACTTTCGGCGAAACTGGCCTGACTATAGGGGCGACAGACCGCCACAAGGCCATTCTCCTCTGCCATGGCAGAGCCTTCAGGGGTTGTCGCCATAAAAAGCACAGGCAAAAGAGCCGTGTTCTTATGGGCGGCGAGTTGCTGTAAGAGAAGATAGATGGATTCACCAGCCAAGGTTTCCCCACAAACAATGACGTCGAACCTCAAGGCGATGTGAGCCATAGGGTTTGTTACTTTTGCGATGACCTCTTTTATGGACGAGGCATGGTCAAAGAAAAGAGCCCCCAAGGCGCTTAGGGTTTGCATTTCTATGCGGAGACTGTCTTCAGTATCTCCCACAAGAAGGATTCTCTTAGCCACTTGGGCAGAGTGGGCAGGTGCGTTCATATGGTACTCACTTATCTTAGAATAACGTCCCTGTCTCCCGTAGTAAAGCTGGAGAAGCCATGACAGAAAGTGGTGTCGAGACACCACCGCTGGCGCGCTGTCATGGCAACGTGACCTATCGCGAAAAAGGAATAACCTTGCCACGTCCCCGAGAGGCCGACGGCGCTGTAGCAGCGCTCTTTTTCTCCTCTGGCTCCATGGGCACAGCCGCCGCAAGGTGTTCCATCACGAAACTTTGCTGGCAATAAGTGCAGTAACGTTCGTGGGGTTCTCCCGCCAAACGCACCAACAATCCATCTTTATTATAGCAACTTGGGCAGAAGGGCCCTTGTTTTATTCCACCGGTCACCAGCCAATAGTAGCGGTCATCAAAGAAAAGATTACGCTCTAAATACAGGATATCTTCATATTCCTGAAGCTGGGTCCGTCTGGTGAGGTTTTCGTCACAAAGTTTGACATAAAGACGTTGCAATTCTGCCAATTGAATTTTAGCCTCTTCACCTTTTCCGGCTAAAAACAAATCGGCAACTTGCTTAAAACGGTAGTATTCAAGCATGAAAACTCACTCCCTGAGTAATGCGCTACCTTCCATGGTAGCTTACAATCATAAAAAAACGCTGTTTTTTTAATACATCAAGCATCTATGAGGGTCGGCAAAAAGATAATCCTCATCTATACATTACCAACCCGAAACAGCTGATTATCTTCCTGTTACTTCTTCTTCGACCGCATTTGGGTTTTCTTTATATCTGGGTTCTTTTTTCTATGAAATTTTCCTTTTTCATAAGCCCCCTCTTAGTTTTCTCTGGTACTTCTTAGCGTTGCGCCTCCTGTCTCTTTACGTTATACAAAGAAAAAAATACAAAGGAGTCGCCATGCGTCTTGTTGACTATTCCCATGCCGCTGGTTGAGCAGCCAAAGTACCTCCAGAGGTTCTGGAGAAAATCTTAGAGACTATCCCGGCCGACCCTTTCGCCCAAGAACGCCTTCTGACCAGCTCAAACAGTCACGAAGATGCCGCCATTGTGCGTATTCCCGGTAACTCTCACCCCTTTGCCCTCGTCCAAACCGTTGACTTTTTCACGCCCATTATCAACGACCCCTACGCCTTTGGCCGCATCGCCGCCGCTAACTCCCTCTCGGACGTTTACGCCATGGGAGGAACGCCTTGGTGCGCCATGAACCTCATGTGCTTCCCCCAATGCGACATCCCCGCCGAAACCATAGCCGCCATCCTCAAAGGAAGCTCCGACACCTTGCGAGAAGCGGAAGCGGTCCTTGCCGGAGGCCACACCCTCGATGACAAGGAAATTAAATTTGGTCTCTCTGTCACAGGTTTCGTTGACAAAAACCATTTCACCACCAACACCGCCCTTCAAGCAGGCGACCAGCTTATCCTCACCAAAGCCCTTGGCACGGGGATATTAGGCACCGCCGTTAAAGCTTCTTGGGAGGGTTACGAAGATTTTGAAAAAATCATTATAGAATCAGCCGGACGCCTGAACAAATATGCCGCCTCCCTTATTCATACGCTCAAACTGCGCGCCGCCACCGATGTGACGGGTTTTGGCCTTGGCGGGCATTTGGTTGAAATGGCGGAGGCCTCGCAAGTCGCCATAACCATCCACACCGATAAACTCCCCATCCTCCCCCACGCCAAAGAACTCGCGAGCCTCGGCCTTGTCCCCGGCGGAAGTCATGCCAACCGCCTCTATCGCCAGCCAGAAACCGTCATTGATGAGAATGTATCGCCCATAGACGTGGATCTGGTCTTTGACCCCCAAACATCCGGCGGACTCGTCCTTGCCGTTCGTGAAAAAGACCTTGAAACCGCCATGCGCCTGCTTATTGACGG
>CAZYJQ010000159.1:0-2994 GCA_964647835.1 uncultured Desulfovibrio sp. | reverse complement strand
GAGCCTTACAGGCGCATATGAAAAACCCCCGGCTATGCCGGGGGATAATTATTTAGGCTAGGTTGCTTGCGGGAGTGGCTTAAGGCGGGTAGTCTGCCTAATGCGTCTTCCTTAGCCAGACAAAGAAGACTCTGCTTAATTTGTATGCCCTCACGGTAAAAGCTACGGTAAACGTGCGTAAATTGTAAAACTATGGCTATAAGCATGGCCCTGTGAATATATATGAGCGGAAAAATGAGCGATTTTAATCGTATTGGCAATATGGTTCTGCAAGATTTCAAGAATATTATTGGCGATCACGGTTTCTTCATTAAAGACGAGTTCCCGGACAAAGGGCAAATAGTCATTGAGAACAGGAATGGTCGTATTGTGCTTGTGAATCTCCTTAATTTAGTTGAGTATTACTACTCAACTCAGGATGATCAGGCCGTTTATAACTTTGTATCAACTATCATCGGGTCATTGGGAACTGAAAAACGTCTTTCTTGGATCGAAGATCAGTATAATGTTTTCTTTTCTCTCTACCCTTTGGACGCCGCCATAAAACCGGATTTATCCCGCCAGATTACTGATTATTGCAGTCGTTTTTTTATCCTGAATATGCCGGGAAAATCGGCTTGGGTTAGTTCGCTCATGTTACAAGAATGGGGGGTTGGCGAAGTAACCCTTGAAAGACAAGCTCATGAAAACGCCAACAATCTACTTCGTAGCACAGAGCTTATCATTGAGGATATTCACGGTTGCCCTGTTGGCTCCTTTGGCAATGCTGAACAGGGTTTAAACGCCGCTCTTTTGTTGGCTCCTTCCCTTAAGGAAAAAGTCCAAACAACATTTGGCTGGCCTTTGTATGCCGTCATTCCGCATAAAAATTCCTGTGTTTTTTTCCATAAAAAAGACTGGAAACGACTTGAAGGATTCATAGAGAATAAAGTCAAACACGATTATGCCGACCTTCAACGCATCACACCGGAGTTATTAGAGATAAATGATTGGGGTGTGAAGGCGCAATTTTCGTTGCGGAAAACGACCTGATTGTTGGGGGTAGTACGCGGGGCCAGATAATGCACTCAATTTTTGAGAGTGCCTTTCCCAAATTTTTCGAAACAAACCCTCGAGCTAATCAGATGGTACTAAAGCAACGTATCATTTGGCGTAAGGTCATAGCCAAAAGGCTTATACCCATAATTGGCGGAGAAGAGAGCTATTCAATCAATCTGCTTTGCGGTATAGTTCGCCTGTTCTTTTTATTCTAGTTGATGGTTATCACATGGTAACGAGTGTTTAGTATAGATGAATATACGTTAGGAATGTTTTGAGTTACAACAGACGGTCCTTTCTTTTGCTTATCTCCTCGTTACCATGGAAAGATTAACACTGATGTCACCAAACGTGACGAAAAGGAAACCTATGTTTAGTAAAATCACACAATATGTGCAGACTATCTTTAAAAACCAATATTCGGCCATGATTGCCGGAGCGCTCATCGCTCATCTGGGCATGCTGCTTATTATCGTGAACATTTTCAACCTCTCCTACGGTATTGGCCTTTTGCTTTTCTGGACCTACATCTGGATGGTTGACTGCTCCAAAAAACAAGAGCTTTCCGGCTTGGCACAAGCCCTTATCTGCGGGCCTGTCGGTTGGGTGTTGTCTCCTGCTTCCCTGAACCCTGTGTCCTTAAGAAAATCCTATGAGTTGGGCGCGAAAAAGTCCTCTTTTTTCTGGACAAAGGGTTGCGCTTTCGCCTTGAGTATCTCGCAGGCCTTTCACACCGTCCGCTCCTACCTCATGCAACTTGGTGCTTTGAAGCCAGAGGGAACCGCAACCGAGCAAGGACCTTCGCAGGCGTCACCTGAACATGGAAAGACCCAGACCAATACGTCTGGCGATGCGACCTCATCGGCTCAAGAGTCAGCCAAAGAGTAAGGCCATGAAAAAACCACTTTTTATTGGATTATGCGTGTTCGTTCTGCTTTTTGCCTATCTTTTACATTGGTCGTTACCACGTGAAGGCGTGATGACAGTGAGCGGCACCATGACCAAACGTAATGACGCCTCCTTTCAGAAGAAATCCGATACCCCTGTGTTGGGTAAGGATCTGTATTTTATATCCGGAACTATCAAGGGAAGGCCTGTGATGTACCGCAATGAAGACACCAACAGCGGGTTTCCTTTTCATTTCAAATATAATTCAGCAGAAATTCAGGCCGAGGCTCAAAACCTTGTGGGGAAAACATGCCTTATTCGCTACTATGGCTGGCGCAATAAGATTTTTGGTCTGTTCCCCAATATTACTAATATCAAAGACACCTCGACGAAACCTCATGTGCCATTGTCGCGTAGACTTGGCTTTTTTGGGTTAGCCATGTTTTTTGTTTTATCTACTGCTAAGATTATTAGGATGGATAAATAATACCCTTGAGTTGCCCCTCATTCACCAGTCCTTAGCCCATATTCATCAGAGGTAACCAAGTAATGTGATAGTTTTTCAAAACAGCCTCAGGCATAAAAAGCCGTTCCATAAACCAATGGAACGGCTTTTTTACCTCTGTATTTGAGAAGAATGTGGATTAAAGGAAAATATTGATAAACATATAAAGTCCCAAGATGAGGCAAAAGAAAGAAACGCTTTTTTTCAAAAGGGCGAGGGGGAGCATATGGGCTACTTTGACTCCCACAAAACACCCAATACCTCCACAAGAGTTACCCACCATACCAACGAAAAATCAACAAAATCGTTGCGTATATTGCTTATGGAACCAAAGATAGCCACAATCCCCTGTAAAACCTGCCCTGTTCCTATGGTCGCAAAGGTAGGAAACCCTAAGGTAAGCATAAGGGGGATGGAAACAAGTCCGCCACCAATGCCCGTAAGCCCTGATAAAAAACCAACACCGCATCCGACGAGCAGCAAGAGGTAGCCTTGTCGCTTTTTGTCTAGGGCGGTTGCCAGCGAGACGGCAGGGGTTGGACGCATGGTATAGAGGCTGGAGA
>CAZYJQ010000158.1:0-3015 GCA_964647835.1 uncultured Desulfovibrio sp. | reverse complement strand
CAGTC
This sequence comes from uncultured Desulfovibrio sp., assembly GCA_964647835.1. Lineage (GTDB taxonomy): Bacteria > Desulfobacterota > Desulfovibrionia > Desulfovibrionales > Desulfovibrionaceae > Frigididesulfovibrio. Next base: position 3,010 of record CAZYJQ010000158.1, on the reverse strand, counting down.
CTGAAAAAGGTTCAACCGTTACTTGAGGGTTGTCGGCGAAACATTCTTTAGCCATGTTTACCCGCTCTTCAATGGTAAACAGCGGGGTCTTTGAGTTATCAACAGCTACGGCAACGATGATGCGTTGAAAAATATCACACCCGCGGCGTACCAGACTAACGTGACCGCTAGTAATGGGGTCAAAGGTACCCGGATATATTGCTAGGCTTTCGCTGTCCATAATACTACCCTTGTTTGTCCGTAAGCTCTGTCGTCAAGCAACTCAAGTTGTTCGTGAAGAGTTTCGGGCTGAATTTTAAGGCGGGCTTCTACTTCGGCGTTGACGATGGCATTCTCGGCAAGCCAGTTATATTTTATAAGCTGGTGAACGGTTTTGGTCAATGTGTTCAACTGGTAGGGAGGGTCTATGAAGACGAGGGAGTAAGGCCTGGCCTTACCCTTAATCAAAAATTGAGCAACGTCTTGTTGCACAACGTTCACACGGTGCCCTTCAACGCCCAGTAAGTCGGCGTTGGCCATTATGGTTTTAGCCGCATAGGGGGCTTTTTCCACAAAGGTAACCTGACTTGCGCCGCGACTGAGGGCCTCAAAGCCAAGGCTCCCTGTTCCTGCGTAAAGGTCAAGGACATTCGTTTGGGCCCAAATAACGCCACGGGCTTCCAGCATGGAAAAAAGCGCTTCGCGCACCTTCGCCATGGCAGGGCGAAGGCCCGGACCAGTGGTAGTTTTGAGACTGCGTCCTTTATATTCACCTGAGATTATTTTCATAGTAAGCCTGATTTCAGTTCGATTATGTCGTGGAGGTCAGGTTATGCTTGACCTGTCCGTTATGCCCGGGTTTTCCCATTACGTTTGGTTCAGTTTGGTTATGCCCTGTTATACTCGGTTAGGCTTGATAAAAAGCCGTAAAAGCCAAGGTCGTCGCGTAAATATCCACAACGCTGGCAAGCTCGAAGGGGCTGTGCATGGATAAAACAGCCGGCCCACAGTCAATGACATGGGTGCCATAGGCCGCAAGATGCATAGCTACAGTGCCGCCTCCGCCTCCGTCAACCTTGCCAAGCTGAGCCATTTGCCAAGGAATCTTGCGTTCATTAAGAACCCCGCGCAACCATCCAATAAATTCAGGGTGGGCGTCGTTCGCTTCATATTTTCCGCCGCTTCCGCCGTATTTAGAAAAGCAGGGGCCGTGGCCAATGAGCGCGGCGTTGAGTTTTTCATGCAGTTCTTGCCAGTCGGGGTCAATGGCGGCGTGAACGTCAGCCGAAATGGCCTTACCCGCCAGCATGACTTCGGAAAACCTTGTGTTCGGTTCCCAAGCTTCGATGCAGTCTTGAACGCAGTATTCTAAAAAACGAGACTTGGCGCCCGTGGAACCTTCGGAGCCTATTTCTTCTTTATCCCAAAGCATGAGAATTTTTGTCTGTTGAGGGGGTGTATCTTTCCCGTCAATTCCTTCAAGGAAAGCTTCAAGGGCGGTAAAAACGTTAATGCGGTCGTCTTGTCCGTAACCACCCACAAGGGCTTTATCTAAACCAACAAAACGAGCAGGCCCCGCAGGTACGGCTTGAAGTTCGGCAGAATAAAGGTCTTCTTCGATAATGCCATATTTTTCGTGTAGAAGCGCTAAGATATGCGCCTTGACTGGACTTTCTTCCTTTTTGCCTTCCTCGCCTTTTTTTCCTTTTTCTGCTTTTGATTTAAGGGGAGAATGGGCCAGAACGATATTCATTTTTTCGCCTTCAAACACTTTGGCAAGGGGAACTTCGCTTTGACTTCTGGCAAGGTGGGGTAAAAGGTCGGCGATGGTAAAAACAGGTTCTTTGGGGTCTTCGCCGATGACAATGGAGATTTTTTCGCCGTTGGCTTTAACAACAATGCCGTGCAGGGCAAGGGGGCGGGCAAACCACTGGTACTTGCGGATGCCGCCATAGTAGTGGGTCTTTGCCTGACCGATATTGGCTTGCTCTTGTAAGGGGCGTTGCTTTAAATCGAGGCGGGGGGTGTCGCTATGGGCGCAGATAAGGCGAAATCCTTGAGACAAGGGGGCGCTTCCCTTATGGGCGGCGAAAAGGGCTTTGCCGTGGAGTGGGCGCATGACCTTGGGAGTAAGAGAGTTTTGAGGGAAGAGGCTAAAGCCTGCCTTGGCAAGACGTTCTTGCACATAATCAATGGTCTCTCGCTCTGTCTTACAGGTACTTAAAAAATCCATATAGCGTTTTGCCATGGCGTTCATGGCAGACCGTTCTTTGGGGGAGTCGTAAACGTCCCAGCAGTTCTTTGAAGTATATTCAAGCGTATTCATGGGTGTTCCTTGTTATTATGGCTTGTGGCCTCATTTTACTGGCTGTCGTATTTGGGTCTATCCTACTCAGGCTGAGCTTATTCAATCTGGGGCTGTGCAGGTTCAGTTTGTGAGGGTTCAGTCTATGCAGGTTCTGACTATACTGTCGGGGGTCTTGGGGCCATCCTGTTGAAAGGGCTTGCCCGTATCACCCCTTTGTTAAGTTGCTGGAGAGTATAGTACCGATTCCCTGATTGGCGGAGCTGAGCCTGCGGCCTTTCGGCAAATACCCACCGTGGGCATATTTCTTCCGTTCAACCAGTATGTCTATAAATAGGAGTCCGACTGCATAAGATAGTTTTGAACATAATCCTTAACGCCGTCTTCCAACGAGGTAAAGTCTTGTGTGTATCCTGCTTCGCGCAAACGATTCATGGCGGCTTGCGTAAAATTTTGATATTTGCCAAGGAGGTGTTCCGGCATGGGAACATATTCAATGTTGGGCTTTTTCCCCATGGCTGTAAAAACGGCGTTGACCAGATCATTCCACGAGCGCGCCTGGCCTGTGCCTAGGTTGAAAATACCGTTGGCCTCGGGATGCTTGACAAACCACCACATGATATCAACGCAGTCTTTTATGTAGACAAAATCGCGCATTTGCCCACCGTCTTTATATTCAGGCACATTGGATTTGAAAAGGCGCATAAGGCCTTCTTCGCCAATTTG
>CAZYJQ010000157.1:0-3023 GCA_964647835.1 uncultured Desulfovibrio sp. | reverse complement strand
TGATGGCGAAGCTGGGCAGGCAGTAGAGAATGAAAAACAATCCGTTGAGGCTGAGGCTGGTGAAACAGGTGAAGCAACTGAAGCGGTTGATGAAGATAAATAGTGTAATAGGACAATGCTAGGTGAAGGGCGCATGAAAGAAAAGCATGTTCCCATGCGTATGTGTTGTATTTGCCGCATTCGCGCGCCAAAGCATTCGCTTATACGCCACGTTGTGTCAGCTGATGGCCAACTTATAGCGGATTTCGCATACAGGGCTCCGGGTAGGGGACTGTACGCTTGCAAAGAATTTCGTTGCCAAGAGGCAATGACGCGCCGCTCTGCGACAAAGAAGAAAGGGGCAGTAAATAGATGAGTAATGAGAAAGTAAAAGTAAAAGAATTAGCAACAGATTTGGGCCTCCAGTCGAAAGATGTTCTTGCCGTGGCAAGAGAGCTTGAGATTGCATCGGCCAAGGCTGCTGGAAGCAACCTTTCTGAAGAAGAGGCGGCTCGCATTCGAACCCATATTTCTGGCGGCGACGCGCCTGAAAAACAGGACGTTATTGTCAGACGCAGGAAAAAAAGCCCTGCTAAGGCCAGCACGGTCGAAGGGGAAACCCCTGAGGCAAGCGCTGATGGCGAGACAGCTGAAGTGACTTCTGCTGCGACAGAGGTCGCTCCTGAGGCCGCCACAGCTGTGGTGACTCAAGAAAGCGAAGAAGTCGTTGCCCCTGTCGTGGAAGAGAAGGCTGTGGCGGCGAAGGTTGTTGAGCCTGCTGCTAAGATTGTCACTCCCGCTGCCAAAATCGTGTCTCCTGCGCCTGCGCCTCAAAGCGAAGAAGTCCAGCCTGAAAAGGTTGAAAAGGTTGACAAGGTCGAAGCGACTGAAGTCGCTGAATCTGTTAGCGCCGCAAAGAGTAAACAGGCTGAAGCTTCTGAAGAGAAAGCAGCTGTGGAGGCGGCTCCTAAGACTGATGAAAAAGCTCCCCCCGCTCCAGCGCGGGTGGTGAGCCCTGCTGAATTTTCAGCCGAGCCAGAGCGTGACGCTGAAGGCGCCCTCGTTTCTTCTGCCCCTGCCTTGCCAGCTAAATCCGAAGATGGCGAAGCGGACAAAGACGAAAGCAGTGGTACACAGGTGCGTGTTATTTCTCGTCCCGATCCTGCCCAGCGAACCGAACGAAGCGCTACGGACAACCGCCAGCCCCGCGGTGCCCAAGGCGCACGAGATGGTCGTGATGGCGGTGGTCGTGATTTTCGTGGAGGCCGTCCCGGCGCTCCTGGTGGCGCTGGCGGTTTTGGGGCTCCTGGCGGTCAAAATCGTCAGCCCCGTGACGCCCAAGGCGGACGCCAGAACTTTGGCGGCGGTGCCGGTGCTCCTGGCGCAGGTGTTCCTGGTGGCGCAGGTGGACAACCAGCCGTTGATGGTCGTGGTAAAAAGCGCAGTAAAGGCAGACGTACGGTAGATTTTTCATCCACTCGCAGAAACGAACAAGAAGGTTCTTGGTCCAAAGCGTCTGGTCGCCGTAAAGGCCGCGGCAAGCAGGTTGAAGCTCCCAAGGGTGGAACCCAGCCTCAAAAGGCCGTTAAGCGTAAGATTAAAGTGGAAGAATTTATCCGCGTGTCTGATCTTGCTCACCAAATGGCCCTTAAGGCTGGCGAAATTATCAAGGTGCTTTTCAACCTCGGCGTTATGGCTACCATTAACCAGTCGCTGGATGTGGAAACCGCTACCCTTGTGGCCATGGAATTTGGTTATGAGATTGAAAAAGTAGGTTTCTCCGAAGAGGAAATCATTGAAGCGCAGCACCAGCCCGATGATCCTGCCAACTTGTTGCCCCGCCCTCCGGTGGTGACCATCATGGGTCACGTTGACCACGGTAAAACCTCTCTCCTTGACGCTCTGCGTAAGTCTTCCGTTGTAAGTGGCGAAGCTGGCGGTATTACTCAACATATTGGTGCTTATCATGTAAAAACCAAAAAAGGCGAGATTGTCTTTTTGGACACGCCCGGTCACGAAGCCTTTACAGCCATGCGCGCCAGAGGTGCTGAAGTCACTGACATTGTCGTGCTTGTTGTCGCGGCCGATGACGGCGTTATGGAACAAACCCGTGAAGCCATTAACCACGCCAAAGAAGCGGGTGTTCCCATCATGGTGGCTGTGAACAAAATGGATAAGCCGGCGGCCGACCCCGAAAGAGTAAAACGCGAATTGTCTGAAAATGGCATTGTCGCTGAAGAATGGGGTGGGGATACTGTCTTCTCCTACGTTTCCGCAAAATCAGGCGAAGGCCTTGAAGAATTGCTCGACCTTCTGGTCTTGCAGGCGGATCTGCTCGAACTGAAGGCCAACCCCGATAAAGGCGCCATTGGTCGCATTATCGAAGCCAAGCTTGATAAGGGGCGTGGCTCTCTTGCTACAGTCCTTATTCAGCAGGGTACCTTGAAACAGGGCGATTGCTTTGTTTGCGGTGTCCACGCCGGACGTGTTCGCGCCATGCTCAACGACCAAGGAAAAAGCGTTAAGCAGGCGACTCCGTCCATGCCCGTTGTTGTTCAGGGTTTTGAGGGTGTGCCTGAGGCCGGCGAAGAGTTCGTTTGTGTGGCTGACGAAAGAACAGCCAGACGTATCGCCGAAACCCGCGCCATTAAACAGCGTGAGCGTGAGCTGGCCCGCGAATCCAAGGTAACCCTTGAAACCTTCCTTGCCAGCCGTGCCAGCGACGTTGAAGCCGCTGTCCTTAAATTGGTTATCAAAGCTGACGTGCAGGGTACGCTGGAAGCGGTTATTGATGCCGTTACCAAGCTGTCCACAGAAAAAGTTAAGGTTCAGGTGGTTCACGGCGGTGCAGGCGCGATTTCAGAGTCTGATATTCTGCTCGCCACCGCGGCTAACGGTATCGCCATCGGCTTTAACGTGCGCCCAAGTGTGAAAGCCAAAGAACTTGCCGAGCTTGAAAAAGTAGAAATTCGTTTTTACGATGTTATCTACAAGCTTGTGGAAGAAATCCAAAGCGCCATGGAAGGCCTCTTGGCTCCTGTTGA
>CAZYJQ010000156.1:0-3034 GCA_964647835.1 uncultured Desulfovibrio sp. | reverse complement strand
GGCTTAAGCTCCCCACGCATAATGGCCGCCCTGATTTGCTGGACTATCTGAATAGATATTTTTTCGCGGCTGGTTGGTTCAAACATAATCACCCCTGAGGTCAAAATACATCTTTTGGTCTAATTAACCATATATACCGATATACATCATATTCATTAAAAGCGCCACTTTTTGTAGTTTTTATTAGCACAAGTACATATCTATATGATTTTATTGGTTAAATAAATAGCCATATATTTGAAAATTTGGATAGACAAAAAATAAAAAATATGATTTATTAAACTCAAGACAAATAAATAGCCATATATTTGGAATGAGCTTCGTTGTTATACGGTTTTATTTCAAAATGGCTCTCGAAATGGCTTGAAAGGATTGATTGAAGAATATGCTTTTGCTTGCTCCTTCGGCTAATTTCTGAGTTTACAAGAGTAACAAAACTCGCGGTGGTTTAACCTGACATCCGAGCCTGACACCTAAGCATGACACCTGAACATGACACCACCACGCAAGCTAGGTCGCTCACCCCAGCGAGTCAATTTGGCAAGGACCTTACGTATACCATCTGGGCATGCCACCCTTATATGAAACTTTGGCATAAAACTTTGACCTAGAATATTTCAACAATTTCTCCCGTGGTTTTTCAAAAAACCATTTCTCATAAGGAGGCGGTTATGGCGGTTGGACGAGTTTTTAAGGTTCCCCCTATTATCCATTTTGGACAAGGTGTTGCCAGTTTAACGGGAAAAGAAGCGGCGAGGCTGGGCGCCCGCCACGTTCTGCTCATAACCGACAGCTTCCTCGCCTCATCAGGTCTTATAGACCCTGTCTTGCAGTCCCTTGCCGAAAACAAGATTGCTGTCAGTCTTTATGATCAAGTAAACACCGAGCCGACCCTTGAGCATGTGGACGCCTGTCTTCATTTATATGAGACGAACTCAGCTGACCTCGTCATTGGGCTTGGCGGCGGCAGTCCCATTGACGTTGCCAAAGCCATTAGCGCCCTTGTGGGCAACCCCGGTGAACTTAAAAACTATATGGGAATCGGGAAGCTTAAGAAAAACGGCCCTCCCATCATAGCCATCCCTACCACCGCCGGAACAGGAAGCGAAGCCACCTGCACTACGATTATTACGGACGCTGAAAACAATGTTAAAATGCTCATCATCAGCGATACTCTCATGCCCCAAGTGGCCATTGTGGACCCCCTGCTCACCATGAGCATGCCCAAGGGCATCACCGCCGCCACAGGTCTTGACGCCCTCACTCACGCCATCGAAGCCTATGTTTCGCGAAAAGCCCAGCCCTTGAGTGACATTTTTGCTCTCAGCGCGGTGTCTTTACTGGCGAAATATCTCCCCAAGGCATGGACGACCCCCGACGATGTGGAAGCCCGTACCAATACCTTATTGGGCGCCCTTCAAGCCGGTATCGCTTTTTCTAACGCTTCGGTCGCTCTGGTTCACGGCATGTCACGCCCCATCGGCGCAATTTTTCACGTCCCCCACGGCGTTTCCAACGCGGCTTTGCTTGGAGTCGTTACACGGTTTTCATTGCCCGGAGCCAGCCAACGCTATGCCGAAATAGCCCTTGCCATGGGTCTTAGCGACCAAGGTTCCCACGAAGCCACTTCCCTTGCCGGTGCTGAAAGAATTGAAGAGCTTATTCGATTTATGGGTATCCCCGGCCTTGCGGAGCTTGGCGTAAGCAAAGAACTGCTTGATGCCAACGTTTCAAAAATGGCCGACGACGCCATGGCGAGCGGAAGTCCCGATAATAACCCGAAGATTGCATCGAAAGATGAAATCATAGATTTGTACTATAAGGCACTGTAATTTTTTAAACATATAATAGTTCCAGGAGGAAATGGACATGGCTGTGAAACGCTTACAGTATTGCATCGATAACGAGTGGAGAGACAGTACCTCTGGTAAGTATACTCCTATTATGAACCCCAGCACTGGCGAACAAATCGCTGAAACACCCGTTTGCACCAAAGACGAAGTAAACGCCGCCGTGGCTTCGTGTAAGGCTGCTTATCCCGACTGGTCCAATAAGCCCATCGCCGTTCGCACCCAAGTTATCTTTAAATTCCGTGAGCTGGTGAACCAGCATTTTGAGGAACTCTCCCTCCTGCTTGCCACTGAAATGGGCAAAAACCTGAACGAATCCCGCGGCGACATCCATAAGGTTGTGGAAGCTTGTGAGGTAGCCGTTGGCGCCCCTAACGAAATTCAAGGTTTTTCCATGATGGAAGCCACCCGCTCGCACGATATTACCTTGTTCCGTGAATCCGTCGGGGTATTCCTCGGCATCGTTCCTTACAACTTCCCCGCCATGATTCCCTTTGGCTGGTTTATCCCCCTGTGCATCGTCGCAGGAAACTGCATGGTCTTAAAAGCCGCCAGCATGGTACCCCAAACCGGTATGCGCTTACTTGAGCTTCTCTATGAGGCAGGGCTCCCCAAAGGCGTTGTAAACCTCATTACCTGTAGCCGCCACGAAGTGACCGAGCTTATCTCTCACCCCGATATCTGCGGCGTCAGTTTTGTGGGTTCTACCTCCACTGGTAGACACATTTACACCACTGCGGCCTCTCACGGTAAGCGCGTGCAGTGTTTGACAGAAGCCAAAAACCACGCCCTCGTGCTTGAAGACGCGCCCCTTGAGTGGACTGCCCGCCGCATCATCAACTCAGCATACGGGTGCGCTGGTCAACGCTGTATGGCTCTGCCTGTTGTCGTTGTCCAAGAGTCCGTCGCTGATGAGTTTGTTAAGATTATGAAAAAACTGGCCTCCGAGCTTGTCATCGGGCCTGCCTATGAACCAACAAGCGATCTTGGGCCTGTGATTTCAGCCTCTCATAAAGAATCTGTGGAAAAGTGGATTGCCAAAGGCGTTGAAGAAGGGGCTACCCTTGTCATGGACGGGCGTAATTGCAAGCCCAAAGGCTATGAAAACGGCTACTACGTCGGCCCAACTATCCTTGATAATGTTAAAGAAGGCATGAGCGTTGGCGAGCAGGAGATTTTTGGCC
>CAZYJQ010000155.1:0-3093 GCA_964647835.1 uncultured Desulfovibrio sp. | reverse complement strand
AGTGGCATAGGGTTGTGAAGACGCAGCGTACGCCACCGCCGATATTTTCCAATGGGACGGCTAAACGCATGCCGCCCAACGTGGCTAAACGCTGGTTCGCCCTTCGGGAAAAAATTGTGTCAGGGGATGATTTTGCCAAGGCTAAGGCCGTGAATACCTTTTTTAATACTTGGCCTTACAGAACTGATGATGTTGTTTGGGGTGTACCGGAGTATTGGGCAACCCCTGAGGAGTTTCTTGAAAAATCCGGGGACTGTGAGGACTACGCCATCACCAAATATTACGCCATGCGTTCTTTGGGGGTTTCTGCCGACAAACTCCGCGTGGTTGCTGTAAAGGATACTATACGGGGCATAGGCCACGCTGTATTGGCTGTTTTTATTAATGATAAGGCCTATATATTGGATAACCTCAGTCCCTATGTGCTAGAGCATACGGTATTAAAAAACTATAGACCTCAGTTTTCAGTGAATGAACATTACCGTTGGGGTCATGCGCGAATTGTGAAGAAAAAGTAAATTACACGATTAACATAACTGGAATAAGACGGTATACTGCCAAAGAGACAACTATAATTGACTTGGAGAAGGGGTATGAGCGAGAAGAAAACTCGTATGGAAACGGTTTCTATGGAAAAAAACATCGGCAAGACGAAATTGTCCTTCTATCTTATTGCCGCTGGCCTTGCCATTGGCGCGCTTTTCGCGTGGGGCTTTTATTATCTTGATGGTGAAAAAGCTTCGCTGGAGAGGATTGCCGAAGACAGACAAGCGGTGGTTACCTCCGCGCGGGCTTCTGCCATAGAAAACTGGCTTGGGGGAAAAGTTGAAAGAGTGCAAAGCCTTGCTGCTAACCCGCTCTTTGTGGAGTTCGCCTCTTTGGTTAAAAACTCGCCAGAAGGAATTCCGGTTCTTTTTGGCACCAATGAGGGTGAGGATGGCAATTTAACTGATATTCAGTTGCGTTTGCCAACCTTGAAGAATGCCCTTGAAAGCATTGTGGCCGCGAGCGCTGAAATAGCCTCAGTGACCATTGTTAACGCCAAATGCGAGCCCTATATGACCACGGAAGCCAGCATGCGGCCCTTGGACAAGGAGGATGAACTCCTTGCCAGGCAAGTGGTTGCTAGTGGTTATTATCGCCTGAGTCCCTTGCGGTTTGAGCCTTTTGGCACGGGAGCGGTGCTGTTTGTTCCCATTTTACCTCCTGAGGATGAACTGGAGAGTAAGCCTTCGGCTGTTTTGGTTGTGACTCTTAAGGCTGACCAAATGTTAAACGAGAGCTTGGGGCTTGGTTTGCTTGGGGTACAGATTAAACGATTGGCTCTTGTGCAACAGATAGGCAATGAAAGCTTTCAGGAAGTGGATAACCGTACCCCCGCGCTCTTGACCGCTCGCGACTTTACGCTCACTGACCAACATCAGTTAAGTTTTGGAATCCGTCAGTCACCCGTTCTTCGCCAAAGTGTCTATTCTTCCGGTGCCAAGATTAAGGGTTTGGATTGGTGGGTTGTGGCGGAAACGAGTCTGGACGCTGTGACAGCTCCAATGCATGATACCAGCCGTGTCGTTTATACGGTTTGCGTCTTAGTCTCCGCGCTTTTGTTGCTCGTCATCATTGCTGTCTGGTGGCGCGTTATGGGCAACGAGCAACGTGACCTTAACCAAAACTTCCGCTCTTTGCTTGCGATTATGGGTGAACAAAAGCAGCTCCTTGACGGTATTAACTCAACCATCTCAGACCCCATCTCGTTGGTAGACGCCGAAGGAAAGTTTGTTTATTGCAACAGAGCCTTCGGCAAGGCTGTGGGCCGAGATCCGAATGAGGTCATCGGTTTGGATGGGCAAGCCATTTTTGGTTTTGATACGGCGAAGCGCCTTGGTCAAACTGACCAGCATGTACTTATGACTGGGGAAGAGCGTGCCATTAACGAAACTCTATGGCTCCAGTCAAACCGCTATTTCTTCCAGATTTCCAAAGCTCCCTTGCGCGATTCCGAAGGGGGTAAGGTTGTTGGTATTGTTTCCGTATACCGTGACATCACACAGCTTATTGAGAGCCAGTTGCACGGGCGCCGCGTGGTTCAACAAACCATTGACGCGCTCGTTCACGCCATTGAAGAGGTTGATCCCTTCTTGGGTGGGCACTCTCGCATTATGGACGGTATGGCTCTCCTCATAGCCAAACAACTGCATTTAAGCCCTGTGGACACTTCCACCATTGAAGCGGCCGCTAGTCTTTCGCAAATTGGCAAAATGTTTGTCCCCCGTGAAATTTTGCTGAAACCCGGCAAATTAAGCAACGAAGAAAAAGCGTTAATGGAAAAGCACGTTGAGCATACTTGTCATGTACTTAAAGATGTCGAATTCGAGCTTCCTGTCATTGATGCCATTCGCCAGATGAACGAAAGCCTTGACGGTTCTGGCTATCCTGCTGGACTACAAGGCGACGCCATTTCTATTCACGGTCGTGTTTTGGCTGTTGTTAACGCTTTTGCGGCCATGGCTCGTCCTCGATCTTATCGCGAGGCTTTGCCCGTTTCCAAAGTTTTGGAGGTGCTGGACGCGGCGACGGGTAAGGTCTACGACAAGAGCGTTGTGGACGCCTTGCGTATTGTTATCGCCACCCCCCAAGGGGAACGTATTATTGAAGAGGCTGCTAAGAAAAAAGCCGTATAACTTCTTTGCCTTTTCCAGTCAGAAAAAGCGCTACGTGTAAACGTAGCGCTTTTTTGTCGTAGCACTCCTTGTGGTGGAATAGTTGTTCTACATCCCATACATATTTTTTGTTCTATTTTCAAAAGCCTGTATAGGCAGTAATACCTGCCTTAGAGCAATCGGTGGCAGAACAAATGCTTGTTGACCGCCTAACTGGAGAAGCAGGAGGGAGGTAGAGCCTGTTTAAAGCCTGTTTGTGAGTAGAGGTATCCCCATGGCAATATGTTCTGGTGTAAAAGGAGAGAGGTAGCCGTGGTTGGGGAATGGCGCAGGTGCCAATCATGGTGAGGGTAGCTGACAGCGTTTTTGCCAAGGACGGCACCAACACCCTTACAGCGGGCGATTCCATTAGCCTTGGCAAGTCTCTCACCGCGAA
>CAZYJQ010000154.1:0-3154 GCA_964647835.1 uncultured Desulfovibrio sp. | reverse complement strand
CAAATCCCCTTGGGGACGCCACTTTTGGAATTATAAAGAACGGCAAGGTCTAAAACACCTTGCCGTTCTTGCGTTTTAGGGATTAGTTGTAATCCCCAGGTCCAACCAAATACAACGTCATCCAAAAACTTTCTGGGTATTTTTGCGGGTATCGAAGTGTGCTATGCAATCACGATACCCGATTTTTTATATAATATGCTGATATAAAATAATATTATCGTCCATTCGGGTATCCATTCATCCACTTTTAACCAAGGAGAACCGAAATGGCTCTAACCGACACCCGAATCAAAAGTTTGAAAAATTCTGGCAAGCCCACAAAAATTTCCGATGGAAACGGCTTACATCTTTATCTCTCCGCTTCTGGCAAAAAACTCTGGCGTATGACCTACTATTTTGACCAAAAAGAAAAACTGCTCAGTTTTGGGGAATACCCCTTCATATCTTTAGAAAGGGCAAGAGAAAAACGCAAAGAAGTTAAGCAGCTTTTAGCAGAGGGTATTGACCCAGGGGCACACAAAAAGGCTGTACAAAAAGCACAGCTTTCAGAGACTAACGACATTTTCAAAAACATTGCTTTGGAATGGCACGAAACCCGAACGGCAGATTTTACGGAAAAACACCGTGGAACAGTCATGTACCGTATGGATAAATATATTTTTCCGATTATCGGCGGAGAACACATAACACGGCTGGAAGCCCCTGATATTTTGTCTGTTGTCAAACCTATTGAACAGAAAGGACAAAATGAAACCGCTCGCCGTTTATTACAGATTATCAGCCAAGTATATCGCTATGCCATCATAACAGGTCGAGCCAAGCATAATGTTGCATCTGATTTGAGCGGAGCTTTGCGCCCCCGCAAAGTTACCCATAGAGCAGCTCTTACAGAACCGACAAGGGTTGCACAGCTTTTGCGAGATTGCGACAATTACGAAGGCTACTTCCCCATCGTCTGCGCTCTGCGTTTGGCTCCGCTTGTTTTCGTGCGTCCTACTGAATTGCGTGCTGCCGAGTGGAGCGAGGTCAATCTTAAAGAGAAAGAGTGGCGTATCCCTGCCGAACGCATGAAAATGAAGCAAATGCACGTAGTTCCGCTATCAAAACAAGCAGTCAGAATTATTAAAGAATTACAGCCGTTTTCAGGTAGCGAAAAGTATCTTTTTCCTTCAATCAGAACCAGTACACGCCCTCTTTCTGATGCAACTTTACTCAACGCCATACGGCGCATGGGCTACGGCAAGGACGAAATGTGTACGCATGGCTTCCGTTCCATTGCTTCAACTCTGCTTAACGAGCTTGGATATAACCGTGATTGGATCGAGAGACAGCTTGCTCATGGTGAACGTGACGAAGTGCGAGCAGCCTACAACTATGCAGAGTATTTACCTGAACGACGTAGAATGATGCAAGAATGGAGCGACTATCTGGGCAAACTGAAAACTGGAAAATAACCATTCCATATTGACGTAGTTACAAAACGGAGTTACATTATGGACATGGAATTTGAATGGGATGAAGCCAAACGCCAAAGCAATCTGGAAAAACACGGTGTTGATTTTATCGATGCCGCACGAATTTTGGCTGATTCCCCGCTGATACTGGAAGACACACGGCGTGACTATGGAGAACAACGCTGCATAGCACTTGGAGAAAGAAACGGCCTACTTTTTGTTGTGGCCTTCACTTTACGAAATGGAGCATTCCGCATCATTTCAGCCCGCCGTGCCAACGCCAGAGAAAGGAGAAGTTATGAAAAACGTATCAAACAAGAAACAGAACACTCGTATGAGCCTGAATGATATTCACTCCACAAGTTCAAAAACGGATTGGCAGCATTTGAAGGATATGTCAGATACAGCAATTACGCTTGCAGCCGAAGCGGATTCCGATAATTTACCGCTGGACGATCCGTTCTTTGAAACCGCTCGCCGTTTGCATCCTTCTGCTTTACTGAAGGAAGCCAAGCAGCAAATAACTCTGCGGATTGATGCTGACGTGCTGGAATGGTTCCGTTCCTCTGGAGCTGGTTATCAAAGCCGTATGAATGCTGTATTAAAAGCCTATGTTCAAACCCATGCGGAGCATAGGCAATTATAGAAAAGTCGTTTCTACATCACCAAGGCGGCACGGATTTATGCAGCGCGACACTTCCCCATTGGATGTCACTCGCATAAGCCGCGCCGTCTTTTTTTCCATACTTTTGATAGTTCCTTACTACTTTTTTACAAATTTTTGCATATTTTTTTTGGATTCCTTTGCACAACAAAAGTCCAGATTGGATGGTTTTGGACAAGCAAAGCGGAATTTATGTCCGGTTTACTTTAAATAAATCATGTATATAGTGAAGTCGTAGTTGGATAAATCGCAACTTCTGCGGTTCTGTTACGTCTTCAATAATCCCTGCAAGCCTCGCGCTTCAACTGAGAGAGCCCAGAGCTCCTTTGACCCGGTGTCCAAGGCAGCTCTTTTTTTGTTCTTTCAAACGCACGAGGTTTTTTATGTCCAAACAACATACGTCTATCCCCACTTACGGCTTTCTCCGCCTTCCACAAATTTTGGCTCTTATCCCAATCAGCAAAAGTTCTTGGTGGGCTGGCTGCAAAGACGGGCGCTTTCCAAAACCACTGAAACTGTCTGCCAGAACAACAGTGTGGAGAGCCGAAGAAATTGCTGCTTTTATTGAAAGCATTGGCAACTTTCAAGGTCGTGACCATGAATAGCGACATTCGCATTGCCGTGTCTTTTCGGGGCCATAGAAAGCGCAAACGCTTACGCCTGTCACTTGGTGCTAACGCAACAGATTACCTGCTCGATCTTTGGATTGGTGCAGCCTTGAACCATCCTAGCGGCATTCTACAAGGCATGGATGAAATCGATATCGCCTTAGAATCTGGCTGGGAAGAAGAACCGCACCGGTTCGTTTCTGCGCTTATAGAATGCGGATTCCTTGAAAAAAACGAACTCGGAATCTATGTGCTGCACGATTGGGAAGACCATCAAGGATATGTGGTGCACGCTGAAAGCCGTAGAGAAAAAGCAAAAAAAGCTGCTACAAAACGCTGGCAAAATCGCAATACTCACAGCATGCCACAAGCATGTTGTCCTGATCATATCCATATGTTGCTTGAGATACCGCCTAAAATGAGCGTGT
>CAZYJQ010000153.1:0-3155 GCA_964647835.1 uncultured Desulfovibrio sp. | reverse complement strand
TGTTCTTTTCTACAAAGTTTGGAGGGATATATTTTTTTACTGATATAAAACGGGGCATGAGGGTTTTTTCTTTGTGCGGTCTATTTTGGCAAAGAGGCAAGACGGAAATGGTGAGGAGTCTTTTGGTTTATAGAGAAAAGCCTATACAGCCTTTCTTTCCTCAGCGCCTTGTTGGTTGAATCCTGGGTATTCGGTATTGTTCGGGAAGGTGCCGCGTCGCCAGCTTAGTCTTCAATAAAGTTTGTGGCAGTGCGAGCTTCGAGTTCAGGGTGGGGGAAGGCTTCTTTAGCGTGGTCGATGCAGTGCAGGAGCCAGGCCATGTTTTGTCCTAAAAGACGCATGGTTTGCATGCCTTCTTGGTCTTTGCGCACCTCGTCCGGGGTGAGTCCGTGGGTAGAGTTCCAGTATTGCGACGAAACCACGGGCATGTGGGCTATGGTAAAGTATTTATTCAGTCTATCAAAGGCTGCGCTGGCTCCTCCTCGGCGACAGTTGACCACCGCGGCTCCGGGTTTGAAGGCGAAAATATCATGATTCATGAAAAACATACGATCGAGCATGGTGCACAGGGCACCGTTGGGGGCGGCGTAATAGACTGGCGAGCCAAAAATAAACCCATCGGCCTGTTTTGCCAAATCAATGGCGGTGTTAACGCCATCATCGGGTAAAACACAGTAGCCGTCTTGAGCGCACCCGCCGCAGTTAAGACATCCCGCTATGGGTTTTTTGCCGATGGAGAAGATTTCTGTTTCGATCCCCTCATATTCAAGGCTGTCGGCTACCATGGTCAGGGCCGTGAAGGTGCATCCGGTTCTATTGGGACTTCCGTTAATGAGGAGGACTTTCACTAGGCTTCTCCCAGTTCGGGTTTTATTTCAGAAATTATTTGAGCAATGCGAGCCATTTCTTGTGGAATAGATATGGCTTGAGGACAGTTTTCAACGCATTGTCCGCACTCGATGCAATGGTGAGCCCGGTTTCCAGGCGCGATGGCCGCATAGGCCGTAAGGAAGGTGTGGGTGTCTTTGTTATAGATGCGTTGAATGGGAATATCCACAGGTAGAGCCATGGCGGCCGCGGCTGTGTTATAGGCACCAAAAACCTCGGGGATATCAACGCCAGCCGGGCAGTCCATGCAGTAACGGCAGGCCGTGCAGGGGATGGTGCCAGAGCCCATGAAAATATCGGCAACCTTGGCAAGGAGTTCTTTTTCCTGCTCATTCAAGGGGGTGAAATTTTTAACGGTTTGAATGTTATCTTTAACGTGCGCCATAACATTCATGCCGCTGAGCACCGTGAGCACATTGGGCAGGGAAGCCACAAAACGAATGGCCCATGAGGCCGTGGACATTCCCGGGGCGGCCTTTTGAAGCATGCTCGTCACATCATCGCTAATGTGGCAGAGGTTGCCACCTCGCACGGGTTCCATGACAACGCAAGGGATGTTTTTTTCTTCAAGGAGGCTATAGAGGGTCTTGGCATCTTGAAGTTGCCAGTCGAGATAATTAAGCTGAATTTGCACAAAATCCCAGTCATGGCGCGAAAGCAATACTTTAAAGCGTTCCACATTACCGTGAAACGAAAAGCCAAGATGGCGAATGCGACCTGCTTTTTTTTGTTCTAAAAGGTACTCAAAGGCACCGCTTTTTTGATGGTGGTCTTCAAAGTCTGTGGGGCTTTTGCCGATGGCATGGCAGAGGTAAAAATCAAAATAGTCGACCCCGCAACGTTTGAGCTGCTCCTCAAAGACAGCCTCTGCGGTCAGGCCATCTTTTAAGAGCCAGCCGGGGAGTTTATTCGCTAAAAAATAGGACTCGCGGGGATACTTTCGCAGAGCCTCGCCAATACTGCCTTCGCTTAATCCCTCGTGGTAGATGTAGGCGGTGTCGTAGTAATTGACGCCCTGTTCATAGGCGTAATCCACCAGACCCTGAAAGGTTGTCATGTCAATGGACTTTTGGTTGTCTGCCGAGAGGAGAGGCAAACGCATACAGCCAAATCCGAGGAGTGAAACTTTTTTATCGTGGAACCGTCTTGTTTCCATGGAATCCTCAAGGTGAAGAGTACGCGAGGCTATGCACTGTAAAAGGGTTAATGACTTAACTTGTTGAGGGAGCTGTTCCTCAAAGCCCTTCGAGCGTCTTGCAAAGGGCTCGTATGGCAAAGCTATACCATGAATCCTCGACTCCCATCCCTTTTTCAAGAAAAGAAATGGGAGCGTATGGATTCCAAAGAGTGTAACTCTTTGACTGATGGGCTTTAGGGGAGGCAGAACCTTCCCTGATAAATACGATTGAATATTATCCTTTAATGGCAGGAAAATCGCCGGGTTTAATGGCGGTGATGCCGCCCATATAAGGGTGGAGCGCCTTTGGGATGATGATACTGCCGTCTTCTTGCTGTCCATTTTCGATAACCGCCACAAGGGTACGCCCAACGGCAAGGCCAGAGCCGTTTAAGGTGTGCAGATATTCCGACTTGCCGCCGCCTTTGGGTTTAAAGCGGATATTGGCTCTGCGAGCTTGAAAATCAAGGCAGTTGGAGCAGGATGAAATTTCCCTGTAAGTATTTTGACCGGGAAGCCACACTTCCAAGTCATAGGTTTTAGCCGAGGCAAAGCCCATGTCACCCGTGCAAAGGGTAATGACCCTGTAGGGGAGCTCTAGGCGCTGGAGCAAATCTTCGGCGTGTCCGCGCATGCGCTCAAGCTCATCAAAGGATTTGTCAGGGTGAGCATAGCGCACCATTTCTACTTTGGTGAACTGGTGCTGGCGGATGAGGCCTTTGGTGTCCTTTCCGTAGGAGCCAGCTTCAGAGCGGAAACAGGGGGTTTGGGCTGTGAAGCCAAGGGGCAGACACTCTTCGGGGAGAACTTCGCCCGCGTGCAGGTTGGTGAGGGGCACCTCAGAGGTAGGGATGAGAAAGTAGTCCCAGTCCGCCAGTTTAAACAAATCTTCGGCAAATTTTGGCAAGTTTCCTGTGCCTGTCATGGTGGCTCGGTTGACCATGAGAGGGGGGATAATTTCGGTGTAGCCGTTTTCTCCCGTTTGGATATCGAGGAAGAAGTTGACAAGGGCGCGTTCGAGACGGGCGGCCCAAGACCAGGAAACAGTAAAACGGGCGCCGGCAAGTTTACTGCCGCGCTCAAAGTCTAA
>CAZYJQ010000152.1:0-3173 GCA_964647835.1 uncultured Desulfovibrio sp. | reverse complement strand
AAGAAGAAATCCTTATCGCAATCTTTATCTAGTGATGCCGCCATGTACTATCTTCACCACTACTTTAACCCGGACTTTAACCACCTGAACAGAATCCCTGAGGAAGCCTCGGACGGAAGCACTTATTCCCGCTACTTGGGTTATGTGCAAAACGTTGTGGCAGGGCAGGTTTTAGCAGAGTTATTTCCGGCTGACACTGTACCTGTTAAAGAAAGGGATTTGCGATTTGTCTACCACAACCCCCACCTGCCCATTGGGCCCAACACTGCCAGCCACAAAACCGATCCCAATAAGATAGTAGCCACCTGCAACGGCTACGTTTTTTACCATAAGGGACGCATCTGCGTTAAAAAACTGCTTAATATTCGCGGTAACGTCGGATTTCACACGGGCAACGTGTATTTTGTCAATGACCTCGTGGTTCATGGCGACGTTCAGACAGGGTTCGCTGTGCAGGGGAACAATATTTTAATAAAACGCCATATTGAAAGCGCCAAGATAAAAGCCTCCAAGGACATTGTTTGTCTTGCCGGGGTAAAAGGCGCCGAAGGCCCGCCCATTAAAAGCCCTGAGGGCGATATCTTGAGCGAGGCCATCCCCAGCACGCTTATTGACGCGGGCAGGCATGTGCGTTTGCCTTTTTGCGAGCGGGTACAAATTCGGGCCAAGGGGAACGTTATTATTGACGGGTCTTGTCTGCACAGCATTATTTACGCCGGCGGCAACGTTATCATTAGAGGGCGATTGCTGGGTGGTTCCGTGTATGCTAACGGCATTGTTTATGTGGAACAGCAAATGGGCAGCGGTTATGATACCCGGACATCCATTATGATGGGGTACGACCCCTTTGAGTTTTTACTGGTTCAAAAACTGGAAAGCCAGATTCGTTACCTGCAAGGAAAAGTGGCGTATTTTGAAAAGCAAACCAAGCGCAACGCCGTGATGTTGCAGGAGTTTGCCCCAAGGTTACGTTTGGCGCGTGAAAAGCTGGCTGTTATCCATAAAAAGCGCGACGCCATGTGGCGTAAGTTTTCCGTTCAGGAAAAACAGACGGAGCATTGCCAGATTATCGTGCCGGGGACGGTTATGCCGGGTTGTGAAATATACATAGGGACAGAATATTATCAGACGACGGCTCTTATTGAAAACGCTTCTTTTCAAATGGGTCATGAGGAAATTGTCTGCTCTATTCCGGCTATTCCGGTTAACCACGACATGCTCAATACCCCTGCCAATGAGGTCTAGGCGCTTTGGTATAAGGTTTTTCCAGTTTGCTGTGGGGATGCCCTGCCTTTTTTCCTTTGAAGGTCTACACTGCCCTCTTGCCTGTCTGTTTCGAAAACAGTGGGGAGAGGGTCTTTGCTACTTACATGACAAAGACGTTTGCTTAACTAGGCGAAGGACCCGTTCTTTATGGAAAAATTCCTCTGATGGGGGAGCGCTATTCTTAGCGGCTGTTGGGGAGAGCATGAAGGGCCTGTGGAGAGTAAAAGCTTTGAGGCTTTTTGTTCTGCCTTCCCGCTAGCCCTTCGTCGGTTTATACGTCGGCTATAAATTACAATAGTTAAAGATATCAATACATATGTATCTATAAACGAAGGATGATATCGTGGATAACACCCCGCCTATAGTAGTTCGTTTTACGCCCGAAGACACCATTGAAGATGTTCAGGTTGTTCGCTCCGGTCGCACCCTTGCCATGCTTGGCGAGGGCGGCCCCAAGCGTGAGCTTGACGTGGCGCAGGCCTTTATCGACCAGCTTTTACCCGCAGAGCTTCCCGTGCTTTTGGGGTCTGGCGCTGGTTACTGCCTTGAGACCGTGGCGGCGCATTGCGAATCCAACGGGTTACCGCTCCTTGTCATTGATGGCGAGGAAGAGATTCTTGGGGTGACTCGGTTACGGACTCTGTGGAATAAGCCCTTCATTACTTGGGTCACAACGCCTGATCTATCGAGGGCGAGTTCTTTGTTGACCGAGTGGCAGAATCAGCACGGGGGAAAACCCCTCAAGGGGTGTGTTCTGCCTTTTTATCAGCGCCTCAACAAGGCATATTTTGGTCAGCTTCGCCAATATTGCGAGGCCAGCGCCAGTGTGAATATTTGGGGAAAAATGCGCTACGCGCGGTTTCAAAATGAGACTCCACGCATCTTACTTCTCACCAGCAAATATTTTTTAACGGGTGAAATCACCGCGGCCTGTATTCGTTTGGGTATTCCCTATGAAGAGCTGGTTATTTCAGACAGCGAAACTCACCTTGAGGGCTTTGTGGAAAGCCTCCTTGAGGCCATTACTCGCTTTAAGCCCGACTTTGTTTTTACCATTAACCATCTTGGTGTTGACCGAGAGGGAGTTCTCATTGACCTCCTTGAGAGAATCGGCCTGCCCCTCGCTTCGTGGTTTGTGGATAACCCCCTTCTTATTCTGGCCATGTACGAGAGGCTGGTTAGCCCCATAACCAGCATATTTACATGGGACTACGATAATATTCCCGCCTTAAAAGCTTTGGGTTTTGGGTATGTGGAATACCTGTCTTTGGGGACCGATACGGCGCGCTTTAAGCCTGTGGACGCCTCCTGTATCCCCCATCCCGAATGGACGGCGGATGTCTCTTTTGTGGGTAACTCCATGTTGCACAAGGTTGCCTCACGTATGCAACGTTTACGCCTGCCAGAGGTGTTGACAAAAGGACTGGACGAAGTGGGGGCGGCCTTTGACGAGAGCGATGAACGTTCCATTCCTCTCTTTTTGGAAAAACAGTTTCCCGACCTCTACGAAGCTTATGAGTCTATAGCTGATACAGAGAATAAGCTTGGTTATCAGGCGGCGCTTACATGGGAAGCCACCCGCCAATATCGCTTAAAATGCGTAAGGGCTACCTTTCCCTTTGGGCCGCTCATCGTGGGCGATACGGGCTGGGAAAGGCTTGTGCCCGCGAATGTTCAGTGGCGCAAACATTCCGAATTAAGCTATTACACCCAGTTGCCGCTTTTTTACCCCTGTTCAAAAATTAACTTCAACTGCACCAGTAAGCAAATGAAGGGTGCCGTTAACCAGCGTGTTTTTGACGTTCCTGCCTGTGGCGCT
Source organism: uncultured Desulfovibrio sp. (assembly GCA_964647835.1). Classification (GTDB taxonomy): domain Bacteria; phylum Desulfobacterota; class Desulfovibrionia; order Desulfovibrionales; family Desulfovibrionaceae; genus Frigididesulfovibrio. The sequence goes on along the minus strand of CAZYJQ010000152.1, from coordinate 88 downwards.
TTTTTATTAACGGACTATCGAGAGCAGATAGAAGAATTATTTGAACCGGGTAAAGAGGTTATTTGTTACCATTCCCCAGAAGAGGCCG
>CAZYJQ010000151.1:0-3177 GCA_964647835.1 uncultured Desulfovibrio sp. | reverse complement strand
CAAACCATGATTACCCCGGGGACAGTAAAATCCATCACCAATAAAGGTCCCTTTTTGGCCTTTGGTGTTCAATTCTCTGAAGTAAACTCCTTCACTTCCGAAGCCACCAATTTTATTCGCTTGCTCACCAGCATACATAATGTTGTTGAATAATCTTTCGCAAGCCTATCTTCGACTTATTTTTTATAAAGGATAGCCTTATGTCAAATGAACTTCCACAAATCAGAGCCAACCTGTCACGCGTACCAACCTCCCTTAAGCAGGGGAACTTGGTTTTCGCCGCTCAGGCCATGCGCAAAGGGGTTCATGCCTTACAGTCAAAAAACCTTATGCGTAACGAAATTGACGAATTAAGAAGGCTTATACTCCAAGGGAGCGGTTACCTTGTTGATTGTGTCGAGATTAAAAGTATTTTCCCTTTGGCTTTAGACTTTATAAAAGGCGAGGAAGCCAACTATCTCAGCACCTTGGACGAGCTCATCGAATGCCTCCAAAGCGAAGCTTCAAAGGACATTATCATCCAAGCCGAAGAAACCAGCCGCAAAAAAACCATGGGGCTGGAAAAGGGAAGGACGGAAGTGAGCGAAGGTCGGCTTGACAGCGCTCGCTCAACTTTCTCAGACCTGAAAAACGATTTTTCCAAAGACGCGACTCTTATTAACGATATCGCCCAAATATTCATGGATGCCAACATGAACGAGGACGCGGCCCATTATCTTCATGAAGCCTTGGCGGTTTCACCTGAAAACATCCACAGCTTAAACAAACTCGCTGTGACCATGCGAAAGCTGAAACTATACGAAGAGTCCGAAAAGAAATTTATTAAAGCCCTGTCCATTGATGACCACGATCCCTACCTGTATTTCAACTTTGGGCGGCTGTATTTAGACTGGCAAAAATTTGATAAAGGACTTGTTCTTGCTCAAAAAGCTTGCGAGATTCTCCCCACCTTTACCGAAGCTCAAAAAATGGCGAACTATCTTAAAAAACAAATAAGCGCCCAGTCCTCATAAGAAGTCCCCCAAAGAATTGAGGGCCCGAAAGGTTGGACGACCTCAACGGTGGCGGCCTAACTTACCTCGTTGAGGAATTTCCTCAATGACCAGTGCCCTAACAGGCTGTTCCTCAAGGTCTAAGTAAGACAAAACGAACACAATCCCCTGCTTCCTTCATAAGAAGCAGGGGATTGTCTATTGAAACAAGGATAGAGAAAGAATTTGGAGCAGGTATGTCTTCTGCGACTTTTAAACTCGGTAGGTCGAAAGCCCCTAAGGGCGATAAAGCCCAGGCAATACATTCAAAACAGGAAATATTTTGCGGTAGATTTAAGAACAACACAGGCTAGCGCAAAAATCCAGAAAAGACTTTTGCTAGCTACTTCCCGAACCCCTCCGCGCTTTAATGAATTCCACAGCGATGGGGAGGACGGAAATAACAATAATCGCCATGATAACAATGCTAAAATTGCGCTGGACAAGTTCGTTATCACTCAGCTTAAAGCCTGCGGTCACAAGTAAAAACACCCAAAGCAAGGCACCGCTTATGTTGAACATAAGAAAACGTCTGGTACACATAGTCGCCACCCCCGCCACAAAAGGAGCAAAGGTTCTGATGATGGGGATAAAACGGGCGAGGACAATGGCCTTTCCGCCATGCCGCTCATAAAATGCCTGCGCCTTGAGCAAGTGTTCTTTTTTAAGAAACCGGTAATTTTTTTCAAAGACTGGGGGGCCAATGCGTTTACCAATGGAGTAGTTAACAGCGTCCCCTATGATAGCCGCCGACAACAGGGTTATGACCAAAGGCCAATAGTCCAAAAGGCCAAGCCCTACCAAGGTGCCCCCGGCGAAAAGCAATGAATCGCCCGGCAAAAAAGGTGTGACAACAAGACCTGTTTCACAAAAAACAATAATAAAAAGAAAAAGATACACATACGCCCCGTATTGAGGGACAAGTTCTTTGAGGTAAACATCGATATGGAGCACCACATCAATGAACATCATAATGAATTCAAGCATATATTCCTCGAAAATGGGCTTCTAAAAAGAAAGTACCCACTCTTTTCCCATGGCATGAAAAAGGAGCCCTAAAGCAATAAAACTGAAAGCTATAAGGCCTTATGCAATGACCATAGGACCGTGGGTACCGTATTCTTAGATATCCATGATTTCTTTTTCTTTATCTTGTGTCACAAGGTCAATTTGCGAGACAGTGTCGTCAGTGAGCTTTTGAATTTCATCCTGCGCTCTTTTGGAGTCGTCTTCGCTGATATCTTTGTTTTTTTCGAGCTTTTTAAAACCATCGTTGGCTTCGCGGCGAATATTTCGCACAGCGACCTTAGCTTCTTCGGCATACTTACGCGCGACTTTACCAAGCTCTTTACGGCGTTCCTCTGTTAAAACAGGAATATTAATGCGGATGAGCTTACCGTCGTTAATGGGGGTAAGGCCCAAATCCGATGCCAGGATAGCCTTTTCAATAATGGGGAAGGCGCCTTTGTCCCAAGGTTGGATAGTAATGGTACGGCTGTCGGGGATGGCCACTGAAGCTATCTGGTTAATGGGAGAGATGGCGCCGTAATAGTCAACTTTCACATCATCAACCAAAGCAGTAGTGGCGCGACCTGTGCGTAGTTTCGAAAAATCACGCTCCAGCGAAGCCACAGCCTTTGTCATTTTATCTTTAGCGGTATCTTTAATCGACTGCATAATTCCTCCTTACAGTGGTAATGCATTATATAAAAATTCGTTACCCAACTACCGTACCCACATCTTCGCCGCAAATAAGGCGCAGAATACTCCCGCCAAACATGCTGCACACAGCGATGGGGATGGAGTTTTGCATGGCAAGGGTAATGGCGGTATAGTCCATAACACCGAGTTGTTTTTCGAGGGCTTCCATATAAGAAACTCGGTCGTATTTAACAGCGTCGGCGTGTTTCATGGGATCTTTGTCATACACCCCGTCAACCTTAGTGGCCTTAATAATGGCATCGCACTTCAGTTCCATGCCCCGCAATGCCGCCGCGGTATCTGTCGTAAAGTAAGGGTTCCCCGTTCCCGCGGCGCAAATAACCACGCGCCCTTTTTGCAAGTGACGTTCGGCTCGACGACGAATATAAGGTTCACACACTTCCTGCATGCCAATGGCCGATAAAACGCGCGTATCATAGCCTGC
>CAZYJQ010000150.1:0-3184 GCA_964647835.1 uncultured Desulfovibrio sp. | reverse complement strand
GTTTCAATGTCACAGCCGTTACAGGAACCGCAGTCAAAATGCATAATCCAGGGAGACTTGAGCCTTCCGGTATTGATAAGCTTTTTAATATCAATCATATAACGCTCCCCCTTATTTTATCGCATGGAGCAACAAAAGGTTAATCATGGCGAAGACAACGCTGGGTATAAGGGTCATTTTCAGCATCCACTTCCAGTTCAGTCTGGCGGTGATGTTATCAACAAGTACTTCGACAAAATAGGTGATAACCAAAAGGGTAATCATTCCCTGCCAGCTTGTGGCCCAGAAAAGAGAACAGAAACAAAGAATGAGTATGGTGTCAAGCCAGTGGGCAACTTCAAGAATAGCGAGCTGGGGACCGCTATATTCGGTGAGTACGCCACGCACAAGCTCTTGGTGGGCGTGTTGCGAGGCGCTGAAGTCAAAGGGTGATTTACGCAGCTTAATGGTCAGGGCGATACACAAGACCAGATACAGAGCCGGCATGGAATAAAGCAAGGGGGTGTCCATGGCGTAAACACTGGAGATGTTGAAGCTTCCGGCTTGGATGGCTATGCCGACAAAGACCAGAATGAGCAAAGGCTCATAGACCAGCATTTGCAAGAGTTCGCGCTGGGCGCCCACCTGACTGTAAGGCGAAGGAACGGATAGGGCGCCGACCACCTGAAATACGGCTCCGATGGTCATAACGAAGAAAATAAGCAAGAGGTCGGCTTTGGCGAAGAAGAGGAAAATCGCCAAGGCAGAGGCCATTATGTAAAGGTAAGAGCACAGCACGAGCCATGCGTTTACCGTCATGGGCTGTTTACCCCAAAGTTTTAAAACGTCATAAAAGGGCTGTAGGACGGGGGGGCCAAAGCGAGATTGCATTCGAGCCGTGACCTTGCGGTCAATACCAGCGACAAGCCCGCCCAAAAAAGGAGCAAGGGCAAGGCCGACAATGCCAAGAATCAGATTTATATAGAAGGATACTGTCATTGCGCTACTCCTCCAAGCAACATGGCTAGTAATACAATGGCGATAATATTGGCGGTTCGGGAGATTTTATTTTCGCCAAATATAGCCTCGAGATACAAGTTGGCAGTTTGGGTTTTGACAAAGCTTTTCATGGGGCCCTCAAACCCGATTTCACCGTCTTGAACTTTTTGCTGGCCGCTTAAGTAGGGCAATGACAGGTATTCAGACGAGGTGAAACGTTTGGCTTCGCGCCAGGCGTACCAAAAGCCCCCGGCGATAATGAGGTAAATGGGGTATACCGCGAATACGCCGTAGCTGTTAGAGATACCGCCGCTACTAGCGCTATAGGCCATGCCATCGCTAGAGACCAGATTGCCAACGGCAGGCTCAACGAGCCATACATAAAGAACGGGCGCGAAGAGCGAAAAGGCGAGAATCATATAACACAGGGTTTTGAGCACCTTGTCGATTTGGGTGGTGAAAGACTCTTTGGTAATGGTGAGCAAGGGGTTGGTGGAACCAAGCATAATCCCTGCCCAGCGAGCCCAGAAAAACACCGTTAAGCCGCTGCCAAGGGCTAGGAGAGAAACGATGAAAGGCATGGCGATGGGCGCTTCTGCCGCAGACTCCAAGGCCATCCATTTGGAAAGAAGCATACCAAAGGGGGGCAGCATCATACTGAGGATGGCAAAGGTCGTGATAAGGGCGATTTTAGGATAGGTCGTGAAAAGACCGCGCATATCTTCAATATCGCGCGAGCCGATTTTTTGTTCAATATTTCCCACACAAAGAAAGAGCAGAGCCTTGGAGATGGCATGGAAAATAAAGAGCATGAGCGCTGCGGCGATGGAGGCCGTGGTGTTGATACCCGCGCAAGCGATAATAAGACCAAGGTTGGAAATGGTCGAATAGGCGAGAATTTTTTTACCGTTACTTTGTCCGCAGGCAAGAGCCGCAGTGACAAAGAAGGTGAAACCGCCGCAAATGGCTATGACGGGAGAGATGGCGCTTCCGGCGTAGAAAGGAGCCAGACGAATAACCAGATAGACCCCGGCTTTAACCATGGTGGAAGAGTGGAGCAGGGCGGAGACGGGGGTTGGAGCGACCATGGCCCCGCAAAGCCAGCTCTGGAAGGGCATTTGCGCGGATTTGGTGAAACCGGCGAAACACAAGGCTACAACGGGCAGTAAAATCGCGATGGGCTTGACGCCGTTGGCAGTGCTTTGGGCGAGTAACTCGTGGATGGAAAGAGTGGTAAAAGCGAGTTGGAAGTAGATGAGCGCGAATACGAAGGCTACGCCCCCGGCCATGTTCATCCACAAAGCCACACAGGCGTTGTTTTGAGCTTCTTCGGTGCGGTCATGGCTAATGAGGAAGTATGAGCACAGGGTTGTGATTTCCCAGAAGAAATAAATCCAGCTCAAGTCGTCGGCAAGGGCCAAACCGTTCATGGCGCCAAGGAAAACAAAGACAATGGCGAAGAAAACTGGTTGGCGCGATTCTGCCATTTCAAGGTGCTCTTCGTGACTTTTCATGTAGTCAATGGCGTAGCGGGCAATGAGGGGGCCAATGATGGAGACGACCAAGAGCAGGGTGATGGCAAGGGAGTCGATGTTGAAGATGACTGTTTCGGGCTGAATGGTGGGGGTGTGCCAGAACTCTAGGTAGACCATTCCGGCTAGTTGCAAAGCTCCGAGCCCAAAAATAAGGTTGTGCCGCTGTTTTATCCCAATCCAGATGATGACGCCCAAAAGGACGAAGTCAAGAACGAGAATGGGCGAGGTAAGGGCGGACCCGAGGCTTGTGTTCTTCGCCAGCACAAGGTCTGGCGCGTAAAAGGAAAGAAGCAGAGCAGAAACGCCCAGCAGTACCGATGTGACCATGGTGAGGCGCTTGAGGTTGGCGTTACTTTTATCAAAGTAGGCAACCGCTCCCGCCAAAAACGGAAAAACGATACAAAAGAAAAGGAGAATATCCCGCATAATTAACCTCGAATAGATTAAATTAATGAGATTATCGAGGTGCGAGGAGCACCGGACCTTAGTCAAAAAAAGAATATGCTTTCAGGCGCTGGGAAGAAGCCTGGGCAACGAAATGTGAGATATATAATAAACTGTTAAATCAGTTGATGCGGGCTGTATCGGGGGAGAAGCGGTATGGGTATTGGATTTGCTAACAAAGGTAGCAGGATACGCAACACTTCGTGGTCTCTATATAATCAGTTCTT
>CAZYJQ010000149.1:0-3203 GCA_964647835.1 uncultured Desulfovibrio sp. | reverse complement strand
GCGCCGCCGCCATTGAAGGTGGCATCCGCAAGGCGGGTGAGCGGGCTGGCCCAGAACTGGTAGAAAAATGCGCGAGTCAGATGAATATCACGGCTCAAGATAACTTACGCATGGGCTATATCGATAGGGTTATTCAAGAACCTGCCCTTGGCGCGAGACCTTTCCACTTTGACTTTTTTAGAAGTCTGCGCCAAGAAATGCTTCGGGCTACGGATGAAATTGCCATTAGCGTGCGCGGATTCGCTCCTTATCGGAAAATCTCCCTTAGGAGCAGAAAAAAACGGGCCTTGACGGGTATGGACTTTGACAAGGCCTATGTGCGTTGGAGTCTTTCCAGTCAGGCCACTGCTCGTATTGTCAACCGCCGTCACCGTAAGTTTAGAAAGCTTTCCCTCAATGCGGCTTTGAATAAAACGCCATTTTCCCAGCGTGTTAAAACCGCTTGGAAAAATGCTTGTTGGGGCTGTTATTCTTATTTCAAATACGACATGTTCCGTCGCCACCGCCGCAAAGTCTCTGATTTTTTTGGCGAGGTTGAATCTGAATGGTCTTTCTTTTCAGAGCGTATGCTCAGACCCATTAAGGCCTTGGGCCGGAAGTTTGGCGCTTCAGAGACTGCCAAAGTTGACTTTGAAACCAAACGTAAACTGACGGAGTTGTCTGAGTGGTCCGAGGATCAGGAGCAGCGCGGTGGTAACTGGGCCTATGTCAGTCCAAAGGCTCAAGACGACCGGGCCATTTCCTGCCCCAACAGTGGTAGTCATGGCTGTCTTGATTTGTGGGCGCCTGATTTATATGGCGAGTTCGCCGGGGTGTGCACCAACTGCGGTCACCACTTTCCCATGGAGCACCAGTGGTATTTGCACAACGTATTCGATCAGGGCTCCATTCATGAATTCAGCACCAATGTTGAATCCATTAACCCCATCGGGTTCGCTGGCTTTGACGAAAAGCTGGCTGCTGCCAAAGAAAAAAGTGGTCATAAAAGCGCCTGTATGGTTTTTGAAGCCAGCATTAACGGCATAAAACTCGTGGTCGCCATGCTTATGGCGGGATTCCGCGGAGGAACCGTAGGCGCCGCCGAAGGTGAAAAATTCATTCGCGCGGCGGAACGTGCCAATGATAAACGGTTCCCTTTCTTGGCTTATGTGCACGGCACCGCTGGCATACGCATTCAAGAAGGCACCAACGGTGTTATTCAAATGCCGCGCTGCACCATGGCGGTTCGCCGTTATATCGACGCCGGGGGACTTTATCTGGTAACTTACGATACCAACTCATACGCTGGCCCTGTGGCGAGTTTCTTGGGGTGTTCACCTTACCAGTTTGGGATTCGCTCCGCCAACGTCGGCTTCGCCGGGCCGGGTGTTATCGCTGAAACAACAGGCATGGCTGTTGAGCCTCACTATCATAACGTTTATAAAGCGTTGGCGCGCGGTCACATCCAAGGGGTGTGGGACAGACGTGAAATGCGCTTTAACCTCAATCAGGCGCTTCTCACCATGGGCGGCAGAAACCTGTATTATCGATAGTGTGAGGGCAATACCTCGTATTGGCTCAACTTCATTTTTCCGCATGGAATAAGGAATACAAATGCTTGATATTAGTAGTGTACTAGAGAAAATCAAAGCTTCTCCCTACGAGGAGATGGTTATAACAGCCCCGCACAGCGGTGTTGTCGAATTTGTCGATCATGTCGGTTCGGGGGCTTGTTTATACGGCCCTTCGGGCACCTTTAAAGAAAAATGCGGCACCCCCGTGGCGTCTCTTATTCGTGAACGGAACTCCCGCCTTATCTGCTCGCCAGAAAAAGGCGAGGTGGTCTATGCGAAAAAAGAATTGCATGGTACTTTTGTACAGGCGGGAACAGAGCTTGTGCGAATGCGACACTTTTTGTCTCGCGATGAGGTCGTTCAGATAATTTTGAAGAAGGCTCTGTTCCTTTTCACAGCGCCGGAACGTGCGAAATACTACTTTATTCCGTCCGTTGATATTAAGGTGAAAGTGGCTGGCCCCAAGGCCGTCACTGTTCGTGACGGGGAAGAAATCTTCATTCAGTCGCGCATGAAACGTGAAGCTCCTTTGCGGTATAGCGGGCCTGAAGGTATTATTTACGCGACCTATTTTTCGCATAACCAAAACGTGGATGCTGGTCAGCCGCTCATTGGGGTTTGTCCTCCGGAGCTGGTTGAGAGCATTGAGGAAGTTGTGCTTCGTGTGCAAACTGAATGGAAGGAGCAGGGCTAAGGCCTTGGTATAATTATGGCGCGTGTTTTATTTGTCAGGGTCAGCGTGCAAACGTATGACGAGAAGCTCCTGAAGAAATATTGGCCATCGCTTTTTAAAACGGCGTTGCCAGATGGGTTTTATTCTGTAAAAGGGCCTGAGCAAGGCGTTTTTGCCTTAACGGCAGCCTTACGGGATGGCGTACAGTTTTCGCTTATCCCGGCTGATAAAAGCGCCATTCTTAAGCCCTTTGTGGATCGTTTGGGGAAACTTGAGCGGGAACTTGAGGCCATTCTTGGTGAACAAGATGTTCAAAGCGCCAAAAAATGTATTGATAGCCTTGAGGCCTGCCTTGACGAGGCCGAAGAAGCTTTATCCTAGTCTGTAATGTAAGAGGTAAAAAATGTTAAATAAAGTTATGTTAATTGGGAGACTTGGTAGAGACCCAGAGCTTCGTTATTCTCAGTCGGGCCTGCCCATAGCTAACCTGCGTTTAGCCACCGATGAGTCCTATGTTGATAAAGAAGGCAATAAAGTCGAACGTACCGAATGGCACAGCATTGTTGTGTTTCAACGTCAGGCTGAAAACTGCGCTAACTACTTGGCTAAGGGGAGCCTCATCTATGTGGAGGGGAGCCTTCAAACGCGTAAATGGCAAGACCAGCAAGGCCAAGATAGATATACCACCGAGATTAAAGCGCAAAGAGTGAACTTCCTTGAGCGCAAAGGCGCCAGAGATAATGACCAACGTGGCGGCGAATATCGTCAGGACGGCGGGCAGGGCTATGGCGGTGGACAACGCGCTGGCGGCCAACAAAACTATGGTGGCGGTCAGCAACGGCAAAATAACCAGAATTATGATGAGAATGAAGACCTTGGACCGGCTTTCCCATCGGAAGCCAGCGGTATGGATGACGTACCCTTCTAAGGTTTACCAGGTGGCTTGATTGTAAATAGGGTGGCTTAACTCCTTGATT
>CAZYJQ010000148.1:0-3235 GCA_964647835.1 uncultured Desulfovibrio sp. | reverse complement strand
CAGGACTTTTAGCGGGATGCCTGCTCACTTTCTTCCTTATGCTTGGATTGAACACAAGCTTTTGGGGAATTGGCACGCTTTTGCCTTCACAATCGACCTTGAAATCCGAAAAAACCAGCCAACCCCTCTCAGCGGAAAAGTCCGACAAAGCCCCTTCCTCCACGTCCTCAAGGGGCGAACAAGCCCCCTTGAAACAGCAAGGAAAAACAGCCTCTTCACTCTCTCCTGCAACGTCCTTCCCCATACCCCCCAGCGTTGCCGCCGCGACCTCGGCCTCCCAAGCCAAAAACGGCCCGGTTTTCCAGTCTACCCTCAATAAATTTTCTTTTCACAGCTTAGGCTCTGGCGAGGGCCCAACCCTGCTTGTGGTGGGCGGCATCCAAGGGGACGAGCCCGGTGGTTTTTCCGCTGCCTCCCTGCTTTCTACGCACTATAACATTACCAAAGGCAACCTTTGGATTGTGCCCGACTTGAACTTTGCCAGCATTGTTAACCGAAGCCGCGGCGATTTTGGCGACATGAACCGTAAGTTTGCCCACCTTGACGCCAACGACCCGGAATATGATTTAGTGCAGGACATTAAAACCATCTTGCTGGCTGAAGAAGTTGACCTCATTCTCAACCTCCACGACGGTAGCGGCTTTTATTGCCCCACCTGGATTAATAAGTTACGCAACCCCAACCGCTGGGGCCAAAGCGTCATCATCGACAAACAAGAAATGGAAGCGCCCCGCTTCAACAAGCTTCACCACATGGCCACCAAGGCCGAAGAAGACGCCAACACCGCCCTTGTCCACCCTGACCATCGCTATTTTATCCGCAACACCAATACCCATTTGGGTGACAAGGAAATGGAAAAAAGTCTCAGCTGGTTCGCGGTCTTAAACGGAAAACCTGCCTTTGGCATTGAAGCCAGCAAAGAATTTACCACTGAATACCGAAGCTATTACCATATGCTTATTGTGGAATCATTTATGCGTCAAATGGGCATTGAGTTTGAGCGGGATTTTCATCTTTCCCCCAAAAGCGTCCTCGTGGCCCTCAACTCAAACCTCACCCTTTCCCTCTATGACGGAAAGATTGTTTTGCCCCTTGATGACGTTCGCCCTACCTTGAACAACATCCCCTTCGACAGCGCGAACTCCCCCATTCACCTCGCCTCCCGCCCTCTTTTAAGCCTTATTGACGAAAAAAATAACTGGCGCGTGGCCTATGGCAACAGAACCCTCACCCGCATACACGCTTCAAAAATGCCCTTCGACGATTCTTTACAAGACGTGTCCCTTGATGTTGACGGAAAAACCATCACTGCCAGTATGGGAAGCACCATCGCCGTCAACAAGGATTTCATGGTGCACCACCTTGACGGTTATCGGGTTAACGCCATTGGCGCGACCAAAGAAGTCGACGGCACCGAGGCCGGAGTGACCCTTATCCAAAAAGATTTTATGGAGCGCTTTTCCGTAGACAAAAAAGGGTTGCTTTATCGGGTTGAGGTCTATAAAGGCGACGCTTTTTGCGGTATGATTCTCGTGGACTTTGGCACCAGCTATCAGCCAAGCCCCTTGGACGCCCCCCTCACCGCCATTAACGGCGAGGAATCGGAGCTGGGATACTAGGAGGCTGAAACTGCAACCCCTGAAGGGCAAAGTAAGTTCATCCTTTCATAAATTTGACTGCTCCCTGTCCCTTTTTCCCAAGCCTTACCAGAAGAAGCCCTCAAAGCCCTGAGCCCAAAGCCCTGAACCCTGAACACTGGATTCAAAAGGCTACCCACTGAAAGGGCATGTCCTCAGCCAGATGATTAAGAAGCAAAGAGATATCCCCAAAATGAAACCATGTAAGGGCAGACAAAGCCCAAGGGGTTGGGACGAGGGGTGGCAGAACATGGGAGGACAGGCGTAAACTGAGGTGGGCGCCATAAAAAAGCGCATCGTGAAGACCCTAATTCGTACATTCTTTTATTTCTTGGCTATACAAAGTCCTGCATGAGGACTACCATGAATAAGTAGGCGCCGAGGACACCACAAGGGAGCTTATACGATCTCTGTAGCGGTGCTGACTTTACCATATAAAACAGCAGTCCTAGTAATAAGACATAAGTAGACAACCCCAATCCCCATAAGCACGCCCAGCGCATCACGGGCGTATTATGTGAACGCATAGAAGCAGTGGAAGGATCATTGTAATGAAAAAGACGATTATCAGGCTCGTGGTACTCTCCCTTGGCTGTTTGCTCTTAAGCGCTTGCGGCACCCGCTCCATCTCTGACTCCGGTTTTGAAAGCACGCAATCCACGAACCCTTTCTACTTCGGTGAGCTCAATGAGAATGACGTTTTAGGCATCGAGGGCGCAACCATCCCCACAGATAAAGAAATCGCCAAAGAACTCGCTTCCGCCAAGCTCCCCTACATTCCTTTGGGCGGTACCGTTATGGTTGTTCAGTCTGGAGCCATGATTCCCGATACCGATATGCTCGAAGCCCTCGACATTTACTATAACGTCGCGGTCTATTCTGGAACCCCCGACAGCTCTCCCCATAAAAACTACGCGCGTTCCTTACGCCTTGCCGCCGCCAGAGCCGGCTGCGACCTTATAATGGTGTACTGGGGTCTTTTGGAAACCGCTCAAACATCTTACTCCTCCAAAGCTATTTCATGGGTGCCCATCATTGGTAGCGCCATCCCCGACGAATCGCAACAAATGCGCATTCGCCTCAAGGTGGCCCTCATCGACACCAAAACTGGTAACTGGGATTCCTTTGTGCCCACAGCCTTTGAAGACAGCGCCAGCAGTTCGCGCCATAGCCGCAAAACCGTTGACCAGCGGCAGGTCGATATTTTGAAGACCAAAGCCTATCGCACGGCGGTCAACGAGCTGGTAAAACGCTATTCATCACAGATGTAAGATTTTCAATAGACCTGTCTGCCCCTAAAACCTAGCGCCATCCTCGGAAGATTTCCAAGGATGGCGCTTTTTTTGTAAAAAATCCCATACAGCAAAGAACAGTAGACCAGTTGTTTCTTTTATGAGTGGATAAAGCCTTCACAAGGCGTCTTATTCCAAGGAGTGAAAAAGCCAAGCCTTGGAATTGTAAAAACAAGGAAAGACATACAGCAGGGTTAATTTTTCTTTAAAAATTCTCTAACGCCTTTTTCGTATAGGGGCAGACTTTCAATCCAGCCGCCATTGTGCGAACCCCTAATTTCAATAAAATCTTTCGGCCCTGTATAG
>CAZYJQ010000147.1:0-3282 GCA_964647835.1 uncultured Desulfovibrio sp. | reverse complement strand
CTGTAAGCATAAAAGAACCCCCAGCATAGCTGGGGGTTTTCATTTACAAAAAAACGACCCTGCTTGCACAAGGTCGTTGTATAGGCTCAAAGGAAATTGCTTCCACGCACAGCGAGAAAACTCATTCCACAAAAAACCGCCCTTTAAAGATGCAAGCGGTCTTCCTTTGCAGGTAACAGGTTTGTTTTGCGTCTTGTCTGTTTAACTTCTTTAAGTCGGTCACAAGCGTTGCCATCCCAATTTGTTCCTTTGACTACGCCGTCTTTGTCCGTCAAGATATTGAAATAGCAATAATGCCGATAGGTCTTTCCTTTGATGACACGCTCTTCTCTAAAGGGACTGCCGCCTTCATGGTAGTAATAGATTCTATCGCGGGTTTTACGCTCTTCATAATATACCCAGGAGTGACGAATGAGGCCATCGGCCTGCTCTACAACAGCATCGGGCTCACCATAGGCAGCTGTGGCGTCTTCAACAGAAAAAACGCCGGGGGAATATTGAGACTTGACCGTACGAACACCGTCATTACGTGCGCAAGCCAAGCAGGCGCAAGCAACAATAAGAATACCCAGTAAACGCACTATCTTCATTTTCGTCATGGCTCACTCACTTTGTAAATGGTTTACTTATACAGTATTGTATCTCTTAGTAAAAAACCAGTTTCTTTTATGTGTTTTTATATTGACCTTTTAATTTTGTTCATATAAGTTCTAATTTCACACTAACAACTGACGAGAGATTTAGGTATGCACCACTCACAAGCACATTTTTCTTCCATGACCCAAAGCCTTGCTTTGGACACGTCTTGCGCGCAGTGCTTGTGCGCTTCTTTCTTTTTTCTCACCAGCCTCCTACTACTACCCTCATTAACATAAGGTAGCGCACGGAGTATTTGTGACTAACAATTATGGCCTGCGCGCCGCCCTGAATAAGGGTGGCGCTTTTTTTATAAAAAATGACCGTCAACATTAACTCTTATTTAAGGAGCACCTCATGTCTGCCAATGACCGTATAATCATTTTTGATACCACATTGCGCGATGGCGAACAGTCGCCAGGCGCCACAATGAACCTTTCAGAAAAAATCTATATGGCTCAGCAACTAGAGAACCTCGGTGTTGACGTCATTGAAGCTGGCTTTGCCGCCTCAAGTCCTGGCGACTTTGAGGCCGTTTCCAAGGTTGCCCAAGAAGTTTCTAACGCTACCGTATGTAGCTTAGCCCGCTCCATGCCCCAGGATATTGATAAAGCCGCTGAAGCTTTGCGCCACGCTAATAAGTCTCGTATCCATATATTTCTGGCTACTTCTGCCTTACATATGGAATATAAATTGCGCAAAACCCCTGAACAAGTTTTGCGTATGGCCGAAGATGCCGTCAAATACGCCGTCGCCACAGGAGCGGACATTGAATTTTCCTGCGAAGACGCCTCCCGTTCAGAAATGGACTTTCTGGTCGAAGTTTGCAACACCGCCATTGGCGCGGGAGCTCGCACCCTTAATATTCCTGATACCGTCGGCTACGCCGTTCCCAATGAATACGGACAGTTTATTAAAACCCTCATAAGCCGTGTTCGCACAGACATTCCCGTAATATTTAGCGTCCACTGTCACAACGACCTTGGCCTTGGCGTTGCCAACACCCTCGCCGCCCTTTCCGCCGGGGCCCGTCAAGCCGAAGTTACCGTTGGGGGAATCGGTGAGCGAGCTGGTAACGCGGCCCTTGAAGAATTGGCCATGGCTTTGCAGGTACGCAAAAACTACTTCCAGCTTGAAACCAATATTAACCACAAGCAAATTTTCCCCACAGTAAAGCGCCTGTATCGCATCATAGGCCAGCCCATCGCTCGTAATAAACCTATTGTGGGAGCCAACGCCTTTGCCCACGAATCGGGCATCCACCAAGCAGGTGTGTTAGCCAACCCTGAAACCTATGAAATCATGACGCCTGAATCCGTAGGCGTTCATGGTAACGCCATTGTTCTGGGTAAACATTCGGGCCGGAACGCCATTAAAGCCAAACTGGAAGAACTGGGCTATACTACCTTGAGCGATGAGAATATCACTGTAGTTGCCAACGAAATCAAAATTCTGGCTGATAAAAAAGAAGACATTTTTGATGAAGACTTGGAAGCCGTCGTTCTTGAAAAAATCTATCGTATCCCTGAAAAGTATAAGCTTATCAACCTTGCCATTAATAGCAGTAGCGTGACCAGCAGTGATGATGGTAACATCCCCCCTGTGGCCATGATTGTGATGGAAATTAACGGCCAGCGCCACAAACATTCCCACTTTGGCAAAGGGCCCATTGACGCCGTATTTAAGGCCATTAATCACGTGACCAATATGGAACCAAAACTTGAAAACTATTTTGTTAACGCCATTACGGGCGGTAGCGACGCCCAAGGTCAGGTAACCGTTAGGTTGGCCTTAAACGAATTTACCGCCACCGGACGAGGCGCCGACCCCGATATTATCAACGCCAGCGCCCTTGCCTATATGGACGCCTTAAACCGCATAGCCAGGAAAAAACAGGAGGACAAATAATATGGCTCTTACCTTAGCGCAAAAGCTGCTCAAAGCTCACTCTACCACCCCCGTGACGGATAAAGATGTTGTCGCAGGGAGCATAGTTAACTGCCATATTGATATGGTTCTTGCCAACGATATCACAGGCCCCCTTGCCATCCACTCCTTTAAAGCCATGGGCGCCGAAAAAGTATTTGACCGCACCAAAGTGGCCCTTGTTATGGACCACTTTGTTCCCCAAAAAGACATCGCTTCCGCGGAACAAGTCATGATTTCGCGTAAATTTGCCGAAGAACAAGATATCGTTCACTATTATGAGGGCGGAAACGCTGGCGTAGAGCACGCTCTCCTTCCTGAAACGGGCATGGTCAAGCCCGGCGACCTCGTTGTCGGGGCCGATAGCCATACCTGCACCTATGGCGGTATTGGCGCTTTTTCAACAGGTATGGGGTCAACGGACATCGCCGCTATCATGGCCCTTGGCGAATCATGGTTTAAAGTACCTGAAACCATAAAGGTCACCTTCGAAGGCACCCTGCAAGAGCACGTCAGCGGCAAAGACCTTGTCTTATGGGTCATCAGCCAGCTTGGCGTTGACGGCGCTCGCTATATGGCCCTTGAGTTCCACGGCGAAGTCATTGACAACCTCTCTGTTGAAGGGCGTTTGACCATGGCCAATATGGCCATTGAAGCAGGCGGAAAAGCGGGTCTTTTCGCATCGGACGAAAAAACCGTTGCGTATTGCAAAAAAGCCGG
>CAZYJQ010000146.1:0-3291 GCA_964647835.1 uncultured Desulfovibrio sp. | reverse complement strand
ATTGCTTATTATGGACGAAGCCTACGCTGATTTTATTGATGATGAAGAGTCGGCCCTTAACCTGGATAGGGAAAATATTATTTGTTTACGAAGTTTTTCCAAGGGGTGCGGCTTGGCTGGCCTGCGTATCGGCTATATCGTCATACGCGATAAGGAATTACGCGACATCTATTATGAACTTGGCCTCCAATTCGCCTGCTCGGCCTTGGCCGCTGATGTGGCGGCAAACCTTTTGCCAACGCTGGACTTGGCAGGAATGCGTCAAGAATTGAAAGACCTTAAGCAACAAACCGTGAATTTTATGGGGCAGACGCAAGGTATTTTCCTGTGTGACACCCATCCCCAAACGCCTATTGTTCTGGTGGGTTGGAATGGGGAGGAAAGCCTGTATAACAGATTAATGGAACATGGTATTTTGACTGAACCAGGGCGCTTCTTTGGCATAGACGACAGCAGGGTGCGCTTAAGAATTCCCAGCCCAACTGATTTTTCGTTGTTTTGTGAGTTGTGGGATAAGGCCTTTACTCAAGAATAGGCGTATTTTTGGGCTATACCCTTAGTGCCCGTGCAGCGCCATGCAGGGCGATGGTGTTTGCCAGACGGGGCGATGGCGAAGCTTTCCATGTAAGGCTTTGGCTATGGGGGGGGGTATCCTTAGTTAATGGCCTCATGGTTGGCAGAATTTCTTGCTTCAATCCTTTGCAGAGGTGTTGACTGTGAGGTGGGTGGCAATACTGACGTTTCGTCTTCCGTGGTCATTTCTTGCTTTTTTCACAAAACTGTTTTTGTGCTGATGAAGCTTTAACTATTTATCGGCATCGAGTTTCCCCATTACAAGAGCTTATTGGGGAAACTTTTTTGTTGTTAAAAACTCATTCTTTTGTTCCAATTCGATTCTTTTATGTATCGGATGCAAAGTACATAGAATACCTCGGTAGTGGTGCTGTAGGCAGAAAGAGTGATTTCAGAGAAGAAAGGAAAATAAAAACCTAAAACCCCTTGCAATTGAAATTGAAATTCGCTATCAATTAAGCGAATGATTAATTATAACCTCGTGAGGTAAGATATGGCATCAGCATTAGTAGTCTATGGTTCAACAACAGGTAATACGGAATATGTATCGCAAGTTATTTCTGAAAGTTTAGGCGCCAAGGGCTTTGATGTAAAGGTAATGGATGTCGCGGACTCCAAGGCAGAAGGGTTGTGCGATGGGTATGACCTTGTTTTGTTCGGTTGCTCCACTTGGGGAGACGATACCATTGAACTCCAAGACGATTTTGTCTCCCTCTTTGATGACTTTGATAATATAAACGCCCAGGGGAAGAAAACGGCTGTCTTTGGGTGCGGATTGACTGATTATGAATATTTTTGCGGTGCCGTCGATGTTATTGAAGAAAAACTTATAAGCCTGGGGGCGCAGGTTTTAGATACCTTGAAAATTGATGGTGATCCCCAAGGTGAGAAAGACGAGATTACCTCTTGGGCCAATGATGTGGCTACCAAAGCGGCGTAAAGGGGGGCGTTATGATTACAAAGGAATTCGTGCAAAGCGTCCGAGGTCGTTTAGAGTCTAATCCGGCGATTTCCACTGCTGACATCGCCAGAGAACTGGGCGCGCGCGAGGTGGATGTAATAACATCCATGCCTGTGCCCATGAGAAAAAAGGCTCGCCCTCAAGATTTTTCTTCCATTTGGCATGAACTCGAAGCCGTCGCCCCAGTGCCGTCGCTCACTATCAGTGAAGATGATTTGGGGTACATTTGGTTCGTGGCTCATCCTTCAGGGAATGCGGCCGCAAGATCGGTTCGCTTTTTTGATAAGCAAGGGGGGCATCTTGTATCCGTGCCCTTGAGCGGTGGAGAGGGCGATGGCCTATATGAAAGCATGACAGAGCGGTTTGGCGTGACGCCTGTTCCAAAGCGGTCGGCCTGCAAAGGCTGCGGTAAATGCCGTTGTGGTAAACAAAAAATCCACGGAGAACACTGCCAGTAGGCCTAGGTTGTCAGCTGATTGATAATGGCATGGGCTAGGGTGTGGTTCATGGCGAAAGGAAAGCCAAGAATCATGCTGAAAAACATACACTAAAAAAACAATCTTTCATTGCTTGAGCCCCTTCGCAACCCATGTGAGGGGGCTTTGTTATATTGTCGGGAGGGGACAATGGAAGTGATGCAAAGGATCGCGCGCCTGTAAGTTTTGAGTTCTTTCGTCCGTTGTTCATGATTCCATGGGGCTGGGTCACCAGCTCATTGGAGACCTAACTTGTTGGCGTCCTAGCTCCCTGGTACCTTTGGCACGAGGCAGAGCGGGTGTACAATCTTACCTTGAGGGCTGTTGGGCGTCTTCTTGGGGGGCGACTGGGATAGATTGGGGGGAGACTGGCGCTCATCCTCGTTCTCCGCCGTATTCAAGGCCTTTTATAGAGAGCGCCTCATGGTATGCGGCCAGTTAAACGCTCGAAAAGAGAGACCTGTGGGCGTTTGAAAAGAGACAGCTGCCAGACTGCTTTCGGGAGCAGACTAACAGAGCCTTTGTATTAAGGGCGCTATGAATCCGACGAACTCTTCCCCGTGGCGATTTGATGGGATTTAAGTTTTTTATGCAGAAAACTCCTATCAAGGCCAATGGCTTCGGCAAGCTTTGAAACGTTTCCACCGTACTCGTCAAGTTTTGAGGCTAAAAATTGGGCTTCAAAGGCGTTTCGAGCGGCCTTGAAGTCGGTGCTCTCGATACTTGAAAAAGTAAATTCCATATTATCGCCGGAGGTGTCAGCCTGATAGCTTAGAATCTCCGTTGGCAGGGAGTCTTTATCAATTTCTTTGCCTGCGTGAAGAATGAGCATGCGCTCGATAAAGTTGCGTAATTCTCTCACATTGCCGGGCCACTGGTAGGCCAGAAGAACCTCTCTTGCTTCCTTGGAGAAGGAAACAGGAGGAAGACCGAGATCTTGAGCCAGAGTAGAACTCATATAGTCGGTGAGGAGGAGGATGTCGTTTTCACGCTCGCGCAAGGGGGGAACATGAATGGGGAACACTTTAAGGCGGTAGTATAAGTCCTCGCGAAATTCGCCATTGGCAATGGCTTCTTCAAGGTTTTTGTTGGTGGCGGCGACAACCCGCACATCAACATGAAAAACTCTGTTCCCGCCAACCCGTTCGAAACTTTTCTCTTGTAAGATACGCAGGATTTTGGCCTGTGTCTTAAGACTCATATCGCCAATTTCATCAAGGAAGAGGGTTCCTTGATGGGCCATTTCAAATTTTCCGACCTTGGCTTGGTCGGCGCCGGTAA
>CAZYJQ010000145.1:0-3337 GCA_964647835.1 uncultured Desulfovibrio sp. | reverse complement strand
TCATGGTAAAATTAAAACAATAACGGGTTCAAAGGGCATTATGCCCTTTGCAGGGAGTATGAGGGACAGCGTCCCTCAATGAATGTCCTAACCAACAAAAAGTGAGGTAAACTCGAAAGCGTCCACATCGACAAGGCCGGAATCGGTCAATTTGATGTGGGGGATAACGTCTAGGGTCATAAAGGCCAGCGTCATGAAAGGGTCGTGGAAGCTTTCGGTCATGAGGGCGGCTACTTTTTGTTTGATGGCGTCCATTTGCACGCAAAGTTCTTCAATGGGGCTGTCGGTGAAAATTCCGGCTAGGGGTAAAGGAAGCTGTTCGATAACTTGCCCATCGTTCACAAGGGCAAGACCGCCCCCGCTGGACTTTAAGGCTTGAGCCGCCATGAAAATATCGTCATCATTCATGCCGACTACCACGAGGTTGTGGGCATCGTGAGCCACGGTGGAGGCTATGGCTCCTTTTTGAAGCCCAAGCCCGCGTAAGAACCCAACAGCTACACGCCCGCTTTCTCGGTGGCGCTCAAAAACGACCAGCTTGGCAATATCCTGGCTGGCATCGGCTTGGAGAAATCCATTGTCAACGGGAAGGGAGGCCTGCCCTTTTTCGGTAACGAGTTGCCCCGGAACAATATCGATGGTTTTGACAGGTTTGCCCGTGTCGGTGACCTGCAATCTCTCAATGCTAACGTTGCTTGCCAGTATGACTCGTCCTCGCAAGGGGGCGGTGTCTGCTTTGGTGCTGGTGATGCTATTGGTGGTAAATGGGGTTGCTTTTGCGTCTTTTACAACCTGTCGGCCCTTGTTCCAGACATGACGGGGGCGCCAGTTTTGGAGGTCGGGGTAAGCGGCGAAATCCGCCCTGTGTCCGGGCGCTATGGCACCGCTGTCGCGCAATGAAAAATGACGAGCTGTATTATAGCTTGCCATATTGATGATGAGGGACAAGGGGAGACGACCGTCTTCGACCAGTTTTTTTACAAGGAAGTTAATACTTCCTTCTCGCAAAATATCTTCGGGGTGCCTGTCGTCAGTGCAGAGCAGGCACAGATGAGCCGTATATTCGTTGACCGCCGGAACGAGATGCAGGAGGTTTTTGGCGGCGGAGCCTTCGCGCATCATCAGAGCCATGCCCGCTTCCAGGCGATCCTTGGCTTCTTCAACAGTCGAGGCTTCGTGATCGGAGCGTACACCGGCGGCGTAAGCTTGCAAGGCTAACCCGTCCATAAAAGGGGCGTGACCGTCCATGGCAAGACCCCGTAACGGGCCGAAATGGTTCTCGTTGTATTCCTGAACAGCGGTCATTTTCGCCATAACGTCTGGCGCGCCGTTGACAACGCCGGGGTAGTTCATAAGTTCGGCAAGGCCAAGGATGCGGGGATGGCCGAAATAGGGGTGGATATCCTTGTCTGTGAGAGTCCAAGCCGCCGAACCGAGGGCGCTTGCGGGAACGCAGGAAGGCACCATGAAGAAAACACGGGCGGCGGCTTCTTCGGTGGCGGCGAGCATGTAGTCGATACCTTGCGTTCCAAGGACGTTGGCTATTTCATGAGGGTCGGCGATAACCGTGGTAACGCCGTTTTGGGCTACAAGGGCGCAAAAGGCTTCGGGGCGGAGCATACTACTTTCAATATGCACATGGGCATCTATAAAGCCAGGGACAAGCCAGTGGTCTTTCAAGGCATGCTGCTCGCTTGCTTGAGAAGAAAACTCGTGCCCCCAAGGCGTGAGGGCGGCGATGTAGCCATCGACCACAAGGATATCTTTGGGTTCAAAGGCACCGGTAAAGGAGTTGAAAACCTGAGCGCCCGTAACGGCGAAATCGGCACTTTTATCGCCACGGGCGACGGCAAGAAGGTTTTCTATCTGTTTCATTGGGTATCTCTCCAAAAAATAGGATTCGTTAAATGTCCCCTTGGCTGGGCTGGGGCGCTGGTGCTTTGTACAAGTGGGCGGTTAGAAAGCTACGCTCCCCCTTGAGCAATGCTGACAAACCGCTGTAACATTTCTGTAAGATAGGGGATGTTCATGCTGATAAGACGGGAGAGTATTTTATATAAAAGGGCCAGAACCAGTGTTGTACCGATGCTAAAGCCAAGGCCTCGCGCTATGCCCGAAAGAAAGTTAAGCCATAAAATTTTTCCTGTGCGCTGTGAAAGTTTGACATATTCCGCCACACCGCTGTTTTCAAGACGCTTAGCGATTAAATCGAGCTGTTCTACCTTCGTTTGTTCCATGGTTCCCTCCGTGTAAGAATTCTAGGGCGATACTGGCATAAAAGAGACGGAAGAACAATAACGAGTTGCCCAATGGCGGGAGACAAGACGTGATGCTCATTTATTTTCAGTGTCTGAGTGGGCATCTTTTGGCGATAAGTTACGGCTGTTTAGTTAAGCGGACAGGCAAGGAAGGAAAGGGAAGTGCTATTAACGATGCCTGGGCGGATGGCGGAGGGAGGACGAACGAGGGACAGGGGGAGCCTGGGAAAATCGTTGTGGAAGAGGCCTTATGGTTTGAGGTAAAGGACAATGGCGTGAAGAAGGGCATACAAGGAGGTGTTGTCTGTGAGGACTTGTGAGGAAGAAGGAAGCGGGTTGGTAAGGGCCTAATACCCCTGCCGTGATGATGGGGGAGGAGGGCCATTATTACGCCAAATACGTGTATCCAAAACCTATCTCCCTGCCTTCACACTCCCAAACGCTTGAGTTTCGCATACAGAGTGGACGTTTTAATATTGAGCAATTCGGCAGCCCCGTCCTCTCCTCTCACTTGCCCCTTGGTCAGTTGTAAAACATATTGAAGGTATTGTTTTTCAAGTTCTTCAAGGGTTGGGAGTTCGCTATACAATTCTTCCAGAGCTTTTGGAGGCTCAGACGAGTTGAGGTTGTTTGTATTATAGAGCAGAAAATCGGACGAATAGTATTGCTCTAGTATTGCCCTCTCAACGGTGTTCTTGAGCTCACGAACGTTGCCGGGCCAAGGGTAGTCCAATAAACTTTTTTGTTGCTCTTTGGTGAGGTCCAGGATGTTCAGGTTATATATACAGGAAAAATATTCCATGAAATGGTTCACTAGGGGCATTATGTCTTGCTGGCGGTTGCGCAGGGCTGGAATTTCAAGGGGGATAACAGAGATTCTAAATAAGAGGTCAAGTCGGAAATTGCCGTCTTCAACCTCTTGCATAAGGTTTTTATTGGTGGCGGTTATTAGTCTAAAATTTGATTGGCGGGACAGGTTGCTTCCAACTCGCCTGTAGTTCTTTTCTTGTAGCACACGCAAAAGCTTGGTCTGCATAAGCGGGGGGATGTCGCCGACTTCGTCAATAAAGAGGGTTCCC
>CAZYJQ010000144.1:0-3357 GCA_964647835.1 uncultured Desulfovibrio sp. | reverse complement strand
GGCAGGCTCCTCAAGACTGCCTGAAAAAAAGATATTCAGACTTGGGATGAGGGGCGTGTTCCCCTTGTCTGTAGTGCATATTCACAAAAGAATAAAGTATTTTTCCAGCCTTTGATATTTGTCAGCCAGCGTTGTTTCTGCTAGGATGAACCAGAAATTTTTCTGCGTGAAGGGTCTCCTGTATGATTGATTTTTTTGCCGATTTACATATTCACTCCCGGTTTTCGCGAGCTACAAGCAAGTCCTTGACTTTGCCCTCGCTTGCGGCTTGGGCACAGGTGAAAGGCCTTTCTGTTCTCGGCACAGGAGATTTTACGCACCCTGCTTGGCTTCGTGAACTCAAAGACCAACTTCGGTATGATGAGGACACGGCTCTTTTTACCTTGGCTCCGCAAGAAAACCAGATTGCAGCGCAGGTTATTGCGCATAATCCGGCCCCTGTATATTTTATGCTGCAGGGGGAAATTAGTTCTGTTTATAAACACGAGGGTAAAACCCGCAAGGTGCATAACTTGGTTTTTATGCCGCACTTTAAGGCGGCTCAAAAGTTTTGCAACCGCTTGGCTAAGGTGGGCAATTTAAATGCTGACGGGCGACCTATCCTCGGGCTGGACTCGAGGAGCCTTTTGGAGATGGTGCTGGAAACCGATCCAAACGCCTTTTTGATTCCCGCCCACATTTGGACCCCGTGGTATTCGCTTTTTGGCTCAAAATCCGGTTTTGACAGCGTTGAGGAATGTTTCGGCGATTTGGCGGGGCATATTTTCGCTTTGGAAACAGGGCTTTCTTCTGATCCAGCCATGAATAGGCTGGTAAGCTCCCTTGATTCCTACCGTCTCGTTTCCAACTCCGACGCGCATTCCGCTGAAAAACTGGGGCGTGAGGCCAACCGATTTGGGGGGCGCGTGCACTATGAGGGCATCCTTTCCGCCTTGCGTTCGCCTCAGGAAAATGCTGAAACCCGCTTTCTAGGCACCATAGAATACTTTTCTCAAGAAGGAAAATATTACGCCGACGGGCACAGGCGGTGTGGGGTGTGCTGGTTGCCTGAAGAAACGCACGCCCATAATGGCGCATGTTCCGTATGTGGCAAGGCAGTTACCGTTGGGGTATTAAATCGGGTCATGGCGTTAGCCGATAGGGAAAAACCCCTTTACCCTGATGCAACTTCGGCTGAAAGTCTTGTGCCCCTTGTTGAAATCTTGGCAGAGATTTTTGGGCAGGGTCCCAAAACCCGTAAGGTAGAAAGAACCTACGCCAGCGCTGTAAAGCGGTTTGGGACAGAACTGTTTATTCTTAGGCAAGCTGATACGGGCGAATTGAATCGTTTTCTCAATCCCTTGGGCGAAGCCGTTGACAGGGTGCGACAGGGCGCGGTTATGGTGCAAAAAGGCTACGACGGCCTGTATGGCGCCGTGCAAATTTTTACTGACGATGAGCGGCGCACTATTATTCGTGAAGTTGGCGAAGGCGCTCGCCCCCAAAGACAACTGGTACAGGATTTAAGTTTATTAGGTGAAATGAAAATGTTTGGAAAAAATGCTGAGGCAAAAAATATCGCTCATCACTCAGACGGGCAATGGAACGATGAAAATGAACTCGCCTTCCTTGCCACTCCAGAAGGTCAAAAGGCTCACGTTGTGAACGACAAGGCTCCTTCGCACGATAAACCATCTGCCCCAGAGAAGGCTGGCTCTCAAAGTCCTGCTGATGGGAAAGACGGAAAGGGCGTTTTACGGGGCTCACCAAAACAGCCAGAAGGGTCAGGTAATGTGTCGGGTGATGATTTTGGCAATACGCCAAACCATATGCCCGGCGAGGCGCCCGCTAATTTTCTTTTTTCCGACATGAATGACGAACCAACGGAAGAACCGCTTCCCTTTTTGCCCTTGGCTGAAGAGGAAACCACGCCTGTTTTTCCCGAGGAACGCTTAAATCTCGAACAGCGTGCCGCCGCCTTTGTGGATAACCGTCCCACCTTGCTCATGGCTGGCGCGGGTACGGGAAAAAGCTCTACCCTTTTTGCGAGGTTGTCCCATTTATTACGGCAAGGGGCTGTTCCCCGTTCGCTTTTGGTGGTGACTTTTACTCGTAAAGCCGCCACTGAAATGGACAAACAGCTTTTGGGACTTTTTGGCGAAGGGACGAAGTTGCCTGTCATTGATACCCTCTATGCCTTGGCTCTTGATTTATGGCACAAGACCCATGCCGATGTTCCTGTCTTGTTGTCGGACGAAAGCGCTCGACAGGTGTTTGGCGAAGCCAACATTGAAGAAGACCCTAAAAGCATAACGACTGCTTGGGAGTCCATTACCCTCTCTCGCCTGTTGCTTCAGCCTGTGGCCGATGAATTCGCGGCCTATGCCAGTCGTTATACTGCGCATAAGTCGGCTTGGAATCTGGCGGACTATACCGATTTATTGGAATTTTGGCTGGAACAGGCGCGTAGCGGCATATTCAAACCCCTGTGGGATGATGTTTTGGTGGACGAGGTTCAAGAGCTTTCTCCCTTGGGGCGTGCCTTAATCGCGGCCATTGTTCCTCCTTCGGGAAGGGGCTTTTTCGGTGTCGGGGATAGCGACCAGACGTTATACAAAGTCCCCGGCGATGAGGGGAGTGTGGTTGAGGCCTTTCAAAAACAATGGCCAGATTTGCAGACCCTTTCGCTTATGACGGGTTTTCGTGCCCAAAAAGGTCTTTGGGAAGTGGGGCGCTCTATTTTACATGAAGAAAGCGGAGGTGATGGCGCTGCTATTCTCCTTCCGCCAAAAGAAGAAAGTGCCGTGCTCTCCCCCGAGAATGACGATGGATTGCTTGACGGCGAAATAAGCACCGCTCCCGATAAACAGGCCGTCACAACAAGGCATGCGTCCCTTTGGCAGGGGCAGGCCAATGTGGTTGCTGTTCAGCCCCATGACGCCAGTATCCATGTCTTTAAGGCACCTACGGACGAAGCGGAAGTGCAGTGGATTACCGATAAGATAGCGGTTTTACTAGGCGGTATTACGAGTACTCCTGACTATGAAGGCAAGCCCGCCGATGTTTTTTTACCCGCCAGAGTTTACAAGGCTGAAGACATAGCCGTTTTGGTGCGGTCCAAAGACTTGGGGCATGAAGTCAGGCGTTCGCTATCACGCATTGGCATCGGGGTTATGGAGCCGCAGAGCGATGTTTTTTGGGCCGACCCGCGCGTTCGCATCCTCCTTCAGCTTGGCTGTCGCATGTTGGGTATTTCCCTTATGGAGCACGAGGGAACTGATGTTCCCGATTGCCCGGATAAGATCCTTGCCAAAGGTCCCTTGGCCATGTCGGCTTTTTTGTCCACCATCCATCCCTTTGATGTGCTTTTTTGGCATT
>CAZYJQ010000143.1:0-3368 GCA_964647835.1 uncultured Desulfovibrio sp. | reverse complement strand
TAAAAACGATATGGTCACAAAACTCAGCCTCCCTTCAACGACCGAAGTGAGTATGGGTATTTGTTCCGGTGAAGACTGGGAATTCATTCACGGCGACGCAAGTCTGGGCGAATTTCTTAACCAGCCTGCTGAACAACTTCTGGGCAAGTCTTTTATCGAACTTCTGCGGGATATGGGCCTTGAAAGAACCGCAAAAGCCATAAAAATCAGCCTTCCCGACCAAAATATCTATTTCGACGTACTGGGAAAAAGCTATATATTCCGCTGGTCTACCATGTCAACAACCATAGACTCAACCAATGCCCATACGAGAAACGAACACCCTCGGGTGCTCTTACTCTACCGCCCCCAAGCGGATGAAAGTCCCATGGGCATTAACCTTGATACCAGCATGAAAACCATCTTAAATTCAGTGCATGACGGAATTTGGATTATCGACGCCCAGGGAGTCACAATCTATGTAAACCGCGCCATGCGACGTATTGCCAACATCAACACCGAAGAGGTTATCGGGCAACACGTGACTGTTCCTTTGCATAAAGGGGTTTTTAGTTCATGCATTACCCTTGAAGCACTAGGGAAAAAAGAAATCATTACCCGCTTTGACGACTACGCCTCGGGCAAGCGCTGTCTTAACACCAGCACCCCCTTCTTTGACAAAGACGGCACCATCAGCTGTGTTGTCGCCTGTATTCGCGACATGTCGGAACTTGAAGCCCTGCAAACAAAATTAGCCAAAACCGAACAAACGGCAAGACGCTATAAAGAACAACTCGAAGGCCAAAAATCAAGCCAAGCCACAACGGTTATCGCCCAAAGCCCCACCATGCGATCTTGCCTGAGCTTGCTTGAGCGCTCTGCTACCGTAAGCTCAAACGTGCTTTTACTGGGTGAAACAGGCACAGGGAAAACCCTGGCCGCCCGCTACATCCATTCCAAAAGCTCTCGCTCCAGCAAGCCTTTTGTAACGGTTAACTGCGCGGCCATCCCCCCCACTCTCATTGAATCAGAACTGTTTGGCTATGAGAAAGGCGCTTTCACAGGGGCCAACACCGAAGGGAAAAAGGGATTCTTTCAAATGGCTGATACAGGCACCCTCTTCCTTGATGAAATTGGCGAACTTCCCATTGCCATGCAAGCGAAACTACTGCATGTCCTGGACAACTTCACCTTCCACAGGGTAGGTGGAACTAAGCAGATAACTGTGGATGTTCGAATTGTGACCGCCACCAACCGCCCCCTTGAGGAGCTGGTGGAAACAGGAAAATTCCGTGAGGACTTGTTCTATCGTCTGCGGGTTTTAACCGCCACAGTTCCCCCTTTGCGCGAAAGAACCGAAGACATTCCGCCCATGGCTTACCATTTCCTTGAAGAAGCCTGTAAGCGCTATGGCATCAATAAATATTTCGAACCCAAAATAATTGACCATCTTGTGGCCTATCCTTGGCCCGGCAACGTCCGTGAACTCCATGCCACTGTAGAGTTTTTGGCTGTCATGGCTGAAGGAAATATCATTAAGCCACGCGACTTGCCCCCACAAATAAAACCCTGCGCCACCGAAGACGAAGATATCGTTGAAGACCTTAAAACCGCCGTGCAGCAACTGGAAACTACCATGATTCGCAACGCTCTCTTAAAGGCGGGCAGCACATATAAGGCCGCAAAAATCCTTGGCGTAAGCCAGTCAACTGTGGTAAGAAAAGCACAGAGTCTCGATATTAAAATTTCTTAGCCTCCAGTCCGCCACTTCCCAAAAGCGGACAATAAAAAAAGACGCGGCCTGCCTCCGCGTCTTTTTTTATTGAAAGTGACTGGACTTATTAGCCCAATACTTTCTTAATGGCACCACGAAGGGTTTTTACGATAATATCAATGTCGGCCTTGGTTACGATGTAAGCAGGGGCGATGTTGATAACGTTGTTCATGTTGGGGAAGCTACGGTTTGTGCGGCCAACAAGAACGCCTTCTTTTGCCATTTCACCACAAATTGCGATGACTTTTTCTTCTGGGAGAGGCTCTTTGGTGCCCTTGTCAACAACCAGTTCAATACCGGTCAACAGACCAACACCACGGGCCTGACCAACGTTAGGATGCTCTTTTTCAATCTCTTTGAGACCGTCGAGCAGGTAGTTACCCATGGAAACTACGTTGTCCAGAAGCTTTTCTTTTTCAATGATTTCAAGGTTTACATAAGCTGCGCTAGCACAGGTGGCGGTTCCGCCATAGGTGCTGATGTCGCGGAAGTAGTCAAGCTTATCAGTACCGCGCTGCAAGCTCTTAAACACGTCTTCAGTGGTGACTGTGCAAGAGATAGGCATGTATGCGCTGGCAACACCTTTAGCCATGGTTACGATGTCAGGGGTGACGTCGTAATGCTGGTAGCCAAACATGGTACCCGTACGGCCCATACCACAAACAACTTCGTCCATGATCATGAGGATGCCGTACTTCTTGAAGATTTCGTCAACTCTCTTGTAGTATTCTTTTACAGGAGGGATGATTCCGCCACCGGCAGTAATGGGTTCGAAGATACCTGCGCCAACGGTGTCTGGGCCTTCTTTAAGAATGATGTCTTCAATGGCGTTAGCACATTCGAGGTTACAGCCAGGATAGCTTTTGCCATAGTCACATCTGTAACAGCAAGCATGGGGAACTTCTACGAAACCGTCAACAAAGGGGCCAAAGCATTCTCTGCGCTCAGGCTGACCGCCAGAGCTCAAAGTTGCGATGGTGGTTCCGTGGTAGTCGCGGTAACGATACAAAATCTTTTTCTTTTCAGGGGTTTCGCTGCCATAAGCGCGTAAACGAACCATTTTGTAAGCTTTTTCGTTTGCTTCAGAACCACTGTTAGACTGGTATACACGAGCCAGACCGGGCATGTGGGTGAGCAATTTTTCAGAGAAAGCAATGGTGGGAAGGTTACCAGCTGAAGGAGCGTAGTAAGGCATTTTGCTCATTTGCTTGCTTACGGCGTCAACAATCTCTTGTCTGCCATAGCCAACGTTAACACACCAAACACCACCGGAGGTAGCGTCCAAAAATTCTTTGCCGTGGATGTCTTTAATGCGAAGACCTTGGGCAGATTCAATAATCATGGGAGCAGAACCTGTGTGCAGGGTCAGGTGGTGCCATACGTTCTCGACGTCAGACTTAATAAGAGCATCTAAATCTTGAGCCATTCTTTTCTCCTTAACAGTACATTGGCTAATAATCATGAAGAAATAAAGGGTGAGGACAAAACCGTTCAGCGAAACTTTCTTTGGGCTTACCCTTAAAACATCTGGAATGCTTTAAACCAAAGATTCAGGTTTCAGTTCGGTCCACTTTCTTCAATATACCTCGAGTAAGCTTTCCACATACGGTAGTCG
>CAZYJQ010000142.1:0-3390 GCA_964647835.1 uncultured Desulfovibrio sp. | reverse complement strand
CATGGTAAAACTTGGGCTGGGTATTTGGATATTATACACCGTCATACCGGCTATTTTGGCGAGCGCGGGAACGAGTGGCGGTCAGCTTGCCGCCATATAATGAAGGATAATTGAATGGCTCAACGCAATAGTGTTCATGACGTCTTGCAGGCTAAACTCACCAGAGCCCGTCAACAGGTCGCCTCGTTGGAAGAGGCCCTTGCGGCCTATGGGAAGGAACAATCAGGAACTCTGCCCAGTTTTTTAACGGGGGAAGAGGAGGGGGATGTTTTAAAACGAGAAGGCCATGAAAACAGCACTTTTTCCATAGAGCCCATCCCGTCAAACCAGTCTCTCCTGCTCGATATGCTCAATATCGGCACCTTGCAGTGGAACGTCGAGAAAAGAAGCGTCATTACCTCGGCTGCTTGGAATAACTGGTTTGGGATTGTGAAGTATAACGCAGAAAATCCTTTAAAAACTCTTTACGCTCGCTTAGACCCGCGTGATTTGCATTTTGTCACCAATCAACTCAAAATTTTTCTGGCAAGTGATGAACGGTGCACTCGCATTACCTTGCGTGTGACTAACAATGGGAAAATCCAGTGGATTGAAGTGGCCTTTATCGTTCAACGTTCTCCCAACAACAAGGTGGTGAAGCTAAGTTGTTTTGGCATGGACATGACGTATTTTAAAGAGAAAGAGATTTTCTTTAAAAAGGAACTGGACATTTTAAATGACGCTCGCATTGGGTTCCCCAGCGTTTCTCTCCTAGTTAACTCAGAGTTCATCATAACGGATATAAGCCCCGGTGCGTATCATTATACTGATATAAATCCTGAAAACCTCAAAAATATTCCCTTGGGTATTTTCTTTGATCCTCCAAGCTACGCGCGCATACAGCATGAAGTAGCCGAAGTGCTCCGTAGTAAAGAACCACGTAAGTGTAAAACCGACTTAACTTTTTATAATAACACCACCATTCCGGCGGTTATGCAGTTTTGGCCAGAAAAAAATAT
The DNA here is from genome assembly GCA_964647835.1 of uncultured Desulfovibrio sp. Taxonomy (GTDB): domain Bacteria; phylum Desulfobacterota; class Desulfovibrionia; order Desulfovibrionales; family Desulfovibrionaceae; genus Frigididesulfovibrio. The sequence continues at coordinate 2,392 of CAZYJQ010000142.1, read as the reverse complement.
TTCTGAAAAAAAAGATTTCTCCAAGGATTCTTCTGGCGCAGGTGAAGAATCTGTCAATATTTTGATTTGGGATACGCAAAGTACCCACTATCTCGTGGAAAATTTTTATACGCTTTTTAGCAATCTCATGGATGGCTTTATTCTGGTTCAGTCGCTTTCCTCACGCCATAGTGAGGGCATAGATGAATCTGAGCCTTTTTCAGTCATTGTCATGAACCATGCCTTAGCCTCCATGTATGGAACCAGCTTTCGTCAGTATATCGGCCAAGACTTGAAGTCCTTGGTGGGGAACGACTATGAACAATGGGAAATTTGTTTACAGCAAGTTGCCGTTCGCAATAAACCTGTTGTCTATTGCATGAAGAGTAAAGAAAAACCCATTTTGTTAGAAATTAGCGCTTTCCCATCGGGTTTGGATAATATTGGTTGTATTGTTAAAGACGTTACCGCCATGCACGCGGCAGAGCAGGCCATACACCTTAACGAAGCGAGGTCTTCGGCTCTTTATCGCCTGTCCTACATGTATTCCCTTCCTATCAACGCGGTTTTAACCTACGCCCTTAGTCAAATGATTCAACTCACGGAGAGCGAGACAGGTATGCTCGCTTTTTATGATATGGATTCTGAGCATTACGAGTTGTGGTCACAAGGGCCTTCGGGGGTGGTGGTTCGTAAAAATGTTCCCCTCGAAGACCTTGAACGCATTGAGGGATTTCAACAGGTGCGGCTCTCAGGGAAGGAGGCAAATCCTTTTATCGTGAATAAGGTTGACAAACCCTTTATTTGTTCTAACGGCAAACAGGCCGTTCGCTATATGATTGCCCCTGTCGTCGATGAAGGAAAACTCGTCTGTTTGGCTCGTGTCGCTAATAAAGGGAACTCTTATGGCGAAGGAGACTTACGGCAGCTTGAGCTTTTTTTAGGCGGTGCTTGGCTCCATCTACGCAGGCGCTGGGCAAGGGATTTTCTCCAAAAGGCCAAAGAACAGGCAGAGGCCGCAAACCAAGCCAAAGATATGTTTTTGGCCAATGTAAGTCACGAGCTGAGAACTCCCCTCAACGGTATACTGGGCATGCTCCAACTCTTACAGCAATCCTCCTTGGGTGAAGAGCAACAAGAATGGGTTCAGGTTGCCGCTGATTCGGGAAGGGGGCTCATGAGGATAATATCTGATATCCTTGATATCGCCCGTATTGAGGCAAGCCACTATGAGGTTGTGGATTCTACCTTTAATTTCCCCGCTTCTATTCAGTCCACCTTAAGTATTTTTACCCACAAAGCCTCGCAACTGGATATTGAATTTTCAACGAATTTAGATGCGAATATTCCTTCGGCTCTCATTGGTGATGAGGCCTTGTTACGCCAAATTATTCTCAACCTCATCGGCAACGCGTTTAAATTTACCAGTAGCGGTTCAATATCCTTTGAATGTAGTATGCTCCCTATAGAAAAAGACAACACAGTCAATATCTTTATGGCATTTCATGATACGGGAATTGGAATTCCAGAAGATAAAATATCTACCATCTATAAGGCCTTTACCCAACTGGACTCATCCTTGACGCGCAAATACGGCGGTGTGGGCTTAGGCTTGAGCATTGTCAGCCGTTTGGTAACGGTCATGAACGGCTCGTTGTGTATCGACAGCGTCCCGGGCGAGGGAACATCTTTTTACCTCACTATCCCTTTTAAGCGAGGTCAGGCTTCTCAGCTTGTTTGTGAGAACCCTTTTACGGTTAGCGTTTTTCAACATAAACTCTTCATTTTAGTTGCCGAAGACGATGCTGTAAACCAGTTTACCATAAAAACTATGCTCCAAAAAATGGGACATACGGTTTTTTGTGTTGAAAATGGCATCGAAGCCCTCAAAGCTCTCCAAAATAATTCCTTTGACTGTGTTATTACAGACATTCAAATGCCCGGCATGGATGGCGAAGAGTTAATAGAGCGCATTCGAAAGGGCGACATGTCCCTTTTTGAAACTGACGGGAGTGGGGAAGCTTTGCCAAGGTCTATGGGGGATGGTACGGGCCCGAATGGGTTTAATCGCAATATTCCCATAGTTGCTCTATCAGCTCATGCCATGGCTGAACTGGAAAGTCATTTTGTGAATACCCTTGGAGCGAACTATTATCTTGAGAAACCCATCAATATCCATAAACTTTCAAAGCTCTTAGAGAAGATTGGGAAAGCCATAAAAGAATAGCTACTCACCTGTTGAGAGCCTTCGGATTCTTGGGAATAAAGGCAATAAACAGTATGGTTTCTTTTTTATAGAGTTCTTGTTCAATCTTCTTCTTTCAGCCTGTTGTAGTTGTCACGACAAAGAAAAGAGCCAGTCTTTAAAGCAACACTTTAAAGACTGGCTCTTCGTCATCTCTTACTTGGCTGG